>DATJWL010000196.1:0-23785 GCA_035501215.1 Casimicrobiaceae bacterium
TAGTGAACAGGAGCCGCCAGCATCTCAGTCGGACGGCGCTAAAACCCTCAACGCAAAGGAGATATCGCAATGAGATTCATGGTCATCGTCAAAGCCACGAAGAACACCGAAGCCGGCGCCCTGCCGAGCAAAGAGCTTCTCGCCGAGATGGGCGCTTTCAACGAAGAGCTGTCGAAAGCAGGCGTGCTGCTGGCCGGCGATGGGCTGCAGCCGAGCTCGAAGGGCGCACGCGTGAGATTCTCCGGGAGCAAGCGAACCGTCGTCGACGGCCCGTTTCCCGAGACGAAGGAACTGATCGCGGGGTTCTGGATGTGGAAGGTGAAGTCGAAGCAGGAGGCGATCGAATGGGTCAAGCGCTGCCCGCATCCGATGCCCGGCGAGGATGCCGAGATCGAGATTCGCCAGGTGTTCGAAGCAGAAGACTTCGGCGAGGAGTTCACTCCGGAAATGCGCAGGCAGGAAGAGCTGTTGCGCGGCAAGGCCGAGAAGCGCGCGAAGGCATAAGCAGAGACCCGCGTCACGTCGGGACTGGATGGATTCGGCCCCCGCGACCACAAACGGAGCAATCAGCGAAGGGATGTCATGGCAGCAACGCTAGGTTCGTACCTGTTTTTTGACGGCAACTGCGCCGAAGCGATGCGTTTTTACGAGCGCGTGCTCGGCGGCAAGCTTGAAGTACTGATGACCCACGCGCAATCGCCGATCGCCGGCCAGACGCCGCCCGGCAGCGGGGACCGCATCATGCATGCAAGCCTGAATCTGGGCGATCGCAAGCTGATGGCCTCCGACGCGATGCCCGGACACTACCAGGGCATGAAGGGCTTCTCGCTCTCGCTGACCTATCCTACGGTCGCGGAGGCCAAGCGGGTGTTCGAAGCGTTGGCAGAAGGCGGCAAGGTGACCATGCCGCTCGACAAGACGTTCTGGGCCGAGGCCTTCGGTATGCTCGTCGACCGCTTCGGGACGCCGTGGATGGTCAACGGGAACCTGGCGCCGATGTGATCGCCTCGCTCAATTCCGCGGCCGTTCCGGCGTGATACAGTCACCCAAGAATGGCTGTCGGGAGGCGAGTGATCTCTCGGCGGAACCGAGTTTTCATTCGGCGAGGGGAAGATCATGCGACGTAATTTGCTGCTGGCGGTAGCAATCGCGTTCACGAGCGCCGGGCTCGCGCATGGCAAGGAATGCAAGGGCGTCAATTTCCCGGACCAGGTCCAGGTGGCGGGAAGCGCGCTCGTTCTGAACGGTCTCGGCTTGCGGCAGGCGACCGTGTTCAAGGTCAACGTGTACGTCGGCGCTCTTTACCTAACCAAGGTTTCGAACGACGCGAACGCGATCCTCGCATCGAACACGCCGAAGGAAATGGCTCTCCAGTTCGTGCGCAACGTCGGTGCAGAGGACATCGTCAAGGGCTGGAACGAGGCCTTCGAGAAGAACGCGAAGGCCGAGCTGCCGGCGCTCAAGGATCGCGTCGCCACGCTCAACGGCTGGATGACCGACATGAAGAGCGGCGAGAAGCTGGCCTTCATTTCTACGCCGGGGACGGGCGTGCAAGTCGACGTGAACGGAACGGTCAAGGGCACGATCAAGGGCGACGACTTCGCGAAGGCGCTCTTCTCGATCTGGCTCGGCGATCCCCCGAATCCTGAGCTGAAGGTTGGGTTGCTCGGCGGCGCCTGCGGCTGATCGCGGCGATCGGCCCCCGGCGTTTTCAGCGCCGCTCCACGCGGTAGATGCGTGACGCGCCGTAGCCTTTGGCGAGCGCGAGCTGACCGACGTACTCGAGCTCGAACTCGGTCTGTCCGGTCGCGGCAAGCGTCGCTGCGAACGCCTCGCTCGCATACACCATGCCCGGAGGCGTGACCGGCTCGATGCGCGCACACTTGGTGACGCTCGAGCCGAAATAGTTTTGGCGGCCCATGATCGGGTCGAAGCCGCTGAACACGGGCCCGGCGTGCAGGGCGGTGCGAACCTGGCTGGATTCGAGCAGACCCATAGCGGTCCAGTCCACGGCGCTCACGCGTTCGAGGAAAGCGAGCGCGAACTCGGCGCCTTCGCGCGCCGAATCGAATACGACGTACAGCGCGTCGCCCCACGTCGTCGCGAGCAGCGGCTTGGCGCGCGAAGCTTCGATCTGAGCCGCGCCGATCTTCCAGAAGCTTTCCTGAAAAAGGGGCGCCATCGCATCGTGCAGCCGGCTCGAGCCCGCGAAGTCCGCGAACACCATCGCCTTCATGGTGCGCTGCGGACGCGGCATGTCATTCCGGAGAGGGTCAGCGAGGAATGTGCTGCTGCCGAATGGTTGGTGATCAGTAACGACGGCAGATCGTTCGCTGCGCTGGTCGCCTGCCCCGCTTCGCCCGGGATGAGCCTTCGCACTGATGCGCAGCTTCGCGAGGTCGATCGTCCGCGCGGTGCCGATGTTGCGCTGCCAGCGCTCGAGCGATGCGTGCGTGCCGCCTAGCCGGCCGGTCGACTCCGCATCGATGACGCAGAGCATGGCAGGCGTGGTCTCGAGCTGCGAGGCCCGCAGCACCGTGAATCCCTCGAGCAGCATCGCCGCGTGCTCGAACAGCACGTCGTCGCCAAGATGGCTCTCCTCGGTGGCCATGATGACGCGCATCGCGCGAGCGAGCGCCGCCTCGAAGCGCGCGACCCATTCGTCGCCGGCGACCGCCACGCTCGTGCGCAGGAAATCGTCGCGATCGAACGGCAGCACGACATTCACCTCGGCGCCGCGCTCGAGCGCCGCCTCGACGAAAAGCAAATCAGCGCCGCACGCGGCCGACGTGTAGACGATGGGCTGATGCAGGCGCGCGAGCTGCTCGTGCAGCTCGGCGCGAACGGCGGGAGCGAGAGCGGGCGGAAACCGCGGTACCGGGCGTCCCGGCGCGTCGATCATGTGACCGGCAAACGCCATGACGTCGGGTACCGGTAGCACCTGGGCGATCTCGCGCGCCTCGGGCAGCGCCCGAGCGAGCATGTTGATCTGCCGGCGCATCGTGGCAATGCTTCCCGCGTCGCCTGCGGCCGCCCGGTAGGCAGCGGCGTAGGACTCGCGCGCCTGGTCGAATTGACCGAGGAGAAGCTCGGCTTCGCCGGCGGTCGCGATGTCCCAGAAGGTGCGCGGCGCCGCTTGGGCAGCGAGGCGAGCGGCTACCTCTCCCGCAAGCCGTTGCGCCTGAGCGCGATCACCGAGCAACCACGACAGCGTCGCCGCGTTGATGCCGGGAAAGGGATCGTGCTCGCGGTCGTAGTTCGCGAGGTATTCGTCGCGCGCGCGCTCGGCGAGCGCCATCGCGTCAGGGCCGTCCGGTGCACGGTGATAGGCGTCTTTCCACAGCCGGCCGCGCAGGCTCAGGATGTCGGTGAGCCGACCCGGCTCCGGCGAGGCCGCCTGGGCCCGATCGAGCAGCGCACGCGCCGCGTGGATCGCTCCCAAGCGTGCATGAGCCAGCGCGCCCCAGTAGAGCAGCTCAGCATCCTGCGGGTGGAGATCGATCGCGTCGCGGAAGGCATCGCAGGCGTCCCAGGGCGCACCATGCTCGAGATGTTTGCTGATGCGCTCGACGGCGCCCGCGGCGGAGTCGACCGAAGCGGAATGATCGCGCTGCATGGAAATCTCCTCGCGCCTCGCGAGGGTGATCAACGACGCTTCTTTTGTTCTTCGGCGATCCAGTTGCGCAAGACGGTATTGCTGACTTGCTGGCGCATGGCGGGCGGGAGGCCATCCATGACCTTGACTGCCTCCGTCAACTGCGCACTCTTCTGCCCCGGCGCTGCGAGTGCAGAGACGTAGAGCGCCTGCGCGAACTCAACATGCTGGAGGAGATCCTCGTTATCTTTGCGCTCGTAAAGGCTCCTGTGGAATTTGAGCACCGGCTCGATGATCTGCTGCGCCTCGGCATAGCGTTCCAGTCGGGCGGCGATCATGGCAGCGAGCATAAGCTGGTCGCTTGAATCGCGCTCATCGTTCAGCGTGCGCGTCGGAATGGACTTTCGGATTTCCAGGGTTCGTTTGATTTGCGCGTCGGCTGCGCCGTAGTCATTAAGGCGGTAGGAGGCCTCGGCCGCGGTCCGGTGCGCCATCTCCAACGCGCGGTTCCTGTCCAGCTCTTGCTGGGGGGTGACATTCTTTATCTGCTCCAGGCGCCGGGCCGACGCCAAAGCCTCTCTGCGAACGGTCTCATTGTCACCGGCCGTGAATGGAAGCGCGTACATGCCGTAACCAAATCCGCTCGTCGGAAAACCATAGTAACCCAGGAACTCTGGCAGATAGTTTCGCCCGAACGAATCTGCCGGAAGGCCACGGACAGCGATTTCGACGAGGCGACGGTTCGCCGCAAGCGCCGTTTGTGCGGCCTGCCGGTTGCCCAGGTCGGCCTCGAGCATCGTAAGGTACCCGGCCGTGAGCGAAAGTATGGTTCCCATGATGGCTGACTCTTTTGCGTGTTGCTCGACGGCAAGCCCCGCGCGCCATTGCTCCTGGGCTTCACGAACGTCGCCCGAACTCAGCGACCAGAACCCCATTCCAAGCCGCCCGCCCACCAAGTTGTGCCAGGCGATCTGGTTGCTCGGGTCGAGCTTGACAATCGCCTCCCAGTCGCCCGCCTCTTGCTCAACCAATGCGAATGCCTTGCGAGCGTGAAGATTGAAGCCTTCGGTCTGGGCAAGGCCGCCGGCGATCAAGCCCCGGGCGCGCAGCGCCGACATGTGCCCTGGGTGCTGCTCAATTACCTGCCCGGCTACCCGCATGGCCTCCTCGCCGACCTTTCTGACCTGGTCGGACCGGCCTAGGGCTTGCAATGCATTCATCTGCCAGCCGGACGCTTCGGCAAAGGCGACTGCGGCGGGCAGGTCGTCGAGCCTGAGACCATCGATGCTGCGGTAAGCGTCGCGCGCCTCCTCCAAGGTCTTGACCGCCGCCTCTTCCTGGTTGCTGTTCGCCTGGGCATAGCCGAGATAGGTCATGGCGAGGCCATATGCTCTGCGCAGAGGAATCGAAGGGACTGACGCCGCCATCAGAGGCTTCAGCACCTCTGTCGCCTGCGCCCCAAGTTGCAGCGCTTGGTCCCGCTTGTTGAGGCTGTCGGAGACGCGCGCCTGCGTCGTCAATCCGATCCCCAGCCCGATGGCGGTTGCTTCCGAGCGGTCGCCGTCTTTGCGCAGCTTCCCGAGGATGTCGACCGCTTCGGACAGCGCTTTCCCGCTTTCATCGAGCCTCGACTGCGTGCGCAGCGCCGCGCCGTAGCGCACGAGCGCGAGCGCGCGATTGCGGTCGGTCTCCGCAGTGCGCAGCTCCGGCGGCAACGCGCCGTAATAATCGACGGCGCGCTTGGCCAGCGCGGCCACCACGTCGAGCCGACCGACGGGCTCCAGCTCGAGATAGAAATCGTCGAGCAGATAGACGATGAGTTTCTCGGCCTCGCCGCGCGCGCTTTCGGCCATTGCGCGCGTCTGCTGGGCCTTGAGCTCGGCTTCCTGCGCGCGCTTGGTGCTGATGTAGCCGAAGATCGTGCCGCCTACCGCGACGATCGCGAGCACTCCGCATCCGACCGCGATCTGCCGCGCGCGGACCAAGGCTTTGCGAGTCGCGCGCTCGCGCTCGCGCTGCGCCGCGAGCTTGCGCTCCGCTTCGTCGCGCGCCTCGCGCTCGTGACGAAGCTCGCGGCTTGCAGCGACGACGCTGCACAGTACGTCGTGGGTTAGCTCGACGCGGCGCAGGTCGAGCCGTTCCTCGATGCGCAGGAGCCGCCGGTTGACCAGTGTCGCGAGCGAGTCCGGCGATGCGCCCGCCGCGGTGAACGCCTTCTGCACGCGCTCCTCGGCCAGGCTCTCGCGAAAGCCCGACTCGGTGAGCATCTCGTCCTCGATGAACTTGCGCACGCCCGGCGGCTGGTCGGTGAGTGCGCGCTCGTAGAATTCGGACAGGATCGTTTCGCGCGATCCGGCGAGAACGTCGGTGGAGATTTCCGAGCGTCCCTGCGCGATGCGCGCGTTGTTCAATTCGCGGCAGATGAGCGACAGCAGCGACGGCTCGACTTCTGCGTTACGCAGCTCCGAGCCGCCGGCGACGAAGCGGACGATCGCCTCCGCCACTTCCTCGTTGACGAGCTTCCCGCCCGGCTTCAACACGGCGTCGAGCGCCTGCGCGCCCGTCATCCGCGCGAGCCGCATCCGGTTCTGCGTGATCGAAGGCATCGCGGGTTTGAAGCCCTCGAGGTGGGCGAGGTAATCCTCGCGCAGCGCAATGAGGATCCGGTAGTCGCCGCGGGTGAAGTCGAAGCGCTCGGCCGCTGCCTCGTCCTTCTCGATCCTCGCCTCCAGTGCCTTGGGCGCGCGGTTCTCGACCAGGTCCGCGAGGTCCTCGACGAATTCGGTCGCCCGCCGCCGCCCGAAGTCGTCGGTCTGCGCCAGCGTGAAGATCTCCTCGAACTGGTCGAAGATCAGGAGCGGAATGAGCGGTTTGCCGGAAGCGTCGCGCAGCACGTCGTCGCGGTGGTGCAGGAACTCCCAGAGCGATTCGCCCGCCACAGCAACGCCCGGTTGCGTCCATTGCCCGGACGCCTGCGTTGAGCGAAGAATCGCCTGCTTGATCTGCTCTGAGGGAGCGGGCGAGTCCGGCGAGTAATCGATACGGACGTAGATCGGACAGTAGCCCATCGGCCGCAGCCGCGGCACGATTCCCGCGCGCAGGATCGAAGTCTTGCCGAGCCCGGACTGGCCGAAGAGGATCGTGAGCAGCTTGCGCTGCACGCGGCGCGCGAGCTCCGCGACTTCCTCATCCCGGCCGTAGAAGTAGGCGCGCGTCTCCTCGGTGAACGAGTCGAGTCCCAGCCACGGATGCTGGGCGTCGACGGCGGATTGCGCGGTGGTGCTGTCGGGGGGCGACACGCTTGGCGCTCAAGGGCGGCGCGTTGAGAGCAGGTCCTGCAGGCGGCGCGCGAACTCCGGCGAGACTTCGCCTCCCGCGAGGTGCGTGAAGTGAACGGCCCTGAATTTGTCGGGCACCTGTGCTTCGCCGCCGTTCGTGTCGTCGATGCATACCGGGAGGATGAAAAGCGCGCCCTCCGCCATGTTCCGCGCGCGATCGATCGCATAGCTCCATTCGCGGCGGAAGTAGCCTTCGAGCCTGTGCTCGGTCGCGGCCGAGACGATCGGGATGAAGAACGAGCAGCGACCGATGTTGCGCTGGATCTTGCGGTCGTAGTCGTCACCGCTCTCGAGGCGTTCGAGATCGAACCAGGTCTTTACCCCCGCCGCGTCGAGTCCGGCCTTGAGCTTCTGGACCGCGGCAAGATCTTCACGCGCATAGCTGATGAACACGGCGTTGTCCGGCATGTCGCGCTCGGGCGGCAGGAAGCGCTGCGGCGCGGCGCCGAGCGCGATGACTTCGCCGGGCTTGCGGCGGACCGTCCAGCGCCGGTGCAGCTCGTCCACGAATTTTCCGGCGCCGCTGTAGATTCGGGTGCGCACGCTCACCTGCTGCAGAAAGCTCACCAGCCGCTTGTCGCCGTCGGAATGATTGTCGGCGAGAATCTCGCCCACGTCGCGCGGATCGGAGAGGCGGTGGCGCTTCGCCATCCGCAGGAAGAGCCGCGCGAGCCAGTTGGTGAAGCTCGAGCCGATCAGGAGCAGATGGTTGTGCTCCAGCTCGTGAAAGAGCTTTTCCGGCGTAAGGTGCTCGCTTTGCAGCGCGCACATGAACTCGAGCATATCCTCGTCGGAGATGACGTAGGTCGGAGACGCGGAGAGGCGTCCCAGCAGATGGTAGACGACGGGTCGCTGCAGCCTCTCGCGTTCGGCCGGCAGATCGGCCACGCGGTTCGGGGCATACGCGATGACTTCGGTGGACTGCGCGCCGCCGAAGCGCTCGCTATTGATTGCCTGCTCGAGCAGCGGATCGAAGGTGGTTGTGATGAAGAGGTCGAAGTCGTTGATCTGCGCGAGCTGGCGGAGCGCGAGCGGCGGAGCGAAGTTGGCGTCGCGCAGCACGCTGCGCAGCCGCGTGTACGCCTCCTCGCGCCGCCCGCGCGCGGCGAGGAACCAGCACACGACGTCGTTGAGCGTGTACGGTCGCGGCAGCAAGGAGGTATCGACGCCGAGTTTCGTGGCGAGCTTTTCCGCGAGCCAGTCATAGAGGAGCCGCGGCCCCGTGTCGGTGTCGACCAGGAGCAGCTCCGGGCCGACGATCGGGATGACGCGGCGCTCTTCGATGAAATTGAGCAAGTCCTCCCAGGCATCCTCGTCGAGCGAGGTGCCGGGTTGGATGATGGGTTCGACGCTGCTCATGCGGGGCGCATCCGGACGGCCGGCTGCAGTGGCCGCCCGGAAGTGTCCCCGATTATGAAACAGCGGTCAAACCGGTGCTGCGGGCAATTCGGCCGGGTTGTGCCGGCCGAGACCGAACTCAGTCGGCGCCGACGCTCCAGATAGGGGCCGGCGCGGCGGGCCGATTCGGGAACATCCGCCTCAGGCGTTCCCGAAGCTCGTGCGCGTAGCGAAGCTCCTCGACCGACGCGGCGACGAACTGCACGGCCTCGCGATCGTCCGATGATGCGTGATGGGGTTGCGGCGTTTTCATGGATACAAGTTTGCCTTGTCTCGCGGCGCTCTGGTATCGGCCGATGACCTAATCCGTTTGTCGGAGTATTCTGAATTCGACGGTAGGAAGGGAGAGTGAGCAGTGACGGACCTCAACCCACAGGCCAAGCAGATGGCCGACGAGTCGATGGTGAGGAACCTGGCGGCGCAGGCGCAGGCAATCTGGCCGCAGGAAGTTCCCCTCCTTCGCCGCTACGCGCTTCCGGCCGCGCCCCGCATTCTCGACGCGGGTTGCGGCACCGGGGAAGGCTCTTCGCGACTGGCCGAGCTGTTCCCTGAGTCGAGCGTGCTCGGCGTCGACATCATCGACCCGCATCTCGCGCTCGCGCGCGAACGCTATGCGCAGCTCGCGTCGCGGCTCGCCTTCGAGCACCAGAGCGTTTACGAGCTTGCCGCCGCCGACGGCACCTTCGATCTCACCGTCTGCCGGCACGTCATCCATTCGATTCCGTATCCGGAGCGGGTCGTGGCCGAGCTTGCTCGCGTGACGCGCCGCGGCGGCTATCTGCACATCATCGCCGAGGATTACGGCATGCTGCACTTCCAGCACGGCGCACTCGACCCGAGCGATTTCTGGCACGAGGTCCCGCCGGCCTTCGGCTCGGCGACCAACACCGACCTTTTCATCGGCCGCGACATCTTCGGCATCCTCGCCGGCCTCAGGCTCGAGGCGATCACGCAGGATTACATCATTGTCGATACGCTGCGCGTCCCGCGCGAGACATTCGCAGCTATCCTCGAGGCGTGGCGCGACGGATACGCCGAATCGATCGGCGAGCTGACCGCGATCAGCCGCCAGTCGGCGCTCGAGTACTTCGATCAGATGATCGGCAACGTGCGCGACCCGCAAGGCTACGCACTCTGGCTGGTTCCGGTGGCGAGCGCGCGGGTACCTTAACCTCCGTCAGGTGTGCGGCGACACGCCCGCTTCGTGCTAGGATTGTCGTGCACAATTCCATTGCGCCCATGACGCGGCCTGCAGCCTCCGGCGACCCGTTTGCGCCGCTCACCGAGCAGACGCTGCGCGACATCGCGACCACCGGCGTCGTGCGCAACTACCCCAAGAGCGCGATCCTCATCAACGAGGGCGAGGTCGGCGACTCGCTCTACATCGTGCTGTCGGGCCGGGTGAAGGTTTTCGCCAGCAACGCTGCCGGTCGCGAAGTCGTAATCGCTTTCCACGGGCCGGGGGAATACGTCGGCGAAATGTCGCTCGACGGCAGCCCGCGCTCGGCTTCCGTAATGACGACCGAGCCTACGACCTGCGCGCTCGTCGCTCGCGCCAATTTTCGCGAGTTCATTCTCGCGCATCCGGATTTCGCGCTGCACCTGATCGAGAAACTGATCCAGCGCGTACGCCTGACCACGCAGAACGTGAAGAGCCTAGCGCTGGAGGACGTCTACGGGCGGCTGGTGAAGCTGCTGCTCACGCTGGCGGTGGAGCGCGAAGGCGTGTTGGTGGTGCCGGAGAAGTTGACGCAGCAGGACATCGCCGAGCGGGTCGGCGCATCGCGCGACATGATCAGCCGCCTGTTCAAGGACCTCGTTGCGGGCGGGTATCTGTCCGTCCAGGACCGCACCATCACGGTTCTCAAGAAGCCGCCGCCGGGCTGGTAGTGAGCCCCGTCACATCGGCGTGACGCTTCGCAGGCGGGCCTGAACGCCGCCGTGTGAATTTTCCGCAGGAATCGCTCCGAATTCTCGGTTTTCTCCGGATGGCCGCTCACCTACAGTGAGTGCATCCGGAAGCCACCGCCGTGGCATCGAAGCTTCCGGCAAGAGGCGGAAGCGCCCATCGGGGGCCCGCCACGGCAACAGGCAACGAGGAGTGAACCATGTCGCGGAAAACAGCTTGGAATGAACGCATCGCGCTCTCCCTGAGGGTCGGTGCCATCGTCACGGTGTTGGGCTTCGTGGTGCTCGCCGCGGAGCAGCGGCTCGCACAGGACGTCTCGCCGCAGGAAGTCATCGCCGCCGAGGCGGCGCCGAACTTCGCGGCGGCGAAGCCCGCTACGTCCGTAGCGCAGTCTGCAGCGTCGCCGGCGCGGCCGGCCAAGGCGGAGCAGAGCTTCGACTATTTCCCGTCGCACTTCGCGGAGCCGAACGGCGAAGCGGAAGCGCAGCCGCCGACGTTCTAGCGCCGGTGATCCCGAGCGCAGGGAGGGATCTGCTGGAACCAGGACGGCAGATTCCTCCTCGCTGATGCTCCTCGGAATCATGCGCGCGCTGCGTTGAACCCGGCGCCGGGCTGCGGCGCCGGTTAACGCGTCAGCGGTCGACGCCGCCGATGCAGACGTACTTCACTTCCACGTACTCGTCGATCCCGTACCTCGAGCCCTCGCGGCCGAGCCCCGATTGCTTGACACCGCCGAAGGGCGCAACCTCGGTCGTGATGAGCCCGGTGTTCACGCCCACCATTCCGTATTCGAGCGCTTCGGCCACGCGCCAGATGCGGCCGACGTCGCGCGAATAGAAATACGATGCCAGCCCGAACTCGGTGCGGTTCGCGAGCTCGATCACCTCGGCATCGGTCGAGAAGCGGAACAGCGGCGCGACCGGCCCAAAGGTTTCCTCGCGGAAGATCTTCATCTCCGGAGTGACTCCGGAGAGCACGGTCGGCTCGTAGAACGTCCTGCCGAGCGCGTGGCGCTTGCCGCCGACGACGATCTTTGCGCCGTGCGCGGTCGCATCGGCGACGTGCTCTTCGACCTTGTCGAGCGCATCTTTGTTGATGAGCGGCCCCTGCGCGACGCCCGCCTCCGTGCCCGGCCCGACCTTGAGCGCACGTACCCTCTCCGCGAGCTTGGCGGCGAACGCATCGTAGACCTTGTCCTGCACGAACAGCCGGTTCGCGCAGACGCAGGTCTGGCCGGTGTTGCGGTACTTGGAGATGATCGCGCCCTCGGCCGCTGCATCGAGATCCGCGTCGTCGAAGACGATGAACGGCGCGTTGCCGCCCAGCTCGAGCGAGAGCTTCTTCACTGTCGGCGCGACCTGCTTCATCAGCAGCCGTCCGACCGCGGTGGATCCGGTGAACGAGAGCTTGCGCACGGTCGGATTGGACGTCATTTCGCCGCCGATCGCGGAGGCTTTGCCGGTGATGACGTTCAGCACGCCCGGCGGGAAACCGGCGCGGTGCGCCAGCTCGGCCAGGGCGAGGGCGGAGAAGGGCGTCGCTTCCGCCGGCTTGATCACGACGGGGCATCCCGCGGCAAGCGCAGGCGAAACCTTGCGCGTGATCATCGACGACGGAAAATTCCACGGCGTGATCGCGGCGCACACGCCCACCGGCTGCTTGATCGCCAGCAGCCTCCGATCGTTCCAGACCGTCGGGATCACGTCGCCATAGATACGCTTCGCCTCCTCGGCGAACCACTCGGTGTAGCCGGCGCCGATGGTGACCTCGCCCTTCGATTCGGCGAGCGGCTTCCCCTGCTCGCTGGTCAGGATGAGCGCCAGGTCGTCCAGATGGGCGAGCTGCAGCTCGGCCCACTTGCGGATGATCGCGCTGCGCTCGCGAGCGGTCTTGTCGCGCCACGCGGGCCATGCCTTGTCGGCAGCTTCGATAGCGCGCTGTGTCTCGGCGGCGCCCGCAACCGGGACGCTGCCGATGCGCACGCCGTTAGCGGGGTTGTTGATCTCGAGCGCGGCCTTCGAGTCTGCATCGACCCAGCGGCCGTCGATGTAACACTGCTGCCTCAAGAGGGAGGCGTCCTTGAGGGCGACCGGCGGTCGCCGCTCGAGCGTATCGGGTGCCATGGGGAAATCTCCTGCGGAGGATATGGCTTGGAGCGCTGCGCGCTCCGAAGAGTTGCGATTATAGCGAGGATTGCTTGCGCTCCGCAGCCCTCGGCCGCAGCGTGACCAGCGTCACGCCGGCGAGCACCAGCGCGACGCCGCCGAGCTGGATCCAGTGGACAGGCTCGCCCAGCAGCCACCAGCCGAGCCAGATCGTGAACACCGGGCCGAGCGAGCCCACGAGCGAGGTGCGATTGGCACCGATGCGCCGGATCGCCTCGGCGATGAGAAAGGTCGGCAGCACGGTCGACAGGATCGCCATCGTCAGCGACAGGAGCTGGATGCGAAGCGGCGCCGCCAGGGCTGCCATCGGGCGCGTCAGCGCGAATTGGAGCAGGACGAACACGGTCGATGCGAGCATCGCCCAGGCGATGAAGCGGAGGCTCCCGATCCTGCCGATCACGGGTCCGGCCGCGACGAGGTAGATCGCGTACAAGGCGGCGCCCGCGAACACGAGCGCGCCTCCAAGCCATAGCGCGTGCGGATCGCCGGCGAGCGAGAGATCGCGCGCGAAGACGAGCACGATGCCGGCGTAGGACAGCGCGAGCGCCGTCAGGATGCGTCCGGTGATTCGCTGCTTGAGCAGAACCGCCGAAAGCACGACTACGAGCGTCGGATATAGATAGAGCATCAGCCGCTCGAGCGAAGCGCTCACGTACTGCAGGCCCATGAAGTCGACCAAGCTCGCGAGGTAGTAACCGATGAAGCCGAGCCACAGGATGTGCAGCCAGTCGCGCCTGCCGATCGGGGTCGCCGTGTGCTTCGTGGCCCAGCAGGCCATCAGCGCGAAGAACGGCGCCGAGTAGATCATGCGCAGCGCGAGGAGGGTCACCGCGTCGATCGGCGCCCACGCGTACGCGAGCTTGATCAGGATCGCCTTGAAGGAGAAGCCAAGCACGCCGATGACGGCGGCGAGCGGCCCGATCAGGAGCGGGCTGAACCTCAAGATGTCATTCCGACCCGTACCGCGGGGAGGAATCTGCTGTCAATCCCAGCGCACCCACCCCGCGTACGCCGTGCCGAGTATCACGAGCCCGAAGGCGATGCGATACCACGCGAACGGAACGAAGTCGTGATGGGCGACGTAGCGGAGTAGCGCGCGGACAACAAAGAATGCGCTCACGAAAGCGGTGACGAATCCAACCGCGACCATCGAGAGGTCGCCGCCGGCGAGCAGATGCCGGTTGCGGACGAACTCGTACCCGGTGGCGGCAAACAAGGTCGGGATCGCGAGGAAGAACGAGAACTCGGTCGCAGCCTTTCGCGACAGGCCGAAGAGCATTCCGCCGATGATCGTCGCGCCCGAGCGCGATGTACCGGGGATCAACGCGAACGCCTGCGCAAATCCGACCTTGAGCGCGTCGGGCCAGCGCATGTCGTCGACCTTATCGATGCGGACCCTGTCTGGTCTGCCTCTCTGACGGCGCTCCGCCCAGAGGATCACGAGAGCGCCGACGACAAACGCCGCGGCGACAGGAACCGGCGCGAATAGCCGCGCCTTGATCGCGTTGCCAAAGACGAGCCCAAGCGCGGCGGCCGGCAGGAACGCGATGAAGAGATTCGCGACGAAGCGCTGCGCAGCCCGGTCGCTCAAGATTCCGCGCGCGACGTCGAAGAGCTTGACTCGGTATTCCCAGCACACGGCAAGGATCGCGCCGGCCTGGATCACGATCTCGAAGAGCTTCGCTTTCTCGCCGGTGTAGCCGAGGAGCGAGCCGGCGACGATGAGATGCCCGGTCGACGAGACAGGGAGAAACTCGGTGAGTCCCTCGACGATGCCGAGAATCGCGGCGACGATGAGTTGTCCGTCGGGCATCCTCAGGCGCTTCGGCTCGTCAGCATCGCAAGCGCCTGCTTCAGCATGTCGCTATGATCGGCCGAGATCTGCCCGGTCGGCGTGAGCTTGTCGATCAGCTGCGGCAGCGCCTGCGCGAGGCCGCTGCCTGCCTCGCCTTGCGTGAGCCCGAGCTGCTGCGCGATCTCTCCGATCTGTCCGCTGCCGAGCACCTGCTGCAACTGGTCTGCGGTGATCGGCATGTTCTGTCCCGTCCCGACCCACGAGCCGGCCTGTTGGCCAAGACCCGACTGCTGGAACTTGCCGATGATGCCGGGCAGCCCGCCGTTCTGCTGAATGACCTGCAGTGCCATCTGCACGAGCGGATTCTGTCCTTGCTGCGTGCCGCCGCTCATGAAGCCGATCAAACCGTCAAGTATTCCCATGGGGTCCTCCGAAGTGTGGTGGTAGTTCCAGGCTGTGACGCAACCATCGGAGTTTACGACAACGATGGTTGGCAGCACTGCCTATACTAGCCAGAAGCTTATTTGAGCATCGCCGAGCGGGGTCATAGCAACAATCTAGCCCGGTGTGCGAAGCGCAGTCTGTCTGGCTTTGCTCAACGAGCCGAGTGCTCTCTTGTACGACCATTCAACCAGTTCCGTTAGATAAGGGGCAGGAAAGCTGGATACGTTGACAATGGTGATCCAATGAAAACGGCCCCTGTACCTGGCGGGCTTCACCCCCGGAACGTCCGTCAGCTCGATGAAGCGATCAGGTGAAACCCGAGTACTGAAACGCCACCGCTCCGGATGACTAGTCTTGAAGTAAGCGAATTTCTTGCCCCCTACGGAATAGACAAGAAAATTGTATGGCTCCTGATACAAAACTTCCGTCGCACCAGGAAATCCGCGACAAAACTCTTTCAGTTCAAGGACGTTCATGGGCGCACCGACTGGCGCCTATGAAAAGATTGCAGACCTGATCCCGCTCATCACTCCTGACACACAACGTGCGCCTCCGCTCGATCACGCCTCCGGAAACACCCACAGCGCATCGCGCGGCAGCTCGAGCCAGCATTCCCCGGTCGAGGGCGTCGCACCGTAGCAGCGCAGGCGCAGCGACCCGAGCTTGAACAGATTCTCGCGGCGGTCGCCGAGGAACATGCCGGTGACGAGCTCGGTGCGAACGCGATTCTCCGCTGCGCCGTTGGCAATCTGGGTGCGCTCGAGACGGATGATGCCGGTGGCCGGATCGCCGGGCTTGAGATTGCCGCGCGCCACGCCCCACAGGCGCCAGCCTTCGCCTTCGAGCATCGCTCTGCCGTCGACGAGCTGCGCGACCTTTCCCGGCAGATGATTGTTGCTGCCCATGAACTCTGCCGTGAATTGCGTCTGCGGCCGGCTGTAGAGTTCCTCGGGCGTCCCCTGCTGCTCGATGCGGCCGGCGTTGAGCAGCAGGATCCTGTCGGCCATCGCCATCGCTTCGGTCTGATCGTGCGTGACGACGAGCGCCGAGAGGTTCAGTCGCACGATCAGCTCGCGCAGCCATGCGCGCGCCTCCTCGCGCAGCTTCGCATCGAGGTTCGACAGCGGCTCGTCCATCAGCACGACCGGCGGGTTGTAGACGAGCGCGCGGGCAATCGCCACGCGCTGCTGCTGGCCGCCTGAGAGCTGATGCGGCAGCCGCTTCGCCATTGCGCCGAGGCCCAGATTGCGCAGCGCCTCGTTGACGCGCGTCTCGATCTCGCTCGCAGCGGTGCCTCGCAGGCGCAGCCCGTAGGCGACGTTCTCGAACACTGTCTTGTGCGGCCAAAGAGCGTAGGACTGGAACACGAGTCCGAGGCTGCGCTTCTCAGCAGGCAGTTCCACGCCCGCGGCGGCGTCGTAGAGCAGGGTGCCACCGATCGCGATGCGGCCGCGGTTCGGCTGCTCGAGGCCTGCCACCGAGCGCAGCAGCGTGGTCTTGCCGCTGCCCGATGCGCCGAGCAGCGCAACGACTTCCCCGGGCTGCAGCGTCATCGACACGCCTTGGAGAATCTGATTCGTGCCGTAGGAAAGGTGCAGGTCCTCGACGACGAGTTGCCGTTTCGACGTGGTTTCATTCATGGAGACGTACTCCGAAGCGCAGCGCAACGGCCAGGCCGACCGCGACGAGCGCGATGTTGATGAGCGACAGCGCGGCGACTTGGTCGATCGCGCCGGCGCCCCACAGCGAAACGAGCATCGAGCCGATCACTTCGGTGCCTTGCGTGAGCAGATACACGCCGGTCGAGTATTCGCGCTCGAAGATCATGAATACGAGAAGCCAGCTCGCTAAGAGCCCGAAGCGGATCAGCGGGATCGTGACGTCGGTCAGCACGCGCCTGCTCGATGCGCCCGCAGTGCGCGCGGATTCTTCCAGCTCGGGGCCGATCTGCAGCAGAGAGGTCGAGATAAGCCGCATCCCGTACGCGAGCCACACCACGGTGTATGCGAGCCAGACCGAGAAGATGGAGTTGCGCAGCTCCTTCAGTCCCGGGACGAAAAGGAAGATCCAGAGGAACGCGAGACCGGCGAGCAGCCCCGGGATCGCGCGCGGGATGAGCACGATGTAATCGAGGATCCTTGCAACACCGCCACGCTGGCGGTGGCCGGCGAGGCCGATCGCGGTGTAGCACGCCACCGCGAGCGCGCCGCCCACGACGCCGATCAGGAGCGTGTTGACGATCGCGCGCACCTGATCGGCTTGATCGAACACGCCGCGGAAGTTGTCGAGCGTGAGCACCTCGGAGAGCTTGACGCCTTCGCCCCACTGCTCGACAAAGGCTCTCAGCGCAATGCCGGAGAGCGGCACGACGATGGTGAAGAAGAGCCACAGCGCGACGATCGCGAGCGCGACCCACCTCCAGCCGCCGAGCGGCAGGAGCTTCTGCCGCGCCGCCTTGCCCTTCACCGAGACGTACTTGCCCGCCGTCTTGAGCAACCACCGCTGCAGGAGCACGAGCGGGAACGTCACCGCCACGATGCACACGGCTACCGCCGCCATCAGGTGATACGACGGCGTTCCGAGCTTGTTCGTGAGCTTGAAGAGATAGGTCGAGAGGACGAGATGACCTTCGGGATCGCCGAGCACGAGCGGCAGACCGAACAGCTCGAAGCCGAGAAAGAAAACGAGCACCGCGGCGTAGAAGAGCGCCGGCATCGTCATGGGCAGGCTCACGTTGAGCGCAACCTGCAGCGGATTCGCGCCGGCGACGCGCGCCGCTTCCTCGACGTCGGAGCCGAGGCTCTTCAGCGCCGCGGACGAATACAGGTAGACGTGCGGGACATGCGTGAGGCCAGCGATGATCGCAATGCTCGCGAGCGAATAGACGTTCCACGGCACGTCGCCGAAGAGCGATTTGGCCCAGAGCGAGTAAAACCCCACGGGGCCCATCGCGACGACGTAGCCGAAGGCGAGCACCATCGGCGAGACGAACACGGGAATGAGCACCAGCACCTCGATCCATCGTTGCGCGGGAAGGTCGGTGCGGGTGAGCAGGAACGCCAGCGCGGCGCCGAGCGGCAGCGCGATCAAAACCATGCCCGCAGCGATCACGATCGAGTTGCCGAACGAGGACCAGAAGTCGGAGTCCTCGAAGATGAACGCGTACGCGTCGATACCGTAGCGGTGCGCGGGATTGAAGAACGGCGCGTTGAGCAGGCTCTGCCAGAAGATCAGCCCGATCGGCATGAAGATCACGACGACGGTGATCGCGACCACCGTCGTCCGCGGGAGGCTGAAGGTGCGGGCGGTCATCGCCCTATGACTGTCATTCCGAGCGCAGCGAGGAATCTGCTTTGTCCGCGAGCATTCACATCAGATCCTTCGACTCGCTTCACTCGTTCAGGATGACGCATTTGTCTCCAATCGCTGCGGGGCTCTCGTCCCTTGCTCTTGGACAAATGCGTCATTTTCGTCCCAGTGCCGCCTGCCATTGCTTCAGGAACTCGAGTCGCTTGGTCTGGTCGAGCCCGGCAAGAAGGTCCGTCGATACTGCAATCGGCTTCACTGCACTGCCCAGCTCCTTGGAGAAACCGACGCCCGAGTCCTTGCCGGTGATGTCGGTGCGTACCGAGAACAGCTCGGCCTGCTCCGCCGCGATCGTCTGTCCGCGCTTCGACAACAGGTAGTCGAGGAAAAGCCGGCCGGCGTTGGGATTCTTCGCGTTCTTGGAGACAAACGCGAGGCGCGAGAGCACGAGGTTGTAGTCGGTCGTGAAGGCGATGCCGATCGAGGGGTCCTTTTTCGCCCGTGTGAGCGCATACGAGCCGAGGATGTTGTAGCCGATGAGGTTCTCGCCGGAAGACACGCGCTCCATCATGGTCGCGGTGGAGCTCTGCATGTTCACGCCCCGCGCGCCCATCGCCTTCACCAGGTCCCAGAAGGCGGGATTGAGCTTGACATCCTGATTCACCAGCATGAACCCGACGCCTGACTTCTCCGCGTCGTAGGTCGTTACCTTCTTCTGGAATTTGTCCGCCTTCGTGTTGAGGAGCCTCGTGAAGTCCGCGTGCGTCTTCGGCACTTCGTCCGCGGCGACGAGCCGCTTGTTGTAGACGATCGCGATCGGCTCGAAAGTCGTGGCGTAAACCGTGTCCTTCCAGTGCGCCCAGTCGGGAAGCGCGCCGGCCTCGGGCGACTTGTACACCGCGGCTAGGCCGTCGTTCGCGAGCTTCAACTGGAGGTCCATCGCCGACGACCAGACCGCGTCGGCGGACGCGGCGTTGGCGGCGGTCTCGCTGGTGAAGCGTGAATACACTTCAGTCGAGTTCATGTCGGTGTACTCGACCTTCACGCCGGGAAACGCGACCTCGAAATCCTTGATAAGCGGCTGCGCCAGCTTGGCGTCGGTGGTCGAGTAGACGACGACCTTGCCTTCCTTTTTCGCGCCGTCGACGATCTTCGCGTAGTCAGCGGGATAGCCGGCGGGAACCTGCGCCTGCGCGGCGAGTGCGAACGCGCCGGCGAACAGCGCTAATGAGAGTTTTGGCAGATGCATTGTCGCAACCTCCTTTGAATGAAGCAGATCCTATGACTCGTGTCGCTCGCTCAGGTCTTACATCCGATCCTTCGACTCGCTTCGCTCGCTCAGGATGACGCATTTGTCGCCAATCGCGCGGCGGCTTCGCCTTGCGCTCTTGGACAAATGCGTCACTTGCGGCCGTAAATGGCGGTGAAGCTTGCTTTGCCGAGCTGGTTGGCGTTGATCATGAATCCGACCATCGCCGGGGTCGCGTTCTCGTCGGCGTCGAGCTTGTCGACCTTGAGCGCGTATACCGTGAAGATGTAACGATGCGGCTTGTCGCCACTGGGGGGACACGGGCCGCCGTAGCCGGGCTTGCCGAAGTCCGTCTTTGCCTGCACGGCGCCCTTCGGCGTCTGGCCGCTCGCGGGATTGCCCACGCCGCTCGGGAGCGAGGTCACGCTCGCGGGGATGTTGAAAAACACCCAGTGCCACCAGCCGCTGCCGGTCGGCGCATCGGGGTCGTAGACTGTCACCGCGAAGCTCTTGGTGCCTGCCGGCGCGTTCTTCCATTTGAGCGAAGGCGAAACGTTGCCGCCTTCGCAACCGAAGCCCTTGTAGACCTGCGCTTCGGCGATCGTCGAGCCGGGCTTGACCTCCGCGCTCTCCAGCGTGAACCGATCCGCCGCGAGCGCGGCGCACGGCAGCGCGGCGAGCCAGAGCAAGGCGAGCCTTGTCATGCGATTCCTCCTGTCGATCCCGGGATTTGCTGCTATCGTACCGGTCGCAAGTCCCATTCTAGCGCCCCGAGCGCGTCTGCGCAGGATCGGATCAGCCCATGGCAAACCCTCCCGAAGTGACCAACATGGCGGTGTTCTGCGATTTCGAGAACATTGCGCTCGGCGTACAGGACGCCAAGTACGAGAAATTCGACATCGGCAAGGTCCTCGAGCGGCTGCTGCTGAAGGGCAGCATCCTGGTCAAGAAGGCGTACTGCGACTGGGACCGCTACAAGGCGTTCAAGCCCGTGATGCACGAGGCCGCCTTCGAGCTGATCGAGATTCCGCATCTGCGCCAGTCGGGCAAGAACTCCGCCGACATCCGCATGGTCGTCGATGCGCTCGACCTCTGCTACACCAAGGCGCACGTGGAGACCTTCGTCATCATCAGCGGCGACTCGGACTTCTCGCCGCTCGTCTCGAAGCTGCGCGAGAATGACAAGATGGTGATCGGCGTCGGGGTGAAGAATTCGAGCTCCGATCTGCTGATCGCCAACTGCGACGAGTTCATCTATTACGATGACCTGGTGCGCGAGAAGAAGCGGCCGGCGAAGAAGGCGCCGGCTAGGCAGAGCGGCCACGCTGAAGCAGGCGCTGCCAAGAAAAGCGACGAGACGCGGCGCCAGGAGGCGATCGACCTCATCACCGAGACACTCGAAGCGCTCGTCGCCGAGCGCGGCGGGGAAGACAAGATCTGGGGATCGATGGTCAAGCAGGCGCTGAAGCGCCGCAAGCCGGGGTTCAACGAATCGTATTACGGCTTTCGCTCGTTCAATGGTCTCCTCGAGGAAGCCGAGCGCAGCAGCGCACTCGCGCTCGAACGCGACGAGAAATCGGGCGGCTACATCGTGCGCCTCACGCAGCACGAAGAGTAGTCATGCACTGGCCGGCTGCGGGGGCGGCATGCCTTGCCGGATTGGCCGCCGGCCTCTTCGCCCTGACCGCGCCTGCGGCGGAGTCCTCGCTGACGGTAGTTGCCGGCGGGCGCACCGCGATCTACACGACGGGGGGCTTGCTATCGCTACCCACCGTGACCGCGGTGACCGTTCCCTCCGACCCCGCTTACAAGACCGGGATGACCTATCGCGCTGTCCCGATAACAGTCTTGCTGTCGGGTGCGGCAGCCGACGACACGGTTCGTTTCCTCGCCAGCGAGCGGCTGCTCGCGATCGTGCCGGTGGCGACGCTCCTTGCCCAGGGGGCGGGCGCTTACTTGGCGATCGAGCCCGCGGATGCACCCTGGCCGCCTTTGAAGACGGGCGAGGCAGCGACGGCGGGACCGTTCCATCTCGTCTGGCTGCGCTCCGACAAGACCGCGGTCGCGCCGGAGCTCTGGCCAGCGAGGATCAGCCGCATCGAGGAAGTGCAGCCGCTTGGGAAGCGCTTCCCGATGATCCTGCCGTCCCCGAACGTGGCGGCCAACCATGCGATCCGCGCCGGGTTCGCGGCCTTCCAGAAGCATTGCATGAGTTGCCATACGCTTAACGGCGGCGGCGACGCTGCGATCGGGCCGGACCTCAACATCCCGTACAACCCCACCGAGTACATGCGTCCCGAGGCGCTGCGGCGGCTGATCCGCGACCCGCAGAGCCTGCGCCGCTGGCCGCAGTCGAAGATGCCGGCCTTCGATGCGAAGACCCTCTCTGATCGGGAACTGGCGGAACTGCTCGCCTATCTGCGCCACATGGCCGACCGCAAGACCGTCCCGCCGGCGAAGTAGGCCGAGCTTGGGCCAGCCGCAGGTGGCAAACAGGCCCGCTCCGCGCGACAATATTCGTTCCGTCACGGGGCTTGGGGGTCGCCGCATGGACCCCAACCTTCGGTGGCAACAACCCGTGAGGTGACGCGTGCAAACGGTTCGACCGGCCGCCGTGGCCGGCATGTTCTACCCCGAGGCACCTTCTGCGCTGGGCATCGCCGTGCGCGACTATCTGGCGCAAGCCGCGCCGCGGAGCGGCGGCAAGCCCCCTATGCCGAAGGCCCTGATCGTGCCGCATGCGGGCTATGTCTACTCCGGGCCGGTCGCGGCGTCGGCATACGCGCGCATCGCCGCCGGGCGATCGACGATCCGGCGCGTCGTCCTGCTCGGCCCCGTGCACCGGGTGCCCATTCGTGGGCTGGCACTGCCCCCGGCGAAGGCGTTTTCGACGCCGCTGGGGACGGTCGAGGTCGACACCGCCGCCGCGGCCGAGGCGCTCGCGCTGCCGCAGGTCCTGACCAGCGAAGCCGCGCACGCGCTCGAGCACTCGCTGGAGGTGCAGCTTCCGTTCCTGCAGACGCTGCTCGACAGCTTTCGCATCGTTCCCCTTGCGGTCGGCGACGCGACGGCCGCCGAAGTCGCCGCGGTGATCGATCGCCTCTGGGGCGGCCCTGAGACGCTGATCCTCGTCAGCTCCGACCTTTCCCACTACCACCCTTACGGCGAGGCGCGTGCGATCGATCGCGGCACGGTCGAGGAGATTCTCGCCATGACTTCGACGATCGATCACGAGCAGGCCTGCGGCGCGACGCCGATCAACGGCTTCGCGGTGTGTGCGCGGCAGCGCGGGCTCGCCGCGGAGCTGCTGGATCTGCGCAACTCCGGCGACACGGCCGGCGACAAGTCGCGCGTCGTCGGCTATGCGGCGTTCGCCTTTACCGAGCGCCCCGGCGCGGGCGTGCGGCAGGCGGCCGAAGCGCTCGCCGAGGAGGTCGCGTGACGGTGCGCGACGAACAGCTCGGGCTTGCGCTCGTCTCGATCGCGCGGCGCGCGATCGGCGCAAGGCTGGGACTCGCGGGCGATGAGCCTCCGCATCACGCTTCGCTCACCGCACCCGGGGCGAGCTTCGTGACGCTGTTCTGCGTCGAGGAGCTGCGCGGCTGCATCGGGAGCCTGCATGCGCGGCGTCCGCTGGGCGAAGACGTGCACGAGAACGCGATCAACGCGGCATTCCACGATCCGCGCTTTCCTCCGCTCGCCCAGACCGAGTTCGCGGGCTTGTCGGTCGAGGTCTCGCTGCTGTCGGCGAGCACGAGCTTTCGCTTCCCCAACGAGGAGGATCTTCTCGCGCGGCTGCGCCCAGGCATCGATGGTGTGATCCTGGAGCACGAAGGCCACCGCGCCACCTTCCTCCCGCAGGTGTGGACCACGCTGCCCGAGGCTCGCGTCTTCCTGGCGGAGCTCAAGCGCAAGGCGGGACTGGCGGGCGATTTCTGGAGCCCGCGAATGAACGTCGGGCTCTACCAGGTGACCAAGTTCAAAGAGAGCGACTTCGCTCGCCCGCAGGTGCTGCAGTGAGCGACTCAGTTGGCAATTCGGTTGGCAACTCAGTTGACAACCACCCGGGCCGCTACTGGCACCGTCTGGACGACGGGCGCATTCAGTGCGATTTGTGTCCGCGCGACTGTCGCCTCCACGAGGGGCAGCGCGGCGCGTGCTTCGTGCGCCAGCGCACCGGCGACGCGATGGTGCTCACCACCTATGGGCGCTCGTCGGGCTTCTGCATCGATCCGATCGAGAAGAAGCCGCTCAACCAGTTCTATCCCGGCTCGAGCGTGTTCTCCTTCGGCACCGCCGGCTGCAATCTCGCGTGCAAGTTCTGCCAAAACTGGGACATCTCGAAGTCGCGCGAGATGGATACGCTGATGGACCAGGCCTCGCCGGAGACGATCGCACGCACGGCGAAGGCGCACGGCTGCAAGAGCGTCGCCTACACCTACAACGACCCGGTGATCTTCGCCGAATACGCGATGGACATCGCGGACGCCTGCCACGCGAAGGGGATCAAGTCGGTCGCAGTGACTGCGGGCTACATCCATGACGCTCCAAGGCGGGCGTTCTACGCGAAGATGGACGCGGCGAAC
>DATJWL010000197.1:0-9021 GCA_035501215.1 Casimicrobiaceae bacterium
TGGCGCTACTACGAGCTGCTGTCGTTCCGCCCGCTCGACGAGATCGCCAAGCTCAAGCGCGAGTGCGCCGAGGGGCGCAACCCGCGCGACGCGAAGGTCATCCTCGCGCAGGAGATCGTGGCGCGCTTCCACTCTAAGCGTGCGGCGGAGGATGCGCTGTCAGCATTCGAGGCGCGCTTCCGCGACGGCGCGCTGCCGGAGAATATGCCGGAGGTGGTGCTGAACACCAACGGCGCGGGACTGCCGATCGCTCAGCTCGCGAAGAAGGCGGGGCTGGTCGAGTCGACCTCGGAGGCGCTGCGGCTGATCGCCCAACGCGGGCTCAAGCTCGACGGCGAGGTCGTGCCGGACAAGAGTCTCATCGTCGCGTCGGGCGCGACGGTGGTGGTGCAGGCAGGCAAGAGGAAGTTCGCGAGGGTGAAGGTCGTCTAGACCGGCGCGATGCCCGGATTTTTCTCGACGCCAATCAGCCTCGGGACGTTGAGCGCACGCGCCTTGATCGTCTTCTCTCCGCGCAGATGGCGCGCCACGACATCCCAAATGGGTTCGCCGCCCGCGGCCCTCGCCTCTTCCGACACAGGCGCCCAGCCGACGACCTTGTATTTCTTGTCGGCTTCGAGCGGCTTGCCGTTCAAAGAAAACTCGCTGATGCGCGAGCCCATCCGCGCGTTCGGCTCGCACGTGTAGCGCAGACCGCCGACGCGAACCATGTCGCCGCCCTGCTGATAATAGGGATCCGGATTGAACAGATTGTCGGCGACGTCTTCGAGGATCGTCTTGATCGTTTCGCCCGTGAGTTCGTTCACAGTCACGTAAGGATAGGTGATCGCGCACTGATTCATGAGCTGCTCCATCGTCATCGGCTCGCCGGCGAGCAGCGTCGTGCCGAAGCGAAACCCGGGCGAGAACGCGATTTCGGCGTTCTTCTCCGCCATCAGCGCGTCGAGGATCAACTGATCGAAGCTGCCGTTGAAATTGCCGCGACGATAAAGCAAGTCTTGCGTCACCGCCAAGCGCTCGTCGAGCTTTTCGCGATAAGGCGCGCGTAATCTCGTCACCAGCGCCGCCATGTCGTGATCCTCGGGTAGCAGATCGGAGAACACGGGCAGGAGCTTGTAGCGGAAGCCGGTCACGACCCGACCCTTCACTTCGAAGTCGAGCACGGCGAGAAACTTACCGTTACAGCCGGCGTTAGTGACGAGCGTCTTGCCGCCGCGGTTGGCGACGAGCGACGGTCGCGGCACGCCGTCATGCGTGTGGCCGCCGAGGATGGCGTCGATGCCGGACACGCGCGACGCGAGCTTGAGATCGACGTCCATTCCGTTGTGCGAGAGGAGCACGACCACGCGCACGCCTTTTCCGCGCACTTCGTCGACGAGCTTCTGCAGATCCTCCTCGCGGATGCCGAAGGTCCAGTCCGGCACGAAGTAGCGCGGATGCGCGATCGGCGTGTACGGAAACGCCTGTCCGATCACGGCGATCGGCACGCCGTTCTGCTCTCGCAGTGCATAGGGCGCGAACACCGGGTCGCCGAAATCCGCGGTCCTGACGTTCTGCGCGAGGAACTCGATGCTGCCTTTGAGCGATCCGACCAGCTCCTGCACGCGCTCCTCGCCGTAAGTGAACTCCCAGTGCGCGGTCGTCATGTTCACGCCGAGCGCACGCGTCGCGTCGATCATGTCCTGCCCGCGAGTCCACAGCGCGGTGGCCGACCCATGCCAGGTGTCGCCGCCGTCGAGCAGCAGGGCGCCGGGACGGCTGGCCTTGAGGCGCTTCACCAGCGTAGCGAGCTGCGCGAACCCGCCCACCTTGCCGTAGGTGCGAGCCGCGTGCGTGAAATCGAGCGACGTGAACGCGTACGCCTCTCGTGTGCCGGCGCTCAGCGCGAATTCCCTGAGCAAAGCCTCGCCGACAAGATGGGGCGGCTTGCCTGACGCTTCGCCCACGCCGATGTTCACGCTCGGCTCGCGGTAATAAGACGGAAGAAGCTGCGCGTGGCAATCGGTGAAGTGCAGGAAATGCACGTTGCCGAACTTCGGCACGTCGTAGAACGCTTGTGCGCTTCGCTGCGCTTGCGCAGCTTCCGCCCCCAGCGGCAACCCGGCCGCGGATGCGGCGGCGAGAACGCGAAGGAAGTCGCGCCGGTTCATGCCACGGTGGTCGTTCCCGCGAACGCGGGAACCCAGGGTCGTACGTCGTACGACACTAGATCCCCGCTTGCGCGGGGATGACGCGGCTGTTTCCGATCGCCGCGACGCTACGCGTCTCGCTCTCGGACATCCGCGTCACTGATTGACCGGCGAAGCCGGGTCGAGCAGCAGCGCCGTCACGTCCTTGATCTGCTGCTCGGTCAAAATGCCCTTGTAGCCGAAGCGCGGCATGTTGCTGCACGCGATGAAGGCCTCGGAGTTGAATATCTTGCCGTAGGTGTAGCGCTGCACTTCGACGCTGTTGCCGTGCGACTTGCCGTACTGATAAAGGCTCGGCCCGATCGTGCCGAAGGAAAGCTCGGACTTCGAGAGCTGATGGCAGGCGTAGCAGTTGGCGCCGACGGGGCCTTTGGGATCGTCGGAGAACTGCTTGCCGCGCCCTTCCTGCGCAATCTTCTCGCCGTTCTTCCAGTCGCCGAGGAGCTTGCCGTCGGCGGGATAGCGGATCGTCGCCAGGTTGGCCGCTTCGATCTTGGCAGCGATCTCCCTTGGCGGCGTCTTGCCGGAGAGCGCGCTGCACGCGTGCTGCGTCTCGTCCTGATCGAGCCGGTCGAGCCCGGCCTGGCCGGCCGGCTTGAACGACCCCTTGAGCATGGCGGCCGCCTTGCCGGAGATCTCCTCGTCGCTCGGCGCAGTCGCGCACGCCGCTGCGAGCAGCGCCGCAAGCGCGAACATGGCCGAGCGCGATTTCATCTCAACGCTTGATTGCCGGCCCATCGTATACGCCGCCGTTGGCGTTGTGCGCCAGGAACGTGGTTAGCGCGATCGCCGCATCGGAATCGTAGACGAGCTCGGGAAAACGCTGCTGGCGGAAGCAGTCGTAGAGCCGCCATTCGAACGTGCGCAATTCTCCCTGCGACACGCGATACGCGGGCCAGGTCGTATACGCCTTCTGCGCGCCTTCCGTTTTCATCAGGTTGGGCAGGTCCTGCAGCCGGATGCGCCTGTCATCCTCGCCGTGGCAGGTCGCGCAGGCGAAGTCGTGCGTCCCGCCGCGATAGTAGAAGAGCTTCTCGCCGATGCGATAGGCTTCGACTTCCTTCGGATGTGCGAGCGCGACGTTCATCTTCACGCCGCGCGATTCGGAGGTGACGTACGCGGTCAGCGCTTCGAGGTCGGAGCGCTTTCCGGCGCCGTTGCCGAAGGGATTCTTCTTCGCGTCGGCATCGCTGTACCCCTGTAACTTGACCATGCACCACACGAGTCGCGTCTCGAGGTCCATCACGCGATCGGCATCGGCGAAGTAGCGCGGCAGCTCGGCGTACGCGCCTTTCACTATGCCCGGCCCCTTGCCCAGATCGCAAGCTTCGAGCGAAACCTGCTTCGGGCCGCGTTTCGCCTTCCAAAGCGCCTCGCCGCGGGCCTCCCACAGCTCCGCGGGATTGCCGTCCTGCAGCGCGGCGCGGTACTTCGCGATCTCGTCGGTGGTCGAGGATTGCGCCGGAGCGAGCGACGCGAACGCCAGCGCGGCAATTGTCATTCCGAGCGAAGCGAGGAAGCTGCCGTTACGTCGGATCATGGGCTTGCAAGAACAGCAGGTTCCTCGTCGCCCCGCTCCTCGGAATGACAGTCAGGCGATGACCGCTTCGTCGGTCCGCTGGTCGCCACGGCTGTCCACCCAGCGGATGACGATCCTGTCGCCCTTCGCGCCGCCCTTGAACTTGAACGAGAGGAAGGGATTCTTCGCGATCGCGGTTCCCCACTGCGCCGAGAGCACGGTCTTGCCGTTCCAGGTTGCCAACACGCTCTGGATGAACCAGGCCGGAATGGTCTGGCCTTGCGCGTCCTTGCGCTGCCCGGTCTCCATCTCGTGGTTCATCAGCACCTTGACCTCGGTCTGATCGCCCGCGAGGGCGGCGCGGATCTTCATCGGCTCGCCAATCGCCATCACTAGCCTCCGCACCCGCCGAGCGTCACCTTGATCTCCTTCGTGGCGACGTAGTAGCGCCCGTCGGCCTTCACCAGCGCGTAGACGTTCGACGTCTGCGCCATCTTCACCCGCGTCGAGAGCGTGGGCTCGGTGCCGGGCGGGATGTCGAACACGGCGGCAAGCATGTTCGGATTCTTCTCGATCAGGATCGCGATCGATTCGGTCTTCGGAATCCGGCTCGTCACGCCGACCGGAACGACCGCGCCGTTCTCGGCGATCTCCGGCGTCTGGAAGAATTCGATGTCCTTGCTCTGCACAGGGTCGCTGCCGCCCAGCGCCTTCACGCTCTCACCGAGGCTGTGCGCCTCGAAGGCCGCCTTGTTCCAGCCTTCAGCTTGCGCGCGCCCGGGCTGAGGCCAGCCGGCCGCGGCGAGCAAGGTAGCGAGCGTCAGCCCGCCACCTGACTTCAATGCCTTTCTGCGTCCCCGATCCATGCGCACGCCCTCGACAGACGTCTGCATTCTAGCAGGACCAATGCGAACCGGCGCGAGCAACCGCTGCGCTCGCGCAAACTCGGTTCCAGGGGAAACGCGATCAGTGAACCGTCGCGTGCGAGAGGAAACGCAAAACAGCGCCCGACTTCAGCCGGAAATGGCCGTCGCCGACGTACTCGGCATCGTCGAGCTCGTCACGCGTGAACTCGACTTCCGTGTTGCCGAGCTTGAGCTCCATGACCACGTCTTCGGCCACGGTGGACTCGTCGGGAACGCGCAGATATTCGGTCTCGAAAACGATCCCGTTGATCTGTACGTAATCCGCGTCGCGCATCGCTTCCGCGAGTGGTAGAGAGCCAGCGTTCATCTATCCTGTCCAACGCGCCCTCGAAGGTGGGCGCCATACAGCTTAGATGCGGACGTGCGGCCCGAGGTTCAAGAGCCGCATCGGACATGCGCCGGCAGGCGCTTAGGACGATCGCCTACGTCGCGGCGACGAGTTCGCGCACGAAATTGGGCAGCGCAAACGATGCGCGATGCGTCTCGCCGTTGTAGTACTGAAGATTGGCGATGCGTCGCATTGCAATGCGCCGATCGACTTCGAGCGGCGTGACATATGCAGGACTCAACGTGGCCGATGCGCAAGCCATCATCCACAGTCCGCCATAGAGCGGGATCGACACGAGGTACGGCGTGACCACGGCAAACGCGGCGCGCAGATTCGCCACGCCGGCGCGGATGCGGTCGGGATGCGCAACCGGCGAGGCGATATGCAGCGTCATCGCGCCGTTCGGATTCAGTCGTGCCGCGCAGGCGCGATAGAAGTCCGCCGTGTACAGCGGCTCCGAAGGGCCGCCCGGATCGGTGAGATCGAGCACGACGAGATCGTAGGTCTCGCTTGCGCTGCGCACGAAGGCGAGCCCGTCCTCGACCTTGATGGTGAGCCGCGCATCGGAAAGCGCGCCGCGATGCACGGCCGCCAGGTACTTGCGCGATACGTCGATGACGGCGAGGTCGATCTCGACCATCGTCACCGACTTCATCGTCGGATATTTGAGCAGCTCCTCGGCGGAACCGCCGTCGCCACCGCCGACGATGAGTGCGGTCTCCGGCTTCGGGTGCGCCATCGCCGCGGTGTGGACGAGATTCTCGTGATAGAAGAATTCGTCCTTCTCGGAGGTCATGAAGTGACCGTCGAGCCGGAAGAGCTTCCCGTACGGTGCCGTGTCGTGGACTTCGACTGCCTGGAACGGCGACTGGAAGTGCTCGAACTCGCGCGCCGAGCGCACGAAGAAGCCGGTGTCGTCGGTCAGGTACTCGGTAAGCAGGCCAGGCTGGAGGTCTCCATTTCCCTTGCCCTCAGGCATCACGTCCCCCGCGATGGATCGCCTGGTATTTCGTGCGCTGCGGACGCAGGGCGTCTTGAATGGTGCGGAACAGACGCTCAGCCTTGCCAGTGTTATCGGTGGTGTAGTTGCAGACGTACACGTCGATGGTCACGAAGCCGTGCTCGGGCCAGGTGTGGATCGCGAGGTGGGATTCGGCGAGAAGTACCGTACCGGTAACGCCCTGCGGCTCGAACTGGAAAAAACGCTCACCGACGATCGTCATTCCCGATGCCGCCGCCAGCCTCAGGCACAAGGTGCGCAGGGCTTCCGAGCGGATCATCTCCGGCGCATCGGCCGGGCAGCCATACCATTCTCCGAGCAGATGAATGCCGTCCACTTTTCTTCTCCCCCAGAGCCACGGCAAATATCAAGGCCGGTTAAATCAAATATTATTGCCCAAAATCGATGCCTGGGCGATAATTTTAGCGCTTTATAGCAGCGTTGCGCACACCAGTGTCAGAGGCAGCCGAGTGAGCGCTGCTCCGCGCCTTCCATCCCGCCGCTCCCGAAGACGATGACTGCTCCGTTGACTGCGCCGAATCGCGCTTCCGCGCCGCCGTCGGGCGCGAGCGCGGTGGACACCGTCCTGCTCGCCAACTCGATCCGGGCGCTCGCCATGGACGCGGTGCAGGCGGCGAACTCGGGGCATCCGGGAATGCCGATGGGGATGGCGGAGATCGCCGTGGCGCTGTGGCACCGGCATCTGCGCCACAACCCCGGCAATCCGCACTGGCCCGATCGCGACCGCTTCGTGCTCTCGAACGGGCACGGCTCGATGCTGCAGTACGCACTGCTCCATCTCACCGGTTACGCATTGCCGCTCGACGAGCTGAAGCGCTTCCGGCAACTGCATTCGATGACGCCGGGCCATCCGGAAGTCGGCGTCACGCCCGGCGTCGAGACCACCACCGGGCCACTCGGTCAGGGACTGGCGAACGCAGTCGGCATGGCGCTCGCCGAGCGGCTGCTCGCCAGCGAGTTCAACCGCCCCGGGCATGCGATCGTCGATCACCGCACGTACTGCTTCGCCGGCGACGGCTGCCTGATGGAAGGCATTTCGCACGAAGCCTGCTCGCTCGCCGGCACCCTGGCTTTGGGCAAGCTCATCGTCTTCTACGACGACAACGGGATCTCCATCGACGGGAAGACCAAGGGATGGTTCACCGACGACACGCCCATGCGCTTCGCCGCCTACGGCTGGAACGTCGTGCCCAATGTCGACGGTCACGACGTCGAAGCGCTCGACGCCGCGATCCGCGCCGCATACGGGGTGACCGACAGGCCGACGCTCATCGACTGCAAGACGGTCATCGGCAAGGGCTCCCCGAACAAAGCCGGGACCAAACAGGCCCACGGCGAAGCGCTCGGCAAGGACGAGGTCGCGCTGACGCGCCGGGCGCTCGGCTGGCCTTATCCACCGTTCGAGATCCCGCAGGAAATCTACGACGCCTGGGATGCGCGCGAGCGCGGCGCCGCGTTCGAAGGCGACTGGCAGCGCCGCTTCGCCTCGTACAAGGCTGCCTGTCCCGAGCTGGCCGCGGAGTTCGAGCGGCGCATGAGCGGCAAGCTGCCGGTCGACTTCGGCGCGCGTGCTGCCGCGCTCGTGCAGCAGCAGCTCGCGAAGGCGGAGTCGGTCGCCACGCGCAAGGCCTCCCAGCAGGCACTCGAAGCGTTCGCGCCGGCGTTGCCTGAGCTGATCGGCGGCGCTGCGGATCTGACCGGCTCGGTGCTGACGAACTGGTCGGGCAGCAAGACGGTCACCGCCAAAGAGGCCGGCAATTACATCTACTTTGGCGTGCGCGAGTTCGGCATGAACGCGATCGCCAACGGGCTCACGCTGCACGGCGGATTCATTCCCTACGTGGGCACTTTTCTCACCTTCTCCGACTACGGACGCAATGCGGTGCGGCTCGCCGCGCTGATGAAGATTCGCGTGATCTTCGTCTACACCCACGACTCGATCGGGCTGGGCGAAGACGGACCGACGCACCAGCCGATCGAGCACGCGGCGGCGCTGCGGCTCATCCCGAAGATGGAGCTGTGGCGCCCCTGCGACACGGTCGAGTCCGCCGTGGCCTGGGCGCGCGCGATCGAGCGCGCCGACGGCCCGACCTGCCTTCTCTTCACTCGGCAGAACGTGCCCTTCCAGAAGCGCGACGAGGCGCAGGTCGCGGCGATCCGCCGCGGCGGCTACATTCTCGGCGATTGGAACGAGGGCGCCGCGCGGCGCGCCGTGATCATCGCCACGGGCTCGGAGGTCGGCCTTGCGATGGGCGCGCGCGAGGCGCTCGCCGGAGAGGGCGTCGGCGTGCGCGTGGTTTCGATGCCGTGCACGAGCGTCTTCGATCATCAGGACGAGGCCTATCGCCGCTCCGTGCTGCCGGAGGGCGTACCGCGCGTGGCCGTCGAGGCGGGCGTCACCGACTACTGGCGCAAGTACGTCGGGCTCGACGGCGCGGTGATAGGCATCGATCGCTTCGGCGAGTCGGCGCCGGCCGCTACGGTGTTCAAGTTTTTCGGCTTCACTGTCGATCATGTGGTCGCCGCGGTGAAGAGTTGTCTGTAGGACCGGGATTTCATCGGTCAACCGTCGCCAAGGAGAGAAGCGCATGACCCTCAAAGTCGCGATCAACGGCTACGGCCGCATCGGCCGCAACGTTCTGCGCGCGCATTACGAAGGCGGGAAGAAGCACAATCTCGCCATCGTCGCGATCAACGATCTCGGCAGCCCCGAGACTAACGCGCACCTCACCCGCTACGACACGGTGCACGGGAAATTCCCGGGGAAGATCGAGGTCGACGGCGACGCGATGGTCGTCAACGGGGATCGGATCAAGGTGCTCGCGGTGCGCAATCCCGCCGAGCTGCCATGGGCGGCGCTCGGCGTCGACGCTGTGCTCGAATGCACCGGTCTTTTCACCACGAAGGAGAAAGCCTCGGCGCACCTCAAGGGCGGGGCGAAGAAGGTGATCATTTCCGCGCCCGGCGGGAAGGACGTCGACGCAACGGTCGTGTACGGCGTCAATCACTCGACGCTCAAGGCCTCGCACACGGTGATC
>DATJWL010000198.1:0-3223 GCA_035501215.1 Casimicrobiaceae bacterium
CCACGCTTGCTGCGGCCGAAATCGAAGAAGCGCAACCCCCGCTCGCTCGCGCGACGAATGAGCTCCCAGTACTTGAAGTCGTTCGCCGCCAGATCCCGTGCCGCATCGACATCACCGGCATAGTAGGGCAGCACTTCGTCCCTGAAGTAGAAGCTCAGGACGCTCGACACCGCCCGGCCCCCGGCGTCGGTGACGGTCAGGACCTCGCAATCGCCGTCGAAGGTCGTGCGCAGCGTCTCGAAATAGCGCTTCGGCAACGGAGGCGTTCCGTGGCGATGGACGTTGTCCGCATAGAGCGGGAAGAAGCTGTCGACCCCGGGATCGATGCGGCTGACCAGCCCGCGGCCGATGCCCTTGCGGACCATCGCGCGCTGCTTGCGCGGGATGCTGGTCAGGTTGGCCTCGATCCCGGTGAGGATCTCCTTGCGAAAGCGCACGTAGAGCTCCTGGCGGGGCCACGCTGTCTCCCGGGGCGTGCGATCGCGCAGCTCAAGGTGCTCGACCCCCAGCCTCTCGCCGAGTTCTCGGGCCGCTGCATGCAGCGCCGAGACGGCTTCCGGGTCGGCGGCGGCGACGCCCCCGTACGCGCAGAACGGGAGCGACACGAGGGCGTGGCCGAAAAGAAAGCTCTTGACCTCCGCAAGGGGGAGCACGGCGACGAGCCGCGCGCCTCGTTCGGCCAGCAGGTAATGGGTCCTGTGCCCGAAGCATTCTTCGATGATCCGCTTCCATCCAATGCGGTGGAAGAACGTGGCGTCCGGGCAGCGAAAAACGAAATCGTCCCAGCGCGCGCTGTCTTCATTCGCAAGAGCACGCACGCTGACGGGCACTAGGCCGGCCGGGCGGTCGATGCAGGCGTCCAGGGAGGAGCTCATGCGAGACCAAAGACGACGTGATCCAGACGATCCCAGCGGAAGTCTGCGAGCAGCAATTGCAGGCGCGTGGCGGTCCGCTCCAGATTGATGTAGTGGCGGAAGCGAGCCCTCGGGTCCGCTTCCTTGACGCGCGGCTGCTCCGGATCGATCTCCCACGGGTGGAAGTAGAAGACCGCGGACTCCTCGTCGGCATCGTTCACGCGGCGAATGAGCCAGCGCGAGAGCGCGTACGGCATGAGCCGGAAGTACCCTCCCCCTCCCGCAGGCAGGTTGGTGCGGAACAGCCGCACCGTCGCGATCGGCACCTCGAGCACGCCTGCGCTCGCCAGGTGCGCAAAGCGCGAGCGTCCAGGCGCCCCGTAGTGATCGTGCCGGATCGGATACACGCTGGAGCTGTATCGATACCCCGCCTTCGCGAGGCAATCGTAGGCCCAGAGGTTGTCGTCGTTGATGGAGAAGCTCGGCGCGCGGTAACCCTGGACTTCGGTCCCGACGATGTCCTCAAGCACCGCCTTGGCGAGCGCGACGTCGGCAAAGAACGGATCGGGGCCCTGGGCGGCCGCTCGTTCGTGTGCGTAGCCGTGGCTCGCGAGCTCGTGCCCGCCCGCTACGATGCGCCGCACCATCTCGGGATAGCGCTCGGCAATCCAGCCCAGCGTGAAGAACGTTGCGTTCACGCTTCTGTCTGCCAGCAGCTGCAGGACGCGGTCGATGTTCTGCTCGATCCGACACGGCAAGGAGTCCCAGGAGGAACGCGCGATGTACGGAGCGAACGCCGAGACGTGGAAATAATCCTCGACGTCGATGGTGAGCGCGTTGACGACAGGATGAGTGACGACAGGCGCGTCCATGGGCTACGCGAGAACAGGTTCCGTGCGGCGGGCAAGCCACTGCACGAGGTGCGAGGCGATGCGCTCCGAAGCCCTCCCATCCCAGAGTTCGGGAATGCGGCCGCGCTTCCCGCGTCCGGCAAGGATGTCGGCGACGCTGCGCAGGATGAGAGATCGATTCCTGCCGACGACGGTATTGGTCCCCTCCTCCACGGTCACGGGTCGTTCCGTGTTTTCACGCATGGTCAGGCACGGCACGCCAAGCGCGGTCGTTTCCTCCTGGATGCCGCCCGAGTCGGTAATGACCAGGGTTGCGTCCCGGAGCAGGCCGAGCGTCTCGAGATAGCCTTGCGGTGGCAGAGGGGCGATTCTTTGGCCCAGCAGCCTCGACAGGCCGAAGCGCTCGATGTTGGCGCGTGTCCTCGGGTGCAATGGCCATACCAAGGGCAGCTCGGTGCTAACTTCGCTCAGGAGCGCAAGAGCGTCGCTTAGGTCTTCCCGGCTGTCGACGTTCGCGGGGCGGTGCAGCGTCACGAACCCGAAACGGCCCGCTGCTCCGAACAAGGACGGGTCGATGCCGTTTCCGGCGAAGACGGCCCGGGACGCGATGGCATGGGAGAGACTTGCCTTCAGCGAATCGATCATCACGTTGCCGACGAAGTGCACACGACTCATCGCGATGCCTTCGCGACGAAGATTCTCCGCGGCCGAGAGCTCAGTCGTGTACAGCACGTCGCAGATCTGATCGGTCAGCACGCGATTGATCTCCTCCGGCATGGTTCGGTCGAAGCTGCGCAGGCCCGCCTCGACGTGGAGGAGAGGAACGCCCATCTTTACCGCCACCAGCCCGCACGCGAGCGTCGAATTCACATCGCCGACGACGACCACGCAGCTTGGCGAGGTCCGCTCTACGACGGGCTCGAACCTGCGCATTATCTCCGCCGTCTGTACCGCGTGAGTTCCCGATCCCACTTCGAGGTTGATCTCCGGCGCTTCCAGGCCGAGGTCGGCGAAAAGACGGTCGTTCATGGCAACGTCGTAGTGCTGCCCCGTGTGAAGAAGCATGGCGTGCGGAGCCGACGAGTCCGCGCGAAGCACCCTGATGAGGGGCGCGACCTTCATGTAGTTGGGTCGCGCGCCGACCACGCAGATGATGGGACCCATCGATTGCAGAATTTCTTCCATCAGCCCTTGACCTGGTCGGGGGGCCTCGCGCCCGTGCCGGTGCGGCGCAACTGCTGCAGCAGGTCGAGCGTGGCCGTCATCGCGCGTTCGAGCCGAACGACCCGCTCCTCGAGACCCAGCCCTGCCTCGTTGCTTATGAAAGTCGGGTCCTCCGGCTTGGGCCCGGCAGCGGCCGGGGCGCTCGCGTTGCCTGCGCTGAGCTCGAGTCGAATCTCTTCCGCCGTAGAATCCACGCTGGCGGCGGAAATCACGTGCTCCTCCGACAGCGAGGCTGCCAGCAGCAAGCGGTTGCAGAGCGTGTTGATCCGTCGCGGGATGCCGCCGGAGAAAGTG
>DATJWL010000199.1:0-9382 GCA_035501215.1 Casimicrobiaceae bacterium
GCAAATGTGCGCGCCGCAGTGATATTGCGGCGCGCAATGGCGATTCAATTCGCCATCACCCGTAGCGCGCCCGAATGAACTTGTAAACCGCGCGCAAGCCCGTCGCTTCTCCGCCTTCCGGCCGGCCCGGCCGCGATGTCATGTTGGACGCGTAGACGTCGAGATGCACCCAGCGCGGGGTCGCGGTGACGAATTCGGCAAGGTACACGGCGGCGATGATCGAGCCGGCGAATGCGTTCTTGGCGACGTTGCTGAGATCGGCGCAGTTGCTGTCCAGCTCCTTGCGATACGGCCGCCATAGCGGCATGCGCCAGAGGGGATCTCCCGCGCTCGTCCCGGCTTCGAGCAATGCATCGGCCACGGCGTCGTCGTCGCAGTACATGGCCTGGAGCTGAGTGCCGAGGGCGACGCGCGCGGCGCCCGTGAGCGTGGCGCAGTCGATCAGAAGATCGGGCCGCTCGCTGTCCGCTTCCGCCAATGCGTCGCACAGGATGAGACGACCCTCGGCGTCGGTGTTCCCGATCTCGACGGTCTTGCCGCTGCGCGTGCGCACGATGTCGCGCGGCCGCACCGCGTTGCCGTTCACCGAATTCTCCACCGCCGGAATCAACAGGCGAAGACGAATCGGCGCGCCCGCCGACATCAGCGCGTCGGCGAGCCCCAGCATGATGGCGGCACCGCCCATGTCCTTCTTCATGTCCAGCATCTGCTCGCGCGTCTTGAGATCGAGACCGCCGCTGTCGAAGCAGACGCCCTTGCCGACCAGCGTCACCTTGGGCGCGTTCCCTTCGCCCCAGCGCAAGTCGATCAGGCGCGGCGGGCGCGCGCTCGCCCGGCCGACGATATGGATGGTGGGATAGTTCTGCTTGAGCAGCTCGTCGCCGACGACGACGGTGAGCTTCGCGCCGCGCGCTTCCGCAACTCTCTGTGCGGCCTGCGCAACCTGTTCAGGCCCCATGTCCTCCGCCGGCGTGTTGATCATGTCGCGCGCGAGGAACACGGCGTCGGCGATGCGCTCGACTTCCGCTCGGTCAGCCTGGTGTGGCCACAGCAGCGTGGCGGGTGCACGCTCGCGCTTCTTGTATCGGTCGAAGGCGTAGGACCCGAGCGCCCAGCCGAGCGCGATGTCGGTCGGCGAAGCGCGAAACCCATCGGGCTCGATGAAATATTTTCCTTCCGGCAATGCGGTGGACAGATCGGCGAAGGCGAAGACGGACGCCTCGTCGCTGGGCGCGGCGAGAATGCTTGCGGCGCGTCCATCGACCGCGGGAAGAAACGCGAAGGCTCCGGGCGCGGCCTTGAAGCCGATGGACGAGATCCAGTCGCGCGATTGCGGGTGCCGCTCGATCCACGCCGAAAGTGTCGCCGCAGCGACCGGCGTGATCGGAATGGCGTCGCGGCGATCGGTGGTAAGAAATGGAAGCATGAACATGACTCCTTGGTGGGACTTTGCGTCAAGAGCGGATGCTCACATGCGGGATAGCCTACACTTTCATCGCAGACCATCGACGGAGAAGCCCATGAAAAGACTTACACCCTCTTTAGCACTGGCGGCGATTCTGGTTATCGCCGGTGCCGGCGTGGCGGAAGGCCACGGAGGTTGGCATGGCGGGGTGGGTTTCTACATCGGCGGCCCGGCATGGTGGGGAGGCGCAGCTTACGCTTACCCCTATCCCGGTTTCTACCCAGGTTATTACCCTTATCCCGGCTATTACCCTTACCCGCGCTATTACCCGTATCCTGTCTACGCTCCTCCCCGCCCGGTCTACATCCAAAGGCCGCCGACGGTCGTGAGGTATTCGCCGCCAGCGCCCCGACTGGAGCGGTACACGCTGTCCGCGCAGGAGCTGTTTGCATTCGACAGCGATGAGTTGCGCACGCCGCAACCGAAGCTCGACGAGATCGCGAGCGTGCTGGTGAGGAATCCGCAGATCAACCAGGTAAGGGTCGGCGGTTACACCGATCGAATCGGGTCCGATGAATACAATCGCGAGCTTTCACAACGCCGCGCCGATGCCGTCAAAGCCTACCTTGTCGGCAAGGGCGTCGCGGCCGATCGCCTGATAGCTGTCGGCAAAGGGAAAGCCAACCCGGTCGTCCGATGCGAGAACAACGACCGGGCTGCTCTCATCAAGTGCCTGGAGCCGAACCGGCGCGTCGAAGTGGAACAGATCACGGTCACGCGCCGGATCGGCTGATCGCGCGAGCCAACTGACTCAGCAATCGCACGCACGCGGAACAGGTGCAAGCCGGGGCTCTGCGTGTTATGCTCTTGTCATATCAAGGGAGGCGTCGCCCTGCACGGGTGCGGCCTTCCGGGGAGCAATGCGATGAGTACCGCGAACCGGCGTGTTGGGTATTTTCTGCGATGCTTCGCCACACTCGCGTTTTCGCTCACGCTCGGGTCCGCGTGTGCGTATGACTGGCTGCAATTCGGCGGAGACCCGCAGCACAGCGGGAACAACACCGCCGAGACCGTGCTCACTCCTGCGAATGTCAGCGGGTTGGTGCAGAAGTATCAAGTAGTGCTGCCGGCCACGGCGGACAGCACGCCGGTTTTTCTGGAGGACGTCACGACTCCATCCGGTGTGAAAGACCTTTTGTTCGTGACCACGAGAGACGGTCGCATCATCGCGCTGGACGCGCAAAGTGGAACACAGGTGTGGACTCGGCAATACGGACCGGGCAACTGCAAGATCAACGGCAGCGGTGGCGCGTGTTACACGACCTCGTCGCCGGCGATCGATCCGACCGGGAACTACGTTTACAGCTACGGCCTCGACGGCAACGTCCACAAGTACCAGGTCGGCGCCGGCACTGAAATCTTGACCGGGGGCTGGCCGGAGCCGACGACGCTCAAGGGCTTCGACGAGAAAGGCTCGTCGGCGATTTCGATCGCGACCTGGAACGGGGTCACCTACCTTTACGTCGTGCACGGCGGCTATCCGGGCGACAACGGCGACTATCAGGGTCACGTCACCGCGATCAACCTCGCGACAGGCGCGCAAAACGTCTTCAACGCAGCCTGCAGCGACCAAGCCGCGCATCTCCAGCATTTCGGCGGTGGCGTGCCGCCCACATGCGCCACGCCACGCAATGCGATCTGGTCGCGTCCGGGCGTGATCTACGATGCCGGCACCGATCGAATCTTCATGGGCACAGGCAACGGCGTGTACGATGGAATTCACAACTGGAGCGAATCGGTCATTGCCCTGCATCCCGACGGTACCGGGGGGACGGGCGTCAACGCCGGTAAACCGCTCGACAGCTACACCGCGACTAATTTCCAATCGCTCGACAACGGCGACACAGATCTGGGCAGCACGGCGCCCGCGATCCTGCCGGTGCCGGTGAACTCGACCATCCAGCATCTCGCCGTGCAAGGCGGCAAGGATTCCAAGCTGCGTTTGCTCAATCTCGCCAATCTGAGCGGCCAGGGCGGCCCGGGCCATCTCGGCGGCGAGATCGGTCTGATCATCAACGTGCCGCAGGGCGGCGTCGTGCTGAGCCAGCCAGCCGTGTGGGTCAACCCTGCAGACACGAGCACATGGGTGTTCGTCGTCAACGCCAGCGGCGCCTCCGGTCTGCGGCTCAACTTCGACGCGAGCGGCAATCCGTCGCTGGCGCCGCAATGGCAGAACGCTCAGGGCGGAACCTCGCCGGTCGTCGCCAACAACATGGTGTTCTCGCTCAGCGGCAGCACCGTGCGCGCCCTCGATCCGCTCACCGGCAATGTGCTGTGGAGCCTTGCGCGCAGCGGAGGATTCCACTGGGAGAGCCTGATCGTCGCCAATGGTGCGGTGTATGCGACCGATGGATCCGGTAATCTGACGGCCTACGCCCTCGGCCTGAGTCAAACGAGGACAACGTTGACGAGCTCAGCGAATCCGGCGGCTGTGGGTGCGAACGTCACGTTCACCGTGAGCGTGAACGGCAACATGCCGACCGGTACGGCGGCGCTGACTGACGGAGGCAACCCGATCGCCGGCTGCACTGCGGTACCCCTCTCCGGCAGTGGCAACACGATAACTGGGAGCTGCGGCGCGAGCAGCCTCGCCGTCGGCACGCACAGCATCGTGGCGACCTACAGCGGCGACGCCGCCAATGCAGGCTCGGCCAGCACCGCTCTGTCACAAGTTATCAATGGCGGCAAGGCGACCAGCACGACCACGCTTGCGAGCTCGCGCAATCCGTCGACGGTCGGCGCACGCGTAACGTTCACGGCGACCGTCACCGGTAACGCGCCGAGAGGTACGGTCGCCTTCACCGATGGGGGCAACACGATCAACGGGTGCGGTGCCGTTTCGCTTCCGAAGAGAGGTGGGACCAGGGCAGCGCAGTGCAGGGCCCGTACCCTCACTGTCGGCACGCACAGCATCGGGGCGACCTACAGCGGAGATGGTGCCAACAACGGCTCGAGCGCGACCTTGTCGCAGGTAGTCAATCCTTAGGCGAAGTCTTCAGCTTTGCCTTCCCGGTCTCGGGGTCAGGCTACGAGACCCGCTTTACCGCTGCAGTCGATGTGGTGGGCTGTTGGCATCTTCGGTAACATCGTCATCAAAAGCGATGACATCTCTACTGCGACGCGTCGCCATGCGCATCGCCAGGCCGACAGCGAGACCCCGATGAACAACCCCGAGTTCTGGACGTTCTTCGAGACCGATGCCTATCCCAAGCTGGGGCATAGACAGCAGTCGCTCAAATACGTGTTCGAGTATCTCGACCATCTTGCCAGACCGGTTTTCGTGGTCGAGACAGGTTGTGTACGCAATGTGGGCACGTGGGCCGAAGAAGGGCAGAGCACCATCCTGTTCGACCATTTTGTATCACAGCTGCCCGGCTCGGTAATGCATAGCGTCGACCTTGACCCTCGCGCTACAGCACTGTGCAGCAGCCTGGTCAGCAGCACCGTGCAGCTGCATACCGGTGATAGCGTTGCCTATCTCCGCGCTCTCGCGCGCAACCCGCCCCCCGGATTCAGATACATCGACGTCCTCTATCTGGATTCCTTCGACATCGACTTTGCCAATCCGCATCCGAGCGCCCTTCACCACATGAAGGAGCTGGTTGCCATCTCGACACTGATTGGTCCGCAAACGCTGGTTGTAGTCGATGATTCGCCGTTGGAGGTCAATTACTTCCTCTCCTCGAACAGGCCCACCTTCGTATCCAAGCCAGTCGTCTCCGGAAAGGGCAAGTACGTGGCCGAGTATGCCGAGACGATTGGACTTGTGCCGGTATTCACCGGCTACCAGACCGGCTGGGTTGGGTTCTGAGCGAGTCCGCCACCACCCAGGCGACGCCGGTCAGGGCGAGATTGATGGCGTTCTCGGTCCAGTTCATATGGCTGGAGGGATCGGCGAGGAGCATCGGCACGTGCACCAGTGGGGTGAAGGACGCGTACATGGCGGTCAGCAGAATCGCGGCGAGACGGGCCTGAACGCCTGTCAGGATCGCAACGCCTGCCGCGATGTGGCCAACCCCGGTCGCATCAGCCCAGAACTCTTGAGTAGGCGGCAGCCATTTCGGGACCAGTGGAGCGGTGAGGTTCATATAGAAAAAATGTGCTCCGCCGAATAAGAGCGCACATACCCCGAACGCGAGTTGGCCAATGCGCGTGAGACGTGCGGCCAGGGTCGCATCGATCTTGACGCGCCAGGCGTAGACGATCAGCCCGCCCGCCGTGATCGCGAGCTGCTCGGCGACGCCGCTGTAGGTGCCGAACTCGGCGTAATGGGCGAGTACGACGCGGCCGTTCATCAGGATGACGACGATGAGCGCGTAGTAGGCAGTGAGCGCCGCGGCGCCCCAGGCCGCGGTCCGACGCCACTCGACGGCCGCACCCGCGACGAGCATGAACGCGCCGGCGGCATAGGCCAGGGCGGTGCGGTCGGGAAAATTCTTGGGCACCGGCTGCCCCAGGACAAAGTCCCCCCATGCCAGGCAGAGCGTTCCCAACCCCATCACGCCCAAGCCGTAGACGCGGAAGCCGAAGGCCATCATCGTCTTTTCCGCGGTCATGATTGGTTAGCCGGCGCCGAGCTGCGGGTTTATCTCTATCATAATGTGATTGTGATACAGCTCTTTGGAGCGCGACCGGCTGGCCACCGATGAAATTGCATATCCTCTCCGACCTGCATCTCACCGTCGGTGCATTGGAGGTCCCCGCGAACGAGGCCGACGCGGTCGTTCTGGCCGGTGATGTCGCCCGCCCGAAGGAGGCGGTCGCGTGGGCGCTCCGCTTCGCCAAGCCGGTGTTCTACGTTGCCGGCAATCATGAGTTCTACGGCGGCAGCATCCCTGGCACGGTGGCCGAGCTCAAACGCCTGTGCGCCGGGACCGCCGTCCGTGTGCTCGACAACGATGAAGCCGTCTTAGGAGGCGTGCGCTTTCTCGGCACGACGCTGTGGAGCGACTTCATGCTGTTCGGCATGGGCCGGCAGCGCGCCGCGGCTGTACAGGAAGCGCTCAAGCTCATGCGCGATTTCAGCAGGATCCGGCTTCACGAAGGCGACGACCGCCTGTTCACACCGGCCGATTCAGCGGTGCTGTTCGATTCGCACGCCGGCTGGCTCGAGCGCAAGCTGGCCGAGCCGTACGCCGGGCCGACTGTGGTGATCACCCACCACGCTCCATCTCCGAAGAGCATCCACCCGAGGTTCGCCGACTCGCTGCTGAACGCCTGTTTCGTTTCTGACGCGGAGCGGCTCATCAACGGCGGTAGCGCGCGCCTGTGGGTGCACGGGCATACGCACGACAGCTTCGACTACATCCTCAACGGCACTCGGGTGCTATGCAATCCGCGCGGATACGCTAAGAACGGAGTGAACGAGAATCCGCGCTTCGATCCGAACCTCGTGATCGAGATCGACCACTCGGGCGCCATGCGCTAGCGCTGCGCGACGGGAAGGAAGCCCCGGGTCTCCGGCTCGGAATAATCCTCAGACATAGTGTCGAGGGTGGTCGCCGCCCGTTCGCTTCAGGTGCACCCGCAAGACGGAGCGCGCACAACAGCGAAACACTAATGCAGCAACCGGATCATCAGCTTTTAGTTCGAGAATCCACCCCGAGCCGAATCGCCGAAGCGTTTTTAGTAGGCGCCTTTCGTAGCTCCCTGTCAAGGCTCAGCGTCCACTCGGAAACGCGTGCCAAATGTCCTCGCCGGAGTAGGCGAGAGAACTGTATTGATTGGGCTGCAACGAATCGGGTGTCCGTAGATCAGTCGCGGAGAGCCGGTGCCAGACGAGCGTGGCAGCCAAGCAGATGCAGACAGCAACGGCGATCCCCCTGGCAATCCAGACGGCGGATTTGCGCGGGATTCGATTTGTCATCGCCGAATCCTCCTATCAGCACGGCAACATTCGTGGCATCTCGCAAGATACCGTGCCAATCCGACGATATTATGCTCACTGAATAGCTCGAAGCGTGTTGATCAGGGTCAACAGAGCGCCTCAGGATATCGAGTTCACGAAGTTGGCGCCGCGCGGTAGCCTCTCGCAATGGACTCCCTGGTCGCCGCCGCGGCGCGCGCGCTCGTCGTCGGCGACGCGCTCGGCGCCCTCAAGCGCGTCGGGTTGCGCGACGATGCGGCGGCGCTCGCGCTGCGCGGCATCGCCATGGCCCAGCTCGGCGAGTACCCGCGCGCCCGCGAGCTCCTTCGGCGCGCCGCTCGCGGCTTCGGCGCGCACGAACAACTGGCGCGCGCGCGCTGCGTCGTCGCAGAGGCCGAGGTCGCGCTCGCCATGCGCGACCTCCGTAGCTCGCCGCGCACGCTGGCTGCTGCGTCGGCCACGCTCGAGGCGCACGCTGATCGCGCCAATGCACTCCACGCACGACTGATCGCGGTGCGTCGGCTGCTCCTGCTCGGACGCCTCGACGAGGCGGCATCCGCGCTGACGCGCCTCGATGCGCGCTTCCTGCCGCCGGCACTGCTGGCGGTGGCCGAGCTGGCCATCGCCGAGGTGGCGCTGCGCTCGCTACGCACCGCACGGGCACGCGCGGCGCTTAACCGCGCCCGCGAAGCGGCCGAACGCGCGCGTGTGCCCGCGCTTCTCGCCGAGGTAGCCGAGGCGCGCTCTGCGCTCGATCGTCCCGCTGGCCGGCGCGTCGACATCGGTCGCGATCAGTCGCTGCGTATCGACGAGGTCGAAGCGCTTCTCGCTTCGGGCGCGCTGGTGATCGACGCCTGCCGTCGCGGTCTGCGCGCCGGCGACACCTGGCGGTCGCTCTCGCGCCGACCGGTGCTGTTCGCGTTGGCGCGTGCGCTCGCCGAGGCATGGCCCGGCGATGTCGATCGGGACGCGCTGATCGCCCGCGCGTTCCGCACCCGACGTCCCGACGAATCGCACCGAGCACGACTGCGCGTCGAGATCAGCCGGTTGCGCGCGATCGCGGCGCCGCTAGCGCGCATCGACGCAACCGCGCGCGGCTTCGCGCTTACGCCATGGGGCGAACGCGACGTCGTTGTCCTGGTCCCACCTATCGATGGCGATCAAGCGTCGTTGCTCGCGCTGCTCGCCGACGGCGCGGCCTGGTCCACCTCGGCGCTCGCGCTCGCCCTCGGTGCCAGCCAGCGCACGGTTCAGCGCGCGCTCGTCGAGCTGGAGGCCGCAGAACGGGTGCGCTCGATCGGGCGCGCGCGCGCACGACGCTGGCTGTCGCCACCGCTGCACGGATTCACGACGCACTTGTTACTCCCCGCCGCGCTGCCGCTTGGGTAGATTGCTCTCAAGGCACGGTTCGGAAGCGTGCCACCCTAACAAGCCAAGGAACACATCATGAATACCGCCATTCCCGAAGTGAACACCGTCAACCATCAAGTCGTGTCCAGAAACCGCTGGATTGCCGAGCGCAAGAAGCTGCTCGCGCGCGAGAAGGAACTGACGCATCTGCGCGACCAGATCGCACGCGAGCGGCGCGCGCTGCCCTGGGTGCGCGTCGAGAAGAGCTACGTCTTCGACACGCCCGAGGGCCAGCGGACGCTCGCCGATCTGTTCGAAGGCCGCCGCCAACTGCTGGTGCAGCATTTCATGCTCGCGCCGGGGTGGGAGCAAGGATGCCCGAGCTGTTCCTTCATGGCCGACCACAGCGACGGCATGAACGTGCACCTCGCGCATCGCGACGTCACGCTGGTCGCCGTCTCGCGCGCGCCGCTGGCCGAGATCGGGCGCTTTCGCAGCCGCATGGGCTGGCATTTCAAGTGGGTGTCCTCGTATGCCAACGACTTCAACTACGACTTCGGCGTCAGCTTCACGCCGGAAGAACGGGCCAAGGGCAAGGTCTCCTACAACTACGGCACGCAACCGTTCGAGAGCGAGGAATTGCCCGGCATCAGCGTGTTCTACAAGAACGACGCGGGCGAGGTTTTCCACACCTACTCGAC
>DATJWL010000200.1:0-5187 GCA_035501215.1 Casimicrobiaceae bacterium
AGGGCGAGAGTAACGTTGTCTTTCCACTATTGTTCGCTCCTATCAGAATCGTAACCGGGCGAAGACTAAGCCATCCTGTGTCTCCGAATCCGCGATAGTTCTTCCATCGAACCTCATAGTTCGAATGAATTTCGTCCGCCATAGCTACATACTCCTCCGATACTCCCCACCCACCTCGAAGAGCGCCTTGGTGATCTGACCGAGCGAGCACACGCGCACGGTCCTCATGAGTTCCGCGAAGACGTTGCCGTTCTCGATCACGACGCGCTTCAGGCGCTCGAGCGCCGCAGGCGCGGCCTTCGCGTTGCGCGCATGAAAATCCGCCAGCCGCTTTAGCTGTGACTGCTTCTCTTCCTCGGTCGAGCGCGCCAGCTCGATCTTCTTCGGCACGGCGTCGCTGTGCTTGGCCAGGAAAGTGTTCACGCCAACGATCGGATATGAGCCGTCGTGCTTCTTGTGCTCGTAGTAGAGCGATTCTTCCTGGATCTTGCCGCGCTGGTAGCCGGTCTCCATCGCGCCCAGCACGCCGCCGCGCTCGCTGATCGCCTCGAACTCCTTGAGCACCGCTTCTTCGACGAGATCGGTCAGCTCCTCGATGATGAAGCTGCCCTGGTTCGGGTTCTCGTTCTTGCTTAAGCCCCATTCGCGGTTGATGATCAATTGAATCGCCATCGCGCGGCGCACGCTCTCCTCGGTCGGCGTAGTGATCGCCTCGTCGTAGGCGTTGGTGTGCAGCGAGTTGGTGTTGTCGTAGCTCGAGATCAGCGCCTGGAGCGTGGTGCGGATGTCGTTGAACGAGATCTCCTGCGCGTGCAAACTGCGCCCGCTCGTCTGAGAATGAAACTTGAGCTTCTGCGAGCGCTCGTTGGCGCCGTAGCGCTCGCGCATCGCCACCGCCCAGATGCGCCGCGCGACGCGGCCGATCACCGAATACTCCGGGTCCATGCCGTAGCTGAAGAAGAACGACAGATTGGGCGCGAACTCGTCGATGTGCATGCCGCGCGCGAGATACGCCTCGACGAAAGTGAAGCCGTTCGAGAGCGTGAACGCGAGCTGGCTGATCGGGTTCGCGCCGGCCTCGGCGATGTGGTAGCCGGAGATCGACACCGAGTAGAAATTCTTGACGCGGCGCTGGACGAAGTACTGCTGGATGTCCCCCATCACCTTGAGGCTAAACTCGGTGGAGAAAATGCAGGTGTTCTGGCCCTGATCTTCCTTGAGGATGTCGGCCTGCACGGTGCCGCGCACGGTGGAGAGCGTCCACGCCCTGATTTTCTCCGCCTCGTCGTCGGTCGGCTCGCGCTTGTTGTCGACACGGAACTTGTCGAACTGCTGGTCGATCGCGGTGTTCATGAAGAACGCCAGGATCGTCGGCGCCGGACCGTTGATCGTCATCGACACCGAATTGTTCGGCGCACAGAGATCGAAGCCCGAGTAGAGCACCTTCATGTCGTCGAGCGTGGCGATCGACACGCCCGAGTTGCCGACCTTGCCGTAGATGTCGGGGCGCCGATCGGGATCGTTGCCGTAGAGCGTGACCGAGTCGAACGCCGTAGAGAGCCGCTTCGCCGGCATGCCGTCGGCGAGCATGTGAAAGCGCTTGTTGGTGCGGAACGCATCGCCCTCGCCGGCGAACATGCGTGTGGGATCCTCGTTCTCGCGCTTGAAAGCAAACACGCCCGCGGTGAACGGGAACGACCCGGGGACGTTCTCGCGGAGCTGCCAGCGCAGGATCTCGCCGTCGTCTTCGAACTTGGGCAGCGCCACCTTCGGCACGTGCGTGCCCGAGAGCGAGACGGTGGTGAGCGCGGTGCGGATCTCCTTGTTGCGGATCTTCACTACGTATTCGTCGCCGGTGTAGGCGGCCTTGGTCTGCGGCCACATGGCGAGGAGTTTCTGCGCGCGCGGGTCGAGCCGCTTCTCGCGCTCCTCGATCAGCGCTTCCAGCGCGTGCTCGGCGCTCGTGATCGTTGCGCCGAGCTGGCCGCCCGCCTCGGCGTCGGAGACGTGCCCGCTTGTCGCGAGCTTCTTCGTGTAGTCCATCGTCTCGTCGAGCATCACCCGCGCCGCCTTGAGCTGCTGCCGCTCGCGCGCGATCTTCGACTGCTCCTTCGCCCAGCCGTGATAGCCGCGCACCGTCTCGGCGATCTCGGCGAGGTAGCGCACGCGGGCGGGTGGGACGATGGCGTTGGTGCCGGTGGAGAATTTGGTCGTGACGAGGGGGAGCTTTCCCGTATGCGCGGCGTCATTCCCGCGCAAGCGGGAATCTAGTGTCGTTGGATCCGTCGCAACGGCACTGGGTCCCCGCTTTCGCGGGGACGACGAATCTTGGGTCCCGGCCTTCGCCGGGGCGACGTCTGGCGCGAGCTTCAACCCTTCCTGCGTCAGGCGCGCGACGAGCGCCTGGTAGAGCGCGGTCACGCCGTCGTCGTTGAAGCGCGCCGCGATCGTGCCGTACACCGGCATCTCGTCGGGCGCCTCAGAGAACAATTCGCGGTTGCGCTGATACTGCTTGCGCACGTCGCGCAGCGCATCCGCGGCGCCCTTGCGGTCGAACTTGTTGATCGCGACGAAGTCGGCGAAGTCGAGCATGTCGATCTTCTCGAGCTGGCTCGCCGCGCCGAACTCGGGCGTCATCACGTACAGCGAGCAGTCGGCGAGCGGGACGATCGCGGCGTCGCCCTGGCCAATGCCCGAAGTCTCGACCACGATCAGGTCGAAGCCCGCGACCTTGCACGCTGCGATCGCGTCGGGCAGCGCCTTGCTTACTTCGGCGCCCGCCCCGCGCGTGGCCATCGAGCGCATGTAGATGTTCGGATGCTGGATGGCGTTCATGCGGATGCGGTCGCCCAGCAACGCGCCGCCGGATTTCCGCCGCGACGGATCGATCGAGATGATCGCGATCTTGAGCTTGTCGTCCTGATCCATCCGGAAGCGGCGGATCAGCTCGTCGGTAAGCGAGGATTTGCCCGCCCCTCCCGTGCCGGTGACACCGAGCACCGGCGCCTTGGACGCTTCCGCCGCGCGCAGCAATTCGTCGCGGAGCTTCGGTGGCAGCGCTTCGGCTTCGAGCCCGGTGATGAAGCGCGCGAGCACCCTGTTACGCAACTGAGTGTCGCCGGCGTGGAGCGCCTTCAAGTCCTTCGGGAGATCCTGCGCGAGGTCGACGTCGGTGGCCGTCACGACTTCGTTGATCATGCCCTGCAATCCGAGCCGCGCACCGTCCTCGGGCGAGAAGATGCGCGTCACGCCGTACTTCTGCAGCTCGTCGATCTCCTCGGGAATGATCACGCCACCGCCGCCGCCGAAGACCTTGATGTTCGCCCCGCCGCGCTCGCGCAGGAGGTCGAGCATGTACTTGAAGAACTCGATGTGCCCGCCCTGGTAGGACGAGATCGCGATCCCGTGCGCATCTTCCTGCAGCGCGGCGGTGACGATTTCGTCGACCGAGCGGTTGTGCCCGAGATGGATCACCTCGCAGCCGGTCGCCTGCAGGATGCGGCGCATGATGTTGATCGCCGCGTCGTGCCCGTCGAAGAGGCTCGCGGCGGTGACGAACCGCACCTTGTGGGCCAGCTTGGCGGCCTGCGGCTTTTTCCTGGCGACGGCGACGTCGTTCATGGTTACCCCGGGAGAACAAACGATGCGCGGCAAACCGCGCAGGTTGAGGGCAAAAGCTTACTCCTGGCTCTCCTCTCGGGCAGCCTAGCTAACGTTTACGTAAACGTCAACATTGTCCCGGAACAAGGCTTATACTTCGGTGTCTTCTTCGCAGTAACTCCCGGGTCAAGCCATGTCCCTGCGTAAGCGCTATCCCCTTCTTTTTGCTACGTTTTTGCTCGCGCCGGGCAGCGCTGGTGCCGTCCTGCCCGCCGGCGTGACCCAGGGCGCGTCCGTCGAGGGAATCACCGAGTACCGGCTCGGCAACGGCCTTCGGGTGCTGCTCTTCCCGGATGCGACCCAGGCCAAGACCACGGTCAACATCACCTATCTGGTCGGTTCGCGCATGGAGAACTACGGCGAGACAGGCATGGCGCACCTGCTCGAGCACATGCTGTTCAAAGGCACGCCGACGCAGGGCAACCTGATGGCCGGTCTCGCCAGGCGAGGCATGGATTTCAACGGCACGACCTGGCTCGACCGCACCAATTACTTCGAGACGTTCCCGAAGTCCGAGGAGAACCTCGACTGGGCGCTCGCGATGGAGGCCGATCGCATGGTCAATTCCAACGTCGCGCGCAAGGACCTCGACAGCGAGATGACGGTCGTGCGCAACGAGATGGAGCGCTGGGAGAACAATCCGGAGCTGATACTGATTCAGCGGACGCAGTCGATCGCCTTCGACTGGCACAACTACGGCAAGGAGACCCTCGGCGCGCGCTCCGACGTGGAGCAGGTCGACATCGGACGCTTGCAGGCGTTCTACCGCCTCTACTATCAGCCGGACAACGCAGTGCTCACCATCGCCGGCGCATTCGATCCGGACAAGACCCTCGCGCTGGTGGCGAAATATTTCGGCCCGATCCCGAAGCCGGCGCGGGTCCTGCCTCGCCTCTACACGGAAGAACCGGTGCAGGACGGCGAGCGGGAATTCACGCTGCGCCGCGTCGGCAACACGAAATGGCTCTCAGCGCTCTATCACACCGTGCCCGCGGCGAGCCCCGATTCGGTCGCGGTCGAGGCCGCGGTGGGCGTGATGACCCTGACGCCCGGCGGCCGTCTCTACAAATCGCTCGTCGAAACGAAGAAGGCGTCCGCGGTCGACGATTTCGTGTACCGCGGGTACGACCCCGGGTTCGCGATGTTCCTGGTGCAGGTTCCGGAACAGGACCCGATCGACGCGGCGCGCGATGCCATGGTGAAGACGATCCAGGGCGTGCCGACCCAGCCGGTGAGCGCTCTTGAGCTGGAACGCGTGCGCGCCAAGCGCCTCAAGGAGATCGACGAGACAATCAACGATCCGCAGCGCCTCGGCGTAGCTCTTTCCGAGGCGATCGCCGTCGGCGACTGGCGCCTCTTCTTCATCCGCCGCGATCGCTGGCGCAGCGTCACGCCGGCGGAGGTCGATCGCGTCGCGCGCGCGTACTTCAAGAGCGCGAACCTGACCCTCGGCGCGTTCGTGCCCGATGCCAAGCCCGACCGCTCGCCGGCGCCGCCGGCCGTTGACATCGCGGGGCTGGTCAAGGA
>DATJWL010000201.1:0-26938 GCA_035501215.1 Casimicrobiaceae bacterium
AGCTCGTGACGTTGCCCGGGTTCTCGGCCTCGAGCTTCAACTCCCCGGTCTTGAGATCGAGCCGATAAGCGTCGAACACTTCCTTGTTGCGCTTGTTCAGTCCCACCAGCATCTGATCCGGAAAATCGCGCAGATCGTCGATGATCTCCGCCCGGACGCCTTCGAACGGGGTGAGATCCTTAAGGCCCGTGCCGTCGCGGTTGACTGCGACCACGTGGTAGTTCTCGTCGCCGCCGAAGTCCTTCACGTAGACGAGTCGATCGGGTCCCTTCCAGAAGTAATCGGGAATGTCGCGCGCCGTCTCGCTGGTGATGCGCTTCGGCTCGCCCCCCGCGAGCGGCTGGACGTAGATGTTCATCCTGCGCTCGTAGGGTTGCATGAAGCCGAGCGTCTTGCCGTCGGGCGAGATGCGGAAATAACCGCGCTCCGGGAGACGGAAGAAGTCGCGCACCGGGATCGGCGCGTCGCCAGCCGCCCGTGACATCAGCGGCAACATGAAATTGAGCGCGCCGGCAAGCATCGCGGCGAGCGCGGCGCTCCGGGCAAGACGAAAAGGCATGGGGATTCCTCGTGGGGCAAGGGGCGGCGCCGGCTCGCATCCGGCGGGCTGAAGGGCGCAGAGTCTTAGGGCCTAACAGGTCCTAGTTTAGCAGGCGCGCGCGTCGTTCCCCGCAGTACCCGAGGTCAGCAGGAGCTGCAGGGCCGCGCGCACGCTCGCCGGGACGGGCGTGGGGCGGCGGCTCGCGCGATCGACCCAAACGTGCACGAAATGCCCGCTCGCCGCCGGTTCGTCCTCGCCCTGCCGGAACAAGGCGATCTCGTACTTCACGGACGAGTTGCCCAGCTTGGCGACGCGCAGCCCTGCCTCGATCACGTCCGGGAAGGAGAGCGGCTTGTGGAAGCGGCACGCGGTCTCGACCACGAGCCCGATTGCCTTCGAGCGTTCGATGTCCAGGCCGCCGGCGCGAATGAGGTGCTCGTTGACCGCCGTGTCGAAGTACGAGTAGTAGGCGACGTTGTTGACGTGCCCGTACGCGTCGTTGTCCATCCAGCGGGTCGGGATGGGGAGAAAGCTGCGATAACTCGAGCGTCGGTTCATGTCCGGCACGATGAGGTCGCTGCCTAGCCGCGCAACCGAGCCTCGAGAAGCTCGATCCAGTGCCGGACCGGCCGCTGCGTCCCGGCGGCGAGGTGCATCTGACAACCGATGTTTGCGGTGGCGATGACGTCGGGTTTGCCTGCCTCGAGCGCACTCAGCTTGTTCGCGCGCAGCTCGCCGGCAAGCTCGGGCTGCAGGATCGAATACGTTCCCGCGGAGCCGCAGCAAAGATGCGGATCGGCAACTGGCGTCAGCTCCATCCCCATCGCCTCCAGAATTTCGTCGATGCGGCCCCGGAGCTTCTGCCCGTGCTGCAGGCTGCACGGAGTGTGCAGCGCGACGCGCTGCGAGCCGCGGTCCATGGCCACTTGCGGCGCGAGGCGCTTCCATTCCGCGGCGACGATCTCGACCGGATCGCGGGTCAGCTCGGCGACGCGACGCGCGCGATCGGCATAGACCGGGTCGTCCTTGAACAGCTCGCCGTACTCCTTGACCATCACGCCGCAACCGCTCGCCGTGACCACGATCGCTTCCGCGCCGCGCTCGATCTCCGGCCACCAGGCGTCGATGTTGGCGCGCATGCGACCCGACGCATCGTCGTACGCGGCGAGGTGGTGGCTCATGGCGCCGCAGCATCCCGATCCTGGCGTGCGGACGAGCGAGATCCCAAGACGGTCGAGCAGGCGTGCCATCGCGGCGTCGATCGACGGCGCGAGCGCGGGCTGCACGCAGCCCGTGAGCGCCAGCATGCGCCGCGAATGCCGTGGCGCCGGCCAGCGTCCCGCAGGCCGCGCTCCCGGCACGCTGCGGGCGAGCCTCTCCGGCAGCAACGGTCGCACGAGCCGGCCCATCGCAACCGCCGATGCAAAGAGGCCGCGTGACAGCAGCGTCTTGCGCAAGAGCCACCGCCGTGCGCCCTCGCTGCGCGAGCGCGGCACGCGCTCCTCGATTACTGCGCGCCCGATATCGGCGAGCCGACCGTAGCGCACGCCCGACGGACAGGTCGTCTCGCATGCGCGACAGGTCAGGCAGCGATCGAGATGCAGTTGCGTGCTCGCCGTCGGCTCGCCGCCCTCGAGCACGCTCTTGATGAGATAGATGCGTCCGCGCGGTCCGTCCAGCTCGTCGCCGAGGAGCTGATAGGTGGGACAGGTCGCGGTGCAAAATCCGCAATGCACGCAGCTGCGAAGGATCGCTTCGGCTTCGCGCCCCTCGGCGCTGTCGCGGATGAATTCGGCGAGATGCGCTTCCATCGGCGCGCTACAACCCAGGATAGAGTCGTCGGGGATTGAAGATGCCCGCGGGGTCGAACGCCGCCTTGATCCGGCGATGCAGCGCCATCGCCGGCGCGGCGAGCGGCTGGAACACGCCGATCGACTTTTCGGCGGAGCGAAACAGCGTCGCGTGACCGCCGTTGCCTTGCGCCCATTCGCGCACGCGCGCTGCCTCGGCCTGCGCGCGCGATGCGTCATTCGCCCGGACCGGCGACTTGAGCCAGCGCAATGCGCCGCCCCATTCGAGCAGCTGCTCCCCGCCGAGATCGGCGTACCGCGCGGTCGACTGGACCGAGATGCGCCACAGCGGCGCCGCGACCTCGTGCCGGACGAAGAACTCGTGCGTCTGTTCCCGAACCGAAGACCAGAAAGCTTCGCCGTTACCGAGCACAGCCCCGCCAATGCGCCTGGTCGCCGCCTCTACTGCGCTTGGCGCACCCGACAAGCGCACGTACAACCGCCCCTCGTAATAGCAGCTCGCCGAGAGCGGTAACGGCTGGCCGCCCCACTGGTTCACCCGCTGCACTGCTTCGTCGGGGTCGAGCTCGAAGACCCGCGTGGCTTCGCTCTTCGGCAGCGGCACGCAATTGAGCGAGGCTTCGAGGATCACGCCCAGCGTTCCAAGCGATCCGGCGACGAGCCTCGACACGTCGAACCCGGCGACGTTCTTCATCACCCGGCCGCCGAACGCGAGCGCGTAGCCGTGTCCATCGAGGACGCGCACGCCGAGCACGGCGTCGCGCAAGGCCGCGGCGTAGGCGCGCCGCGGACCGGACAGGCCGCATGCGATGCAACCGCCGAGCGTAGCCGCGGGACCGAACGCGGGCGGCTCGAAAGCGAGCATCTGTCCCTTGGCGCGCAGCGCCGATTCGATGTCGGCCAATGGCGTGCCGCAGCGCGCCGTGATCACCATCTCGGTCGAATCGTAGTCGACGATGCCCGCGTACTCGCTCGTGTCGAACCGCTCGCCGGCCAGCTCCTGTCCGTAGAAGTCCTTGCTGCCGCCACCCGCGAGGCGCAGCGCGGTCTTCGTGGCGGATGCCTGCTTGACGCGATCGCTCCAGCGCTCGACGACGTCGTTCGCGGCCGCAACGCTCGCACTCACTGCTGCTGCGCCTGCATTTCCGGCGGATCGACCCAGGCCATCTGCTCCCTTTCCCGCACCGAGTCCGCCGCCCACTCCTGCATCGCCGGCAGCGCCAGCAAGGTCTTGAGGTAGCTGTCGGCCGCGCCGTCGAGCGCGACGCCGTAGGTCTGGAAACGGAACGCGACCGGGCACCAGAAGGCATCGACGATGCCGAAGGCTCCGCACAGAAAGGCACCACCGAAGCGCTCGCGCCCTTCGCGCCACAAGGCGACGATCCGCGCGATCTCGGCGGCGACTTCCGGTGAGGGCGAGCGTTTCCATCTGAGGCGCACGTTCATGCCGAACTCGTCGCGCAGCCTCGCAAAGCCAGAATGCATCTCCGCACTGACCGATCGTGCCCACGCCCGCGCGATCGCATCGGCAGGCCACAACCCTGGATCGCGCTCCGCGAGATACTCCGCGATCGCGAGCGAGTCCCAAACCACGCGCTCGCCGTCGTGCAGGCAGGGCACCCGGCCCGAGGGCGACTTCGCGAGCACCCGCTCGTGCGATCCTTCCTGATACAGCGGAATGCGCTCTTCGCGAAAGGGAATGCCGGCGGTCTTCATCAGCACCCATGGGCGCAGCGACCACGACGAGTAGTTCTTGTTGCCGATGTAGAGCGTGTACATCTCGATCCTGAATTACAACGGAACGGTCTTCCCGGGGTTCATGATGTTGTGCGGATCGAGCGCCCGCTTGATGGCGCGCATCAGGTCGACGGCTTCGCCGTGTTCGCGCACGAGCGCGTCGAGCTTATGCCAGCCGATCCCGTGCTCCCCGGTGCACGTGCCGCCCATGGCGATGGCACGGAGCGACACGTTGCGGGCCAGCGCCTCGGCGCGCTCGCGCTGCGCGCCGTCCTTCGGATCGAACAGGACGATCAGATGAAAGTTGCCGTCGCCGACGTGGCCCACGATGGGCGCCGTGAGCCCGCTGCGCTCGACCTCGGCTTTCGTCTCCAGGATGCAGTCGGCCAATCGCGAAATCGGCACGCAGGCGTCGGTCGCGAACCCCATGGTCCCCGGCTTGAACGCGAGCGCCGCGTAGTAGGCGCCGTGCCGCGCCTTCCACAGCCGCGTGCGATCCTCGGCTTGGGTCGCCCACTCGAAGGCGCTGCCGCCGTGATCGGCGCAGATCGCCTGCATCGCTTCGGCCTGTTCGCGCACTCCGGCCGGGGAGCCATGAAACTCGAAAAAAAGCGTCGGCTTGACCGCCAGACCCTCGAGTTTGGAGTAGCGGATGCACGCATCCATCTGCACGTCGTCGAGAAGCTCGATGCGCGCGACCGGGATGCCGCTCTGCATCGCCACAATCACCGTGTTCACCGCGGATGCGAGATCGGAAAACTGGCACACCGCCGCGGAAACGGCCTCGGGCACGCCGTACAGGCGGAGCTGGATCTCGGTGATGACGCCGAGCGTGCCTTCGGCGCCGACGAAGAGCCGCGTCAGGTCGTAACCGGCGCTCGATTTGCGTGCGCGGCCACCTGTGTGCACGATGCGTCCGTCGGCGGTCACGACGGTCAGCCCGAGCACGTTCTCGCGCATCGTGCCGTAGCGTACCGCGTTGGTTCCCGACGCGCGCGTGGCCGTCATGCCGCCGATGGTCGCATCGGCGCCCGGATCGATCGGGAAGAAGAGGCCGCTGCCCTTCAGCTCCGCGTTCAGCTGTTCGCGCGTAACGCCGGCCTGAACGCGGCAGTCGAGATCCTCCGCGTTGACTTCGAGCACGCGATTCATCTGCGTCAAGTCGAGACACACTCCGCCGAAGAGCGCCGCGACGTGCCCTTCGAGCGACGTCCCGACGCCGAAGGCGATCACCGGAACTCGCGCCAGAGCGCACAGCCGCACGATCGACGCCACTTCCTCGTTGGACCGCGGGAACACGACCACGTCGGGCAGCGCCGCGTCGGCGAGCCCTTCGCCGTGGCTGTGGTGCTCGCGCACGACATGCGACGTGACCGCGCGATCGCCGTAGTCGCCGGTGAGTTTCGCCACCACGTCGGCCAGCGCCTTGGGATCGGGGCGCGCCGCGGTTTTCGGTTCCATCTTCATTCCTTGGCAGCCTAGAAGCGCGGCAGCTCTGGATGCCTGAGCTCTCCGCGATGCACGTGCATGCGGCCCATCTCCGCGCACCGATGGAGCGTCGGCACGGCCTTGCCGGGGTTGAGCAGAGCCTCCGCATCGAACGCGCGCTTGATGTCGTGGAAGCGTTCCAGCTCGTTCGGAGCGAACTGCACGCACATCTCGCCGAGCTTCTCCACGCCCACGCCGTGCTCGCCGGTGATCGTCCCTCCGGCCTCGATGCAAAGCTCGAGGATCCTCGTACCGAAGGCCAGCGTCTTGGCGACGTCGCCGGGACGGTTGGCGTCGTAGAGGATCAGCGGATGGAGGTTGCCGTCGCCGGCGTGGAAAACGTTCATGCACGGCAGCCCGTATTCCTGCGACAGCTCGGCGATGCGCGTGAGCACCTGACCCAGCTCGCGGCGCGGGATCGTGCCGTCGCTGCAGTAATAGTCCGGCGAGATGCGCCCCGCCGCGGGGAACGCGGCCTTCCGACCGGACCAGAAGCGGTTGCGCTGCTCAGGGTTGCGCGATACTTCGACGCGCGTCGCGCCGCATTGCGTCATCAGCGCACTGATCGCGGCCGCTTCCTCGGCTACCTCCTCGCTCGCGCCGTCGGATTCGCAGAGCAGAATTGCGGCGGCGTCCGTGGGGTAGCCCGCGTGGACGAAGGGCTCGACCGCGCTGATCGTGAGCCGATCCATCATTTCGAGCCCCGCGGGCACGATGCCGGCGCCGATGACGGCGGCCACGGCGCTCCCGGCCTTGGCGATATCGTCGAAGGCCGCCATAACGCACGTCGCCTCCGCTGGTTTGGGTCTAAGCTTCACGATCACTTCGGTGATGACCGCGAGCAGACCCTCCGAGCCGGTGATCAGCGCGAGCAGATCGTAGCCCGGCGCATCGAGCGCCTCGGCGCCGAACTCGATCACCTCGCCCGTGATGAGAACGCCGCGCACGCGCCGCAGGTTGTGCACGGTCAGGCCGTACTTCAGGCAATGCACGCCGCCGGCATTCTCAGCCACGTTGCCGCCGATGGTGCACGCGATCTGGGAGGACGGATCGGGCGCATAGTACAAGCCGTACTGCGCCGCGGCTTCGGAAATCGCCAGGTTGCGCACGCCGGGCTGCACCGTCGCGGTCCGCGCCAGCGGGTCGATGGCGAGGATGCGCTTGAACTTGGCGAGCGACAGGACCACGCCGCTCCTTTCCGGCACGGCGCCCCCGGAGAGGCTGGTCCCTGCGCCGCGTGCGACGACAGGGACGCGCGCCGCGAAGCAAAGTTTCAGAATCGAAACGACCTGGGCCTCGTTCTCCGGCAACAGGACGGCAGACGGTAGCTCGCGAAAGAGCGTCAGCCCGTCGCATTCATACGGACGCGTGTCTTCCTCGGCGGTGAGGATCGCACTCGCGGGAAGAATCCCGCCGAGCGCGGCGAGCAGAGCAGGATTGAGCATGGACTTGACGTGCGCGCCGCAGCGCGCGGGCAACGACGTGCCTGCAACGCCATTATTTCACAAAGGTCCCGGGCCTACCACGCGCCGCCCTCGCGGGACCCGGCGTAGAATGCCTCGCGCGTCCGAGGGGATTCGATACAAGGGGGGTCATGACTCACGCTCGACATCGCTCGACGGCGTTTGCGTTCGCGCTGTCGCTCACAGCGGCGCTCGGGGCTGGCCCCGATGCGACGGCTCAGACGATGCTGCGGATCAACATAGCCATCGCGCAGAACTCGCACTACGGTGTGGCGATCGACACTTTCGCGCGCGAAGTGGAGAAGCGAACCGGCGGACGCTACAGGATACAGACTTTCTATTCGGGAGCGCTCGGCGCCGAGCGCGAGTCGGTGGAAGGCGTGCAGCTCGGCACGCTCGACCTCACGCTCACCTCGACCGGCCCGCTGCCGAACTTCGTCCCCGAGGTCGCGATCCTCGACATCCCGTTCCTGTTCCGCGACTACGCGCACGCGCGAGCGGTGCTCGACGGGCCGATCGGCCAGGAGCTCCTCGCCAAGTTTCCGCCGAAGGGCTTGATCGGGCTGGCGTGGGCCGAGAACGGCTTCCGGCACATGACCAACAGCAAGCGCCCGGTGAACCAGCCCGAGGATCTCAAAGGGCTCAAGATGCGCACGATGGAAAATCCGATCCACATCGAGGCCTATCGTCAGTTCGGCATTCTTCCCACGCCGATGGCGTTCACCGAGGTGTTCACCGCGCTCCAGCAGGGAACCGTCGACGGACAGGAGAATCCGCTGTCGGTGATCACCTCTGCGAAGCTCGATCAGGTGCAGAGGTATCTCTCGCTTACCGGGCACGTGTATTCGCCGGCGGTCTTCCTTATGAACAAGGCGCAATGGGACAAGCTGTCGGATTTCGACAAGCAGGCATTTGTCGACGCCGCGAAGGAAGGGGTGAAAGCGAATCGCGCCCGCGTCGATGAGGACGAGCGACGTGCGGTCGCCGATCTCCGCGCCAAGGGCATGAACGTCGTCGAGAATCTCGACAAGGCGAGGTTCCAGGCCGTCCTCGCTCCGGTCTACGCCGACCTCGGCAAGCGCTTCGGACAGGCGAACATCGACCGCATCCGCAATTACCGCTGAGTCGCGCCCCGCAGCGGGACGAATTCGTTCCCTCGAACGGTCCGGCCCTACGAATACCCGAAAAGCTTCGGCAGCGTCGTGCTGATCGCGGGCACCAAGGTCAGCAGCGCGAGCACGCCGATCTGCGCCCACAGGAACGGCCACAGCTCGCCGATCAGCTTCGCGAGCGGCACGCGCGCGACCACCGAGGCGACGAACAGCAAGCCGCCGACCGGCGGGGTGAGCATGCCCATCGTGAGGTTGACGATCACGATGATGCCGAATTGCAGATCGGAAATGCCGAGCGCGTGGGCGATCGGCGCCAGGATCGGCACCAGCACGACGATGCCGGGCAACGGCTCGATGAATATGCCGAACACGAGCAGGAAAACGTTCACCGCGAACAGAAACGCCATTGGCGAAAGCTGCATCGACACGATCGCCGCGGTCAGATCCTGCGGCACCCGCGAGATCGTGAGCACCCACGCGAGCGCGGCGGACATGGCGACGATGATCAGCACGGCGGCGGTCATCAGCGCCGAGCGGGCGAGAATCGAGGGCAGCGTGCGCCATTCGAGCGAGCGATAGATCACGCGGCCCGCGAAGAGCGCGTAGAACACCGCGACCACCGAAGCTTCCGTCGGAGTGAACGCGCCGGAGGCAATCCCGCCGAGGATCAGCGCGGGCAATGCGAGCGCGGGCAGCGCGCGCCAGGTGTTGCGCGCGTAATCGGCCCAGCGGTAGCGGGCCGGCGAGCCGCGGTAATCCCGCCGCACCGAGATTACGTGGTTGATGAGCGCCATCGCCGAGGCGAGCGCGATCCCGGGCAGCACGCCGGCGATCAGCAGCCCGACCAGATTGACCTCGGGATAGGCGAGCGCATAGATGATCATGCTGATCGACGGCGGAATGATCGGCCCCAGGACCGAAGTCGCCGCGGTCAGCGCGGCCGCGTACTCGGGGCGGTACCCGTCGTCCCTCATCATCCGGATCATGATCGCGCCGGGCCCCGCCGCGTCGGCGAGCGCGGAGCCCGAGATGCCGGAGAAGAAGGTGAGCGTCAGGATGTTGGTGTGGCCCATGCCGCCGCGAAACCTCCCGACGAACTGCGAGGCGAAGCGCAGCAAGACTTCGGAAAGCGCGCCGCCCGTCATCAACTCGGCGGCGAGGATGAAGAACGGCACGGCCTCCAGCGCGAACACGTCGATGCCGGAAAAGACATACTTCGGCAGCGCGAGAAGCGGAACGCCTCCGTCGACGAGCATCGCGGCGAGCGTCCCGCCGCCCAGCGCGAAGGCGACCGGAACGCCGAGCGCGAGCAGCAGCGAGCAGGCGATGAAAAGAGTGGCGACCATCGCTGGGGCCTGTTAACGCTGTGGGCGCAAACAGGCCTCCCTCACATCTTCGCGGCGTCGGCGTCGAATTCTCCGTCAGCGAGAAGCCGCCGCTGCCGGACGTAGCCCTGCGCCATCAGGAGCAGATGCGCGAGCAGAAGCGCGAAGCCGATGGGAATCGCGAGATAGACCGCGCCGACGGGAATGCCCAGTACCGGCGTGGTCTGGCCCCACGCGAGCCACGCATAGCGCGCGCCCACGGCGGCCATGAAGACGAAGAATGCGGCGAGAAGCGCCACGATGGCGCCGCGGATCGCCACGGCTCGCCGCGGCAGCGCCTCCTGCAGCGTGTCGATGCCGACGTGGCCGCCGTAGCGCAGCACCATCCCGGCGCCGAGAAAGCTGAGCCAGATCATGAGATAGCGCGAGACTTCCTCGACCCAGAGGATCGAGACGCCGGTCGTGAAGCGCAGCGCGACGTTGGCGAAGACGATCGCCGCCATGGCGGCGAGCATTGCGATCACCGTCCAGCGGTTTGCGACGAGAAGCGCCCGGTCGAGACGTGCGAGCATGCTTGTCCTCTGAGGCGCTCCTCGTTGCGGAGCGCGATTGTCGCACGGCGCACGGTGCCGACGCGGCGCCTGCGCGTCTATAATCGGCCCGGTTGTCGCGACCGTCGGGGAAAACGGGGCCGAAATGCATCCCGGAGAAATCTACGCCAAGACCGAAGCCGGTGCGCGCGAGCTGCAGGAGCGCAAGCTCAACCTGCCGATCGCGCTGCGCACCCTGCTTATCATGATCGACGGCAACCGCACCGTGGCCGACGTGCTCGAACGTGCGCGCGCGCTGCGCGTCGACGCCGACGCTCTCGCCGTGCTGGAGCGCTCCGGTCTCATCGCCCGGAAGTTCGGCGCACCCTCGACGGTGAAGGCCGCGACCGGCCCGGAGGGACGAAGCGAGGACGAAGTCGAACGCTTCATCGCCGCCCAGCGCCAGCTCTCGGATGCCATCAACGCGCACCTCGGCTTCCGCGGCTATCTCCTCATGATGCGGTTGCAGCGCGCCGCCAACCTGCGCGATCTGCACGACTTCCTTCCGGATTTCGCCCAGGCGCTCGTGAAGCGCCTCGGCATCGACGCCGCCGCGCCGATCGTTGCCGAGTTCGAGCAGCTGATCGTCACGCGCCCCGGCTGAGAGGACGCGTGCTCAGTCGGCGCCCGGCTGCCGCCTGGACCGCGGCCGGACCAGCGTGCGAAAGGCGGTGAACGCCAGCAGCGACGAAGCCGCAATCGTGGTGGCCATCGGGCGCTCGCTTCCATCGAAGGTCATCCCGACGACCAGCGCGGCCGTCGAGGCGAGCAGAAGCTGACAGAACGACAGCAGCGAGGACGCGCTGCCGGCGATCTCCGGGAAAGGGGTCAGTGCCCCGGCCGTCGCCTGCGGCATCGTGGTCATGAAGGCAATCATGAACAGGAACATCGGCGCGACGATCGCCAGCGGATGCCCGACCCGTGCCCACGCCAGAGCGGCGAGCGCCGAGCCGGCGACGATCATGAGCCAGGTCGAGTACTGAAGCATGCGATCGATGCCCAGCCGTGCAACGAGACGGCTCCCGAGCGCCGAGCCGATGATGTTGCCGAGCATCACCACGCCGAACAGCAGGCCGAATCCCTCCTCGCCGGTCCCGATGACGCTGACGAATACGAACGAGCTGCCCGCAAGGAACGCGAAGAGCGCGCTGGTCGCGAACGCTGCGATCAGCAGGTAGCCGAGATAGACGCGCGAGCGAAGGAGCTTCGCGTAGTTCGCGAGCATCACACCGAGGTTCGTGGCTCGAACGTTGCGGCTCCTGATCGTTTCCGGCAGCACCGACACCACGCAAGCCAGCGCGAGCGCGCCGTACGCCGCCACGAAGACGAAATTCGCCTGCCAGCCGAACCAGACGTGCAGGTGACTGCCGATGATCGGCGCGACGATGGGCGCGATGCCGAGCACCATGCCCATCAAGGAGAGCATCGTCGCGGCGCGCTCCCCAGCATGGAGGTCGCGCACGATCGCGCGGGGGACGACGGCCACCGTCGCCATCGCTGCCGCCTGCGCGACCCGCGCCGCGATCAGCGTCTCGACGTTACGCGCCGCGGCACAGACGACCGACGCGGCGACGAAGATGCTCAGGCCCGCGATCAGCGCCGGCCGGCGGCCGAAGCGATCGGTCAGCGGTCCGATCACGATCTGCGTCGCGCCCCACGCGTACATGTAGAGCGAGAGCGTGAGCTGGACTTTCTCGTCGCTCGCCGAGAGAGCGCGAGCCATCGACGGCATCGACGCGAGGTAGATGTCCATCGCGAGCGGCGCGACGGCGACCAGCGCGCCGAGAAGCACCGTCATCCCCGGCTGGTCCGTCTTCAGCATCGGGCCACGAGAATCTTCGCCCCTTCAGACGCAACGCCCGCCGTCGACTTCGAGGCACGCCCCGGTGATGAATGCTGCCTCGTCGGAAGCGAGGAACACCGCCGCGGCGGCGACGTCGGAGGGCCGCGACAATCGTCCGAGAGGAATCGTCGCGACGAACTTCGCGCGCAGCTCCGGCGTGTCGCCACCCATGAACTCGGCCAGCAGACCGGTTTCGCCGGCGACCGGATTGATCACGTTGACGCGGATCCGATCCGGCGCCAGCTCCGCAGCCATCGATCGGCTGGTGACGATCGCGGCGCCTTTGCTGCCGTTGTACCAGGTGAGCCCGGGACGCGGCCGCACGCCGGCGGTCGACGCGATGGTGATGAAGGCGCCTCCGTTCTGGCGGCGCATGATCGGCACGACGTGGCGGGCGGCGAGATACAGGCTCTTCACGTTGACCGCGTAGATGCGGTCGAACTCGGCCTCGCTGACCTCCAGCATCGGCCGGTTGCGATGCGTGGTGCCGGCATTGTTGACCATGACGTCGATGCGGCCGAAGGCATCGGTCGTGCGCCGGGCCAGCGCGGCGACATCGGCGTCGATGGCGACATCGCCGGGGCAGAAGATCGCCTCGCCGCCGCTCCCACGGATCGTCGCGGCAACGCGCTCGCCTCCGGTCGCGTTGATGTCGTTTACGACGACGGTCGCGCCTTCCTGCGCGAAGCGAAGCGCGATCCCCTCGCCGAACCCCGAGGCGGCGCCGGTGATGACGGCAAGCTTGCCGGCGAGCCTCATGGGGCTCTCATCGCGGCGGCTTGAACTTGTGCGCGAGCGTGTTCTCGTCGGTGCGCGGGACGTAGCTCAAGCCGTCGCGCATCGCCCACAGGCTCACCTGGTGGTAAAGCGGCACGATCGCCGTATCGTTGATCGCGAGCTCGGTGGCCCGCTGCAGGAGCGCCTCGCGTTTTGCGTCGTCGACGGTCACGAGCGCGTCTTCGAGCAGCAGATCGACCTTCGCATTCGAATAGTGGCCGCGGTTGGCGGTGCCGAAGCCTTTTTCCTTGCTCGGCGTGGCGATCAAGGCCTTGAGCGGACTCGACGCTTCGCCGGTCCCCGAGCTCCATCCGACCAGGATGAAGCTGAACTTGAACTCGGTCGCCTGCGGAAAGAAGGTGGCCGAGGGCATCGCCTCGACGCGCGTCGCGATGCCCGCGCGCGTGAGCATCTGCGCCACGGCCTGCGCCACCTTCGCGTCGTTGACGTAACGATTGTTCGGCGAATGGATGGTGAGTCCGAAGCCGTTCGGGTAACCCGCGTCCGCGAGGAGCTTCTTCGCGCCTTCGGGATCGTAGGGCTCGACCTTGAGATTATTCGTGTAGCCGAAGAAGCCGTGGGGAAGGAGCTGTCCCGTGGGCACGGCCTGCCCCTCCATGACGCGATCGACGAGCGCCTGCCGGTTGATCGCCTTGGAAATCGCCTTGCGCACGCGAGCGTCCTTCAGCGGATTCCTGCCGAGCGGCTTGCCCTCCCGGTCGGTTACGAAGGGCGAGACATCGCGCTCGGAGTCCAAATGCAGATAGATGAGCCGGTCGGCGACGGTGCCGGCGAGCGATAGGCGCTTTTCCTCCTTGAGCCGTGCCACGTCCGTGGTGGGCACGTTCTCGATCGCCTGCACGTCGCCGGCGAGGAGCGCGGCAACGCGCGGCGCGTCCGAGGGCAGCAGGCGCAGGGTGACTTTCTCCCACGGCGTCTTGCCGCCCCAGTAACCGTCGAAGCGGGCGAGCTCGATGCGATCGCCCTTCGCATAGCGCACGAGCTTGTACGGTCCCGTGCCGTTGGCGGCCCTGCCGGAGTTGAAATCCTCCGTCGTCGCCTTCGCGGCGGCCTTCGAGATGATCGCGACCTGCGTCATATCGGAAGGCATGAGCGGATACGGCGTGGCGGTGCGGAAGCGGATCGTGTACGGATCGACGGCAACGATCTCCTTGATCTGCTTGGTGTACACGGTGAAGGGCGACGGGCTGTTGGGCACGGTCGGCACCCGCTCGATCGAGGCAATGACATCGGCGGCGGTGAATTCGGTTCCGTCATGGAACTTCACGCCACGACGGAGCTTGAACTCCCAGGTCAACGGATCGACGGTGCGCCAGGATTCCGCGAGTCCCGGGATAGCCCGTTGTCGCTCGTCGCGCAGCACGAGATAGTCGAAGATGTGCGCAGCTACGTTGCTGTTGGGAGTGACGTTGTGATAGTGCGGATCGATGGCAGTGACGTCGGCGCCCAGGCCGATCGCAAGATCGGCGCCCGCAGCCGGGCCCGGGTTCAGGGCGGCGGCGAAAAACCACAGCAGGACAAGGGGTGAAAGAAGTCGCGTCCTCATGAAATCTCAAGGCCTTGGCGAGCCGGGAAAACCGCGCAAGCATAGCGGAAATGAGGCGAACCGCAACTCTTTGTAACGGTCTTACTTATTGTCAACGCGTCATTGCGCTTTGACGTTTTTAGGTCGATTCGTTACGCGACAAGGAGGTCGCAATGAGACGTTTCCTGACAACTCGTTTGAGTGCCATGGCTGCGGTCGCGGTGCTTGGTGCTGCAGTGACGTTTGCGCCAGCCGCAGCGGCCAACTCCTATGCGGTGTCGATCGGCACCCCGGGATTCGCCTTCGGTTACTCGAATCATGGCGGGTATGTGAGCGCCTATGCGCCACCGCCGGTGTACTACGCGCCGGCGCCGTACTATGAACCGTATTACTACGGACCGCCGGTCGTCTACGGCGGGTACCATCATTACTACCATCACTACCGCCACTGGTAAGCCTTACTTGGCTTGATAGCTGATGCGATAGATCGCACCGGCGTAGTCATCCGACACCAGCAGTGAGCCGTCCGGCATGACGAAGACGTCTGCCGGGCGGCCCCACGCCGTCTCTCCCTGCAGCCATCCCGTCGCGAACGGCTCGTACGAGACCGCGCGATTATTTTCCACCCGAACGAGCGTCACCCGATATCCGATCTTCGTGCTCCGGTTCCAAGAGCCGTGCTCGGCGATGAAGATCTGATTGTGATAAGCAGCGGGAAATTGCGTCCCGGTGTAGAAGCGCATCCCCAGCGACGCCACGTGCGGGCCGAGGTCCTGCGCCGGCGCGGCGAACTCGGAGCAGCGTCGCTTGCTCCCGTATTCCGGGTCGGGAATGGTCCCGGCGTGGCAATAGGGATAGCCGAAGTTGAGACCCGAGCGGGGAGCATGGTTCAAGGTATCGGGCGGCGCATCGTCCCCCAGATCATCGCGGCCGTTGTTGGTGAACCATAGCTCGCGCGTGCGCGGGTCCCAGTCGAAGCCGACCGAGTTGCGCAGGCCGCGCGTGTAGACTTCGTAGCCCGAGCCATCCGGATTCATGCGCGTGATGACGGCGTAGCGGTCGGCATCGGGCTCGCAGATGTTGCAGGGGGCGCCGACCGGCACGTAGAGCTTGCCGTCGGGCCCGAACGCGATGAATTTCCACCCGTGCTGCGCATCGCTGGGGAAGCGATCGCTCACGACTGCCGGTTGAGGCGGATCGGAAAGCCGGTCCTCGATCTCGTCGTAGCGCAGGATCCGGTTCACCGCGGACACGTAGAGCGCACCGTTGCGGAAAGCGACCCCAACGGGCCGGTCGAGACCCGTCGCGATGGTCGTCACCGTGCCGAGGCCGCCGGGCTTAAGCTTCACGGCGAAGACCTTTCCCTGCATCGAGCCGACGAAGAGCGTGCCCTTTGCGCCGAGCGCCATCTCGCGCGCGTTGTCGACGCGGGCAGCGAGCTCGAAGTGAAATCCCGGCGGCAGCTTGACTTCGCTGAGAGGGAGCTCTTCGCGCTGCGCAGAAGCAGGCGGCAGGACGGCGAGCAGACCTGCGAGAATCCACCAAAGACGCATGTTCATCTCCTTGTTCTTGTTTGACGCCTCGCAATCCCGTTGACAGCATCCGGGGCGATTTCTATCCTTGTTCATGCTTCGTTTTCCGGCTCCCGCCGGAGACTCGGAATGAATGTGCCCGTCGCATCGACCGCAGTCTCCCCTCAGCTCGTCGGGTTCGACCTGATCCGCACGCTTATCGGCTTCGATACGACGAGCCGCGAGTCGAACCTCGAATTGATCCATTGGGTGCGCGATTACCTCGCGCGTGAAGGCGTCGAGTCGCGGCTTATCTTCAATGACGACCAGCGCAAGGCTAATCTCTTCGCCACGCTCCCGGCGCAGAATGGAAACGTGCTCGAAGGCGGCATTCTGCTCTCCGGCCACACCGACGTCGTGCCGGTTGACGGACAACCCTGGGATCATCCGCCATTCGAAGCAACCATCGTCGGTGACCGCCTCTACGGCCGTGGCGCGGCCGACATGAAAAGCTTCAGCGCCATCGCGCTTGCCTTCGTGCCCGAGTGGCTGCGGCGGGGCCTTTCGCGCCCGCTGCATCTCGCGCTGTCCTACGACGAGGAAGTGGGTTGCGTCGGCGTGCGGCGGCTGATCGCCGACCTGGTGGCACGCGGCGTGCGGCCCGCGGGCTGCATCGTCGGCGAGCCGAGCGGCATGCATGTCGTCGTCGCGCACAAGGGCAAGCTCGGCCTTCGCTGCCACGTCCGCGGCCATGAGGTTCACTCGGCGCTCACTTCGCGCGGAGTTAACGCGGTCCAGGTCGCGTGCGAGATCGTGGGCTTTCTCGCCCAGATGGCGCGCCGGTTCCGCGAACGGGGCGGCTTCGACGCCGCCTACGACGTTCCGTACACGACCGTGCATACGGGCGTCATTCGCGGCGGCACGGCGCTCAACATCGTGCCGCGCGACTGCTCGTTCGACTTCGAGATCCGGCATCTTCCCTTCGACGATCCGGCCGAACTGCTGGCCGGGGTCAAGCGTTTCTCGGCGACCCTGTTGCCCGAGATGCACGCCGTCGACCCGGCCACACGCATCGACTTCGAAACGCTCTCGACGCTGCCTGGCTTCGACACCCACGGGGCAAGCGAGATCGTCGAGCTGGGCAAGGCATGCGCGGATTCGCCGGAGCTCGGCAAGGTGTCCTTCGGCAGCGAAGCGGCGCTCTTTCACAACGCGGCGATGCCGGCCATCATCTGCGGCCCAGGGCACATCGCGCAGGCGCATCAGCCGAACGAGTGGGTGACGCTCGAGCAGCTCGCGCAGTGCGAGGGGTTCATGCGGCGGCTTGGCGACCGCATCTGCGCCACCTGATCAGCGCGGCAAGGACGAAAGGTGCGAACGATGGCTGAGTCCTCGCCTGCTCCGCTCCCTCCGATCGAGATTGGCTTCCCGGAGCTGTCGCCGCATGCCGCAGGCAATACCGGCGTGGCCTACGCGTGGAGCTTCGCGGCCAGGCGGCCCGGACCGCACGTCGTGCTGCAGGCGCTCACGCACGGCAACGAGGTCTGCGGGGCGATCGCGCTCGACTGGGCGCTGCGCGAAAAGCTGCGGCCGACCCGCGGCACGCTCACGATGGTCTTCGCCAACGTGGCCGCGTACCGGAAATTCGATCGAGCCGACCCGTTCTCCTCGCGCTGTGTCGACGAAGATTTCAACCGACTGTGGTCCGCAGCGGTGCTCGATGGACCGCGCGATAGCGTGGAGTTGAAGCGCGCGCGCGAGCTGCGGCCCTTGTACGACCGCGCCGATTATCTTCTGGACCTGCATTCGATGTCGGAGCCATGTCCCCCGCTGGCGATGGCTGGACTGCGCCGCAAGGGCGTCGACCTCGCGCGCGCGATCCGCGCGCCGCAGTACGTCATCATCGATGGCGGGCACAGCGCGGGCCGGCGGCTGCGCGACTACGCGTTCTTCGACGATGCGGAAGATCCGAGGACCGCGCTCCTCGTCGAATGCGGGCAGCACTGGGAACATGCCGCGCCGCAGGTGGCGAAGCAATCGGTGCTGCGGTTTCTGCGCCACTTCGACATGATCGCCCCTGCCCTTCTCGACGCCAATCTCGACGCTTCACCGCTCGCGCCGCAGAAGCTGGTCGAGGTCACCACGACCGTCACCATCGGTTCCGACGAATTTGCATTCACGATGTCCGTCAAAGCGATGCAGACCATCGTGCGCGCGGGAACCGTCTACGCAATCGACGGCAGCACCGAGATTCGCACGCCGCATGACGACTGCGTGCTGATCATGCCGACGCGGCGTCCGAAGCGCGGCGAGACTGCCGTCCGGCTTGGACGCTATCTCGCCTGAGGCGGCTGGCCTCCGCCCGCGACGGCTTCCGCAGCGCGGACGAGATCCTCGCCCACCATCGTGCTCCAGCGGTCGTAGACAGCCTGCGCCTTGACGCGAAACGCCTCCTTGCCGGCGCGGGTCAACCGGGTGACGGTTGTTCCTTCGCGCGCGATCCGCGCGAGCGCTGCATCGCCCGCCTGCTCGCGAGCAAGAGCGCTCGCCTCGAGTGCGGCGTCGCGCGCCGCTTGGCGCACGAGCTCGCGATCGGCCGCGGAGAGCGCCGCCCAGTCCTCGCGGTTGACAGCGAAGAACAGCGCATCAGCAAACGCGTCCCACACCAGCAGATGCCCCGCACCGCTCGCGTATAGCCGCGCGGCGCCGAACGCGGCCACGCCGAGAACCTCGCCGTCGAGCGCGCCGCGCGACAACGCCGAGCGGGCGTCGCTGGAGCTCAGTCCAACGGGCAGCGCGCCCAGAGCCAGCAATGTTTCGATGAAGAGCATTGGCCGCGGCGAGCGCAACTTGAGCCCGGCGAGATCGGACGGTGCATGCACGCCCCGTCGGGTCGCGATCTGCTGGAACGCCTCGGCTGCGATGGCGAGCGGGACGACGCCCGCAGCTTCGACCGCCCTGGACAGGCGCGCACCGACTTCGCCTTCGAGCACGCGTTCGAGCGCAGGCCGATCGGGGAAGAGCCAGGGCAGCGCGACGAGGTTGAGCTCTTTCACCTGCGCCGCCCAGTTCGACGCGGAGCCCACGGCGAGATCGATCGTGCCGTCGCGAAGCGCTGCGAATTCGCGCGCGGGGTCGCGCTGCGCCAGCGTCGCCCCGGGGAAATGCCTGACCGCGAGGCGCCCGCCGCTGCGCTCGCCGATCAGGCGCGCCCAGACCTCGCCGGCCCTGCCCTGCGGGTACGCCGGTCCCAGCGCGGTCGAGAGCTTCCATTCGCGCGGAGCTGTGCCTTGGGCGTGCGCGGTTGCGACGAGCGTCCATGCGATCGCGCAGCCGCAGGCACCAAAAAAAAGGGCCAGACTCGATTTTCTGGCGCGTTGCGATGCCTCTGCTCGCATGAGAAGAAATCGATCCTGGCCCCTTCTTTCAGTCGAGCGGCGGCAGCTCGGAGCGCACCGGCGCGTCGTACCAGTAGCGGCGGTCGATATTGCGCTGCGCGATCGCCGCGAGCGGAACCCCAGCCTCGAAAGCAAAGGTGAGTGCCCCGTCGTAGTCGGTCCGGTAGCTCGGGATACCGGCCATGGCGTAACGCTCGACGATCTCGGGCCGGGGATGACCGAAGCGGTTGCGATAACCGGGCGTGAAGACGGCAATCCGCGGCGAGACGGCGGCGATGAATCCGGGCGTCGACGAACTGCGGCTGCCATGGTGCGGGACCACCAGAAGCTCCGCGCCGAGCGAGGCCGCCTCGCGGCGGATGAGATCGGCTTCGGTGCGCGCCTCGATGTCGCCGGTCAGAAGCGCGGTGCCTGCGGCGTTGCGCACCCGCAGGACGCACGAGAGATCGTTGGTCTTCAACTTCGGATTCGCGTAATTCGCTTCGACCGGATGCAGCAGCGAGAATTCGACTCCGTCCCAGCTCCACCGCTCGCCGGCAACACAGCGATGCGCCGGCTCGCCCTGTGCGGCGCGCGCGCGGAGGATACGGCTCTCCTCGGGAAGCGAGGATGCCAGCCAGCCGACCGGCACCGTGTCGAGGAGCGAGAGCGCGCCGCCGCTGTGGTCGATGTCCTGATGGCTGACGATCAGGCCGTCGAGGCGCGTGACGCCCGTCGCGCGCAGCATCGGCGCGATGATGCGGTTGCCTGCGTCGGCGCTCTCGTTGAAGCGCGGTCCGGTGTCGTAGAGAAGCGCGTGCGCGTGCGTCTGGACCAGCACGGCGAGCCCCTGTCCGACGTCGAGGACGACCACGCGGAAGGCGCCCTGCGGCGGCAGCAGCGGCGCAACGACGAAGAGCGGCGCGAGCCACACGACGCCCAGGGCGCGACCCGGCACGCCGCGCGGTGCGAGCAGCCATAGCACGCCGAGCAAGCCGGCGGCGATCGCCCAGGCCGAGGGCGCATGCTGCTCCCAGACGGCGGACGGCAGCGTGCTCAGGTACTCGAGAAACGTCGCGAGCCATGCGAACACGCTGTGCGCAACGACGAGCAACCCATCCCATGGCAGAGCGATCGAGGCCAGCGTGAGCGGCACGACGATGAAGGTGACGACCGGAATCGCGATCGCGTTGGCGAGCGGTGAGACGAGCGAGATCTGCTGGAACAGCATCAGCATCAGCGGGACGAGCCCCAGCGTCACGGCCCATTGCGCGCGCGCCGCCGCCTTGAGCGTCGAGCCATCGCCGATGCGTCCGACGCCGGTATAGAGGAGCACGCCTACTGCACCGAACGAGAGCCAGAAGCCCGGGGTCAGCATCGCCCAGGGGTCGAATGCCAGCACGACCGCGAGCGCCCACAGCCAGACCGCCGACGCCGTGCCCGGACGTCCGATCCACAGCCCAATCGCCGCCACCGCAAGCATGTACAGCGTTCGCTGCGCGGGGATCTGGAAACCGGCGAGGAGGACGTAGATGAACGCGGCGAGCACGCCCGCGACGGCCCCGGCTTTGCGCGCCGGCAACCTTAGGGTCAGCGCGTGGCTGCGCCGCCACAGCCAGAACACGAGGGCACCGATAAGCGTGGCGAACGCGGTGACGTGCAGCCCAGAGATGCTGATGAGATGCCCGATGCCGGTGCGGAAGAAGACCCGCCACTGCTCGCTCGGGATCGCGCGCTCGTCGCCGATCGCGAGCGCTGCGATGACGCCCGCGTAAGGCCGGCCATCGAGCGCGCTCAGGATGCGATCGCGAATCGACTCGCGCAACCGCTGTACATAGTCGCCGGGGCGCCCGGCAAAAGCGTCGAGCCGCCGGTTTGCATCGTCGGTGCGCACGTAACCGGTGGCGCGGAGGTCATTCTGGAGCAGCCAGGCTTCGAGATCGAAGCCGTGCGGGTTGATCGTGCCGTGGGGGCGCTTGAGCCTGACCACGAATTGCCAGCGCTCGCCGGCGCGCAGAGCCGGCACTTCGTCGCGCGGTCCTTCGCCGTACCACGATGCGTACCACGCGAGCGAGAGCCGCGAGGGCACGACCGCCCCTTCGGTCAGCACGCGCTCGACGGCAAACGCGAAGCGCGTGCCGCGATCGCTCGCCTGCGGCAGCTCGTCGATGACCCCGGAGAGCTCGACGTCACGGCCTTCCCAGGCCGAAGGCAGCTGGTCGGCGAGGCGCAGCTCCGCCCGCCACGCGGCGTAGAAGAATCCGGCCAGCGCGACAGCGCCTACGGCGGCAATTAACGCTGAGGCACGAGCGCTGCGGGCGATCCAGCCCCCACGTCGATGCGCAACGAAACCCGCGGCCAGCGAGAGGAGAAGCGGCACCGCGATGGTGGCGCCCCACGCGAGCCGGGGCAGCTCCGGCTGCTGCTGCAGCGCGAGCACTCCCAAGGCGAACGCGAGCAGCAAGAGCCGCATTCGATGCTGGCCCTCGAGGCCAGATGAAAAACCTCGCCCCCACCGCGCCCACCGCTCGAAGCGGGGGCGCGCCCTCAAGGTCCGGCGAAGACCTTGCTTACTTCTTGCCCGCCTTGTCCAGCATCTCTTGGATCTTGGCGTTGAACTGCGCGTACGGCTGGGCGCCCACCAGTCGCACGCCCTGCAACTTGTCGTTCTCCAGGTAGCCGATCACGAACGAGGGGGTGCCCTGCACTCCGGCTACGCCGCCCTCGGCGATGTCCTGATCGATCTGCGCCTTGAATTTGTCCGAGTCGAGGCAGCTCTTGAACTTGGGCACATCGAGCTTGACGGTCGCCGCGTAGGTCATCAGGTTGTCGGCCTTCAACTGATCGGCGTTGACGATCATCACGTGGCGCATTTCCCAGTACTTGCCCTGCTCCGCGGCGCAGCGCCCGGCAGTGGCGGCGCGGCGGGCATTGTCATGGAAATCGAGGGGGAAGTCGCGCGAGATGAAGCGCACCTTGCCGGTGTCGATGTAGTTGGCCTTGATCTGCGCGAACGCGGTGTTGTGGAACTGCTGACAGAACGGACACTGGAAATCGGTGTATTCGACCAGCACCAGCGGAGCTTTCGCTTCGCCCATGGAGAACCCGCCCGGTGTGAGCTTGTAACTGACCTTGTCGTCGGGTGCGGGCGCCGCTTGCCCGGTTTGCATTTTCTCCAGGACCTGACGAATGGCTTTCAGCTCATTGAGCATGTCCTGGGCCTGCTGGGCGGTTATGCCGTCGGCGCGGGCGAGAGGGCTGCCTGCCAGCAGTGTTCCAACCGCCGCCACGGCGAGCGCGGCTCGCAGGACTCTTATCGTGTTCATCGGACTTGCCTTCCTTTCGTTTTGCGCCCGTCGCCGGGCCGGATGCTCGGATACGTATCGGGCGCCCGAATGGACCGCTTGCCTGCCGATCCGTTCCATGGCGCCCGTCTGCTTGTCGACGCGATCATAAGTGGGGACAAAGGGGGGCGAGCGTCCGCCCGATCGGAGGTGCGCATTGCGGAACAGGCGGTTACGCAAGCCAGGCCCCGAACCGGCTCGGCGCGCGTCTCATCCGCGCGTCTCATCCGCGCGGCCACAGCACGAGCTGCGTGCAGCGGAAAAGGGCGACAGTGCGGCCCTTCCCGGAATCGGTTACCACCGCGTCCCACACTTGCGTGGCGTTGCCGAGATGCGACGGCGTGGCTACGCAGGTCAGCCGGCCTTCGCGCGCCGTGCCGAGGAAGTTGGCCTTCAGCTCGATCGTCGTGAAGTTCTCGGCCCCCGGCGGAAGATGCGCGATGCAGCCGTAGCCACAGGCAGTGTCGGCAAGCGCGATCACCGTTGCTGCATGAAGATAGCCGTTCGGCGCGAGCAGCTCGGGACGGATCTCCAGCTCGGCCTCGACACGGTTTTCCACGATGGCGACCGGCCGGAAGCCGACCAGCCCCGGCAGACGCCCTTCGCCGCGCCGGGCGAAGGTCTCCGTCGAGAGATTCGGGCGCAGCGGCATGCGGAGATATCCGCTCAGCCGCGACCAAGGCGCAGCTTCATGCGCCGCATGACGGTCTCGTAACCCATGCGGTCGTACAGTCGCCGCGCGGGCGCATTGAACTCGTGCACGTCGAGCTCGATCGACTCCACGCCGTGGGCGCGCGCAAACGCGTGCACGTGGTCGAGCAGCAGCGAGCCCACGCCCCGCGCCTGCCATTTCGGCGCCACGACGAGCAGATTGAGGTAGAGACGCGGCCTGCGCCGCCGCCCTCCGCGGCCGACGTCCTGCAGTTCGAAGCGTACACAGCCGACGGGACCTCGCGCCGACTCGGCAACGAGGAGTCGCGCGCCATCGGTCCGTGCGAACTGCTGCAGGAGCTTGCCTTCGTCTTCCGGCGACAAGGCCTCGAATTCGTCGGGGTGCGCTGCGAGATGCGCATCGTGCACTTCGCAGTAAAGCGCGAGCAACGCATCGCAATCCTCGCTCGCCGCAGGACGGACGCGAATGCCTTCGGGCGCGTCGACGCGGATGGGCTCCATCAGGTCCGCCCGTTAGAGTCTCTCCGCAACCCACGATCGCACGGATTCCAGCGCTGCCGGGAGCGCCGCGGCATTCGTCCCGCCCGCCTGCGCCATGTCGGGCCGGCCGCCGCCCTTGCCGCCCACCTGCATGGCGACGTGGTTGACCAGCTCGCCCGCCTTGATCTTCGCCGTGAGGTCCGAGGTCACGCCCGCGATCAGCGTCACCTTGCCGCCTTCGGTCGACCCGAGGACGATGGCGGCCGACTTGAAGCGCCCCTTCAGCTTGTCGATGGTCTCGCGCAACACCGTGGCATCGGCGCCGTCGATCGTCGCCGCCAGCACGTGCGCGCCGTTCACTTCGACTGCCTGCGCGGCGAGATCGCCGCCTTGGGTCGAGGCGAGCTTCCCTTTCAAGCGCGCAAGCTCTTTCTCCAGCGCCTTCGCGTTGTCGAGGATCTGCGCAATCTTCGCCGCAACCTCCGTGGGAGGCGCCTTGAGCGCGCGCGCCGCTTCGTTCAAACGCGCTTCCATTTCGTGCGTATAGGCGAGCGCGCCCTCGGCGGTGACCGCTTCGACGCGGCGGATGCCCGACGCGACGCCCGATTCGGACACGATCTTGAAGAAGCCGATGTCTCCAGTGCGATTGACGTGGGTGCCGCCGCAGAGCTCGGTCGAGAAGTCGCCCATGCGCAATACTCGAACCTCGTCGCCGTACTTCTCGCCGAAGAGCGCCATCGCTCCGGACTTGATCGCCTCGTCGTAGGGCATGACCCGCGCCTCGACCGGATAGTTGGCGCGAATCGCGGCGTTGACCAGCGATTCGACCGTCCGGATCTCCTCGTCGGTCATCGGCTGCGGATGCGAGAAGTCGAAGCGAGTGCGATCGGGATCAACGAGCGAGCCTTTCTGCGTCACGTGCTCGCCGAGCACCTTGCGCAGCGCCGCGTGCATGAGGTGGGTAGCCGAATGGTTCCACGCAGCGCGCGCCCGCGCGCGCCCGTCCACTTTCGTGGTCACGGTATCGCCGAGCTTCAGTTCGCCGGTCCTGACCTCACCGTAGTGGCCGAACACGTCGGGCTGGATCTTCTGTGTGTCGTGCACCGCGAAGAGCGTGAGGCACGCGCCGTCCTTCGTGATCTCGCCGCGGTCGCCAACCTGGCCGCCCGACTCTGCGTAGAACGGCGTGCGATCGAGGACGACCACACCGCTTTGCCCGGTCGACAGCGAGTCAATGGGCGTTCCGTCGCGATAGAGCGCAACGACGCGGGCTTCTTCCGCGAGCGTATCGTAGCCGTCGAACTTCGTCTTCGCGCCGCGATAGTCGAGCCCCTCGGCCATCTTGAACGTCGACGCGGCGCGAGCGCGCTCGCGCTGCTTCTCCATCGCCGCGTCGAACGCGGCCTGGTCGATGGCGAAGCCACGCTCGCGACAGACGTCGGCAGTGAGGTCGAACGGAAAGCCGTAGGTGTCATAGAGCGTGAACGCCGTCTCGCCGGAAAGCGCTTTCGCTCCTGCCTTTCGCGCGTCGGCGAGCGCCGCCTCGAGCACCTTCATGCCGTGCTCCAGCGTTTCGGCGAAGCGCTCCTCTTCGGCGAGGAGCACGCGCATCACGTAGTCCTGCTTGAGCGGCAGCTCGGGATAGGCATCGCCCATCAGGCGCGACAGCTCGGGCACGAGCCGGGCGAAGAACGGCTGTGTTTGCCCGAGCTTGTAGCCGTGGCGGATTGCGCGGCGGATGATCCGCCGCAGCACATAACCGCGCCCTTCGTTGCTCGGGATCACGCCGTCGGCGACGAGAAACGCGCAGGCCCGAACGTGATCGGCGATGACGTTGAGCGACGGCGATTTCAGATCCTTCGCGCCGGTGAGCTTCGCCGCGGCGGCGATCAGATCGCGAAAGAGGTCGATCTCGTAATTGCTGTGGACGTGCTGCAGCACTGCCGCCAGACGCTCCAGGCCCATTCCCGTATCGACGCAGGGCTTCGGCAGCGGCGTAAGCTTCCCGTGAGCGTCGCGATCGAATTGCATGAACACCAGGTTCCAGATTTCGACGTAACGGTCGCCCTCCGGCTCCGCCGACCCGGGCGGGCCGCCCGCGATCCCCGGGCCGTGGTCGTAGAAAATCTCGCTGCAGGGGCCGCACGGGCCGGTCTCGGCCATCTGCCAGAAGTTGTCGGAAGCGTACGGCGCGCCCTTGTTGTCGCCGATGCGCACGATGCGCTCGCGCGGCACGCCGATGTCGCTCGCCCACGCGTCGTAGGCCTCGTCGTCGGTGTGATAGACCGTCACCCATAGCTGGTCGACCGGCAACTTGTAGACCGACGTCAGCAGGTCCCACGCGTACCTGATCGCCTCGCGCTTGAAGTAATCGCCGAACGACCAGTTCCCGAGCATCTCGAAGAAGGTGTGGTGGCGGGCGGTGTAGCCCACGTTCTCGAGATCGTTGTGCTTGCCGCCGGCGCGAAGGCAGCGCTGCACGTCGGCAACTCGAAGATGCGGCGGCTCTTCCTTGCCCAGGAAGACATCCTTGAACTGCACCATGCCGCTGTTGGTGAAGAGCAGCGTCGGATCGTTCGCCGGCACGAGCGGCGCGGAAGGGACGATCGTGTGTCCTCTCGCGGCGAAGTAGTCGAGAAACTGACGGCGGATTTCGCTTGCTCTCATCGTTCGATTTTACCGCGATCGATCACGAGCCGGAGACGTCCGCACGGCGCAGCAACTTCAGGATCGCCGACAGTGCGAAGCCGCGCGATTGCAGGAAGCGGACCTGGCGTGCCTTCTCGCGCTCGTCCGCGGGCGCACGTCCGAAGCGCCGCTGCCACAGTTCGGTCAGAGCGGCTTCATCGTCGAGGCTCGCCTGCGCGAGCGCGCACTGGATCTCCAGAGAACCGACGCCTTTCGCCTTCAGCTCGGCGGCGATGCCGCGCCGGCTGTAGCGGCCGGCCTTCTGCGCCGTCAGCGCGCACGCGTAGCGAGCATCCGACAGATAGCCAAGTTTGGTCAGGTCGTCGAGCGCCGCGCGCACTTCGCTTTTGTCCCAGCCCTTGGCCAGCAGCTTTTGCTCCAGCTCGACGCGCGAATGCTCGCGCCGGGCCAGCCAGCGGATCGCCTGCGCGCGAAGCGATGCCGCCAAGCGTTGCCGCGCGCTACTCGTCGGCAGGCGCGGCGCCGCGCGCCGGACCGGGGACAGGCACGCCGACCGCCGCGCGAATCTTCGCTTCGATCTCGGCTGCGAGCTCGGGGCGCTCCCTCAGATAGTCGCGCGTATTGTCCTTGCCCTGCCCGATGCGCTCGCCGCCGTAGGCATACCACGCGCCG
>DATJWL010000202.1:0-50819 GCA_035501215.1 Casimicrobiaceae bacterium
CCCGGTGCCCTCCACTTTCTTCGACGCCATCCCGACCTGCCGGAATTCCTCGAACACCGCCTCCTGATCCTCGGGTGCGATGCCAACCCCCGTATCGGTGACTGAAATCTCCGCCGCACGGTCGCGCAAAGCGGCCCGGACGTCGATCTGTCCGCCCTCCGGCGTAAATTTCAAGGCGTTGGACAGCAGGTTCAACAGCACCTGCTTCACCTTTCGCTCGTCGGCGCGAATCATCTCCAGGCGATTGTCGATCGCGCACTTGAGCGCGATCCCACGCCGGTGCGCCCGCTCCCGCACCAAGGTCAGCGTGTTCTCGATGGCACTCGGCAGATCGAAATCGGTCGGTTCCAGCTCCATCCGCCCGGCCTCGATCTTGGACAGATCGAGGATATCGTTGATGAGGGACAATAGATGCTGTCCCGACTCGAGAATGTCACGCAGGTATTCCGCCTGCTTGTCGTTGATCTCGCCGAACAGCCGCTCGGCCAGGACCTCCGAGAAGCCGATGATGGCGTTGAGCGGCGTCCGCAGCTCGTGCGACATGTTGGCGAGGAACTCGCTTTTGTGACGGCTCGCTGTCTCTAGCTGACGGCTCTTCTCCTTGATCTCGTTGAACAGTCGGACGTTCTCTATAGCAATGACTGCCTGATCCGCAAAGGTCTTCAGTAGTTCAATGTGTTTGCCCGCGAACTGGCCAGGCTCCGCACGATAGATGAGAATTGCGCCGATGGCGCGCCTGCCGCGAAGTAGAGGCACGCCAAGCAGGCTCCGAAAACCAGCCGCTTTCATCCCCGCGCCGAGGTATCCATCGTCGGCCAAGATGTCGGGTACTTGAATGGCGGCGCAAGTGAGAATTGTTCGACCCGAGACATGTCCGCGGTTCGGCGCCATCGGATAATATGTGTGAAAATATCGGACGAGCTCCGTCGCGCTGAAGTTGTGGTGGGCAGCCAGGTGAACTAGGCCACCATCCAAACGGAATACGGCGCCGTAGCGGGCTTCGCACAACCGCACCGCGTTCTTAACGATCGTCGTGAACACCGGCTGCACATCGCGCGAAGATTGACTGATCACGCGCAGGATCGCACTCGTCGCCGCTTCTCGCTCCAATGCCTCGGCGAGGTGCTGCTCGAGCGCCGAAGTAGTGGCAGTCGAACTCACTCGCGACCTGCGCGCAGCAGGGCGTCCGGCTGCCACCGTTGTCGTTACCGGCTTTGCACCCCGACGCATCGACTCCTCCCCTACCTCTCGCGCTTCCGGCGGAGCACAAGAGCCTAGGCGAAGACGTTGCAACCGGCAAGTGCGGCGGAGTGGGACCGCCTTAATCGCGTCAGATTGCCCGCCGATAGCCAATTAGCGTCTGCTTTGGAGCAACGGACGCGACGACTGGTCCTGGCCGGTAGTGTGAATTCGCAACGGCGGCCGGTAGCCGACGCTCGCATCAGAGGCTGACGACTCCGATGGCAGCTATCGGCGATTTGGACGGAATCTCGGCTCGCGGCCACAAAGCTGCCGTTGCGTGGGTCAATCTGGCTCTCTCGATAGCGGCCCTGGCTCTCTTGATAGCGGCCGTACGGTTCTACTCGTCGCCCAATGAGACGGCGTCCGCATTGCCAGAGGAACCGTCGCCATGGCTCGGTGATATCCCGACGCATGGGGGTGCGGCCGCGACCGCGCGGTCACGCTAAACTGGCTGATCGCAGCACTCCGCGCCAGCCTCCTTTCTGATGAGTTGGGTCACCATAATATGGTCGATGGCCGCGTCCGCCAGTCTCACGATGGCGGCGATGAATCTCCTCATTTGGTGGAAACAGCGCTCGGCCCGGGCCAATCTCCTCTTTTCGCTTACCGCGATAGGTGCCGCTGCCTTTGCGTATTGCGAGCTGTCGATGATGCGCGCGCAGACGCCAGCGGAATTCGCCGCGGCGCTCAAATGGGGACATGTCGCGATATGGTTCGTTGTAGTGCCGCTGGTCGGATTCCTGCGTCTGTATCTGCATGCTGGGCGCCTTTGGTTGGCGTGGGTTGTGGGTGGAACCCGCACACTGGCGCTGCTGCTCAACTTCTTGATTGGGCAGAACCTCAACTATCTTGAAGTCGTTCGCTTGGTACCCGTTTCGCTGTTCGGTGAGCCGGTCATGGTTGCGCAAGGTGTGCCAAATCCCTGGCAAATCGTGGCTCACGTTAATGTCTTCCTGCTCCTTGTCTTTTGCGCGGACGTAACGGTAACCGTCTGGCGGCGAGGCGAGCATCGCAAGGCCGTGATGGTCGGCGGCAGCATCATACTGTTCCAACTCGTCGCCTTTGCGGAAACGCTTCTTGTGTTCTGGGGATTCGTCCGCGCGCCGATCACCCTGAGCTTGGCGTTCCTCGGCTTGGTCGCGGCGATGGGCTATGAGTTGACCCGCGAGGTCCTGAGTGCAGCGCAAACGGCGCGTGAGCTGCGGGAAAATGAAGCACGGATGAGCCTCGCTGTTGGGGCGGCCGATCTCGGACTCTGGATTCGGGACTTCACGCGCAACGAAATCTGGGCCAGCGAAACGTGGCGACGGCTATTCGACTTCGCGTCACCCGAGTCGTTGACGTTTGAACATGTATTGCAACGAGTGCATCCGGAGGATCGTGAAGCAGTGGAGCGAGTCATGGCCGAGGCGCGAGCCGGGAAAGGCCAGTATGAGACGGATTTCCGGTTGTTGCTGCCGAGCGGTGAGGTGCGCTGGATTGCCTCCCGTGGTGGCATTGAATTTGATGCCATGGGCAAGGCCCTCATGGCGCGCGGTGTGGCGCGTGACATCACCGCAACCAAGAAGTCGGAACAAGAATCGCATCTACTCAGACAGGAGATCGCCCACGCTGGGCGGGTCTCCTTGATGGGGCAACTTGCTTCAGCGCTGGCACATGAGATCAGCCAACCGCTCGGCGCAATTCTGCGCAACGCCGAGGCCGCGGACCTGTTCATGCAGCAGGCATCGCCCGACCTCGACGAAATCCGCGCGATTGTCGCGGACATCCGGGCCGACGATCAGCGGGCCGGCATGGTCATTGACCGGATGCGGGCATTGCTCAGACGCAACGAGCTTGATGTCCGGCCCATCGCCGTGGGTGAACTTGTCGCCGATGTCGTGGACCTCGTCCAAGCCGACGCCTTGGCGCGGCGCGTCAAGCTCAATGCGGACGTTTCCGACAGCCTGCCGCGGGTACGGGGTGACCGAGTGCACCTGCAACAGGTGCTGCTCAATCTCATCGTGAACGGCATGGATGCGCTCGAGGGGTCAAACCGCCAGGTTCGCCAGGTTGACGTGGCGGCTCATCTAAACGACGCACGAATGGTAGAGATCGCGGTCGGCGACACCGGCTCTGGCATTCCAGATGACGCATTGCCGCGCGTCTTCGATCCCTTCTACACCACCAAGCCCACCGGCATGGGCATCGGACTCGCCGTGTCGCGTACGATCATCGAGGCGCACGGGGGCCGCATCTGGGCCGAGAATGATCCGCGGGGCGGTGCGATCTTCCGCTTTGCGCTGCCGCTCGACGAGGAAGCGGCGCCGTCATGAGCGAAGGCATTCCGATTGTCCATATCGTTGACGACGACGCGGCGTTTCTTGTGGCGGTCGCACGTCTGCTGAAGGCGGCAGGCTACGCCGTCCGGACGTATTCGTCGGCAGCAGAGTTGCTTGCGAACCTCGGAGATGATGCCGGCTGCGTCGTCGCCGATCTGCGCATGCCGGGGATGGACGGCCTCGACCTGCAGGATGCGTTATCGCGCGAGACGAACCCGCCGCCGGTGATCTTCCTCACCGGAGAGGGCGACATTCCTACGACGGTGAAGGCAATGCGCCAGGGTGCCGAGGATTTCCTCACCAAGCGCGGCCCGAAGGAAGACCTGTTTGCGGCGGTGGACCGGGCGCTGGCCCGCGATGCCCAGCAGCGAGAGGAGCGTACGGAAAGACGTGCATTGCATGATCGATTCGACACGTTAACGGCGCGCGAGCGTGATGTCCTGCGCCAAGTCGTGGCCGGCAGGCTCAATAAACAGATTGCGTCGGACTTGGGGATAAGCGAACGCATGGTGAAGCTCCACCGCACGGCCATCACCACCAAGCTTCGGGTGCGATCTGTCGCTGAACTCACGCGCCTGGCGCAGGCGGCAGGAGTGTTCGTCTAGCCGCGCGACCTTCCCTAAAGGGAAGTACCGCTGAGGTTGCCTGCTTGGTAGGCTTCCTGGCATGGCGACTGGCAATTCGGCGAATCTCTACGTTGCCGTTGTCGACGACGACGAGAGCCTTCTCCGTTCGCTCGCTCGACTGTTGCGCGCGGCCGGGATGCAACCCATTACGTACGCATCCGCGGAAGCGTTTCGTGCGGATATGAAGCGGCCACGGTTCGATTGCCTCGTGCTTGACGTACAGCTGCCGGGAATTTCGGGGATCGACTTGCGGAATCAACTCACGGCCGAAGGCGCGGTGTCACCGGTCCTCTTCGTCACCGCTCACGACGACCCGCAGGCTCGCGCAAATGCCATGGCGGGACCGTGTGCGGGGTATTTTCGGAAGACCGACGCCGGCAGCGAAATACTCGACGCGATCCGCCGTGCCGTTGCGCCGGCCACGACTGCTACGTAAATACCCCCGCCCATCTTTCCCTCTTTCTTGGAGAGCACCCATGACAAGCGATGACGATGCGAAGGTTCTACCGCAGCCGAATATGAGCCGGCGCGAGATGCTCAAGGGTGCAATCGCGAGTGCCGCGGCAGTTGGGATCTCCGCTGTCGACCCGGCGTCGGCGCAGACGCCTGCTGGGCCGGCCGCGCCCACAAATCCGTATGGAGGCGGACCAAGCACGGGCCTCCAGTTCCCGCCTTACTACAAGCCGACGCCGTCGGTCCGAAGCCGGATGAACTACTTCCCCGGCAGCGAGGTTCTCGATAAGGACGAGATGCGGATCTCGTTCGTCGGCAGTTGCCCCTTCCCTCCACGGCGGGACCAGGCAGGCACCTGCATCATGGTCGAACTCGGCAACGGTGATCGCTTCTTCTTCGACTTCGGACCCGGGTGCGTCAAGAATATCGTCGCCATGGGTGTTCCGGTCCCGAGCATCAACGACATCTTCATTACCCACCTGCACGTTGATCACTACCATGATCTGTCGTATCTGCTGCCGTTCTCGGCGTGGTCGGGACGGTGGAAGATGCCCCTGAGAGTCACCGGGCCGTCGGGACGCACCCCGGACCTCGGCACCAAGGCCATGGTCGCGGGCATGAAGCAGATGCTCAAGTGGCACCTCGAAGCCTTCGACGCTTGCCCCATCGGGGACGGCTACGAGGTCGAGGTCAACGAGTTCGACTGGAAGGACGAGAACGGCATCTGCTACGACAAGAACGGCGTGACCATTCGACATTGGCGGCGCTCGCACGTGAAGGACGGCGCCTCGGCCTATCGGCTCGACTGGAACGGCCTCTCCTTCGTATGGACCGGCGACGGCCGACCCGACGACCTGACGGCCAAATATTCCAAGGGGGTCGACGTGTTCGTCACCGAATTGCAGCCCGATCTTGCGCACATCAACCAACTGAAATACGGACTGCCCGAGTTCCTCTTCAACTACACCGTGGACATCCACCATACGCTGGGGTACGCCACCGGCTACCTCATCAACCAGGTGAACCCGCGCGTCGGAATGGCCACGCACCTCGCGTTCGACAATGACACGCTCAACGAGCAGACGGCGGACATCCGAGCCCATTGGAAGGGGCTTTTTCTCTATGGTGCGCCGGACGTGGTCACCGTCAACGTGACCAAGGACGCGATCTGGCACCGGGAGGCTGTCCTGCCGGGGTTCGCCGGCCAAGGGCTGCCGCCTCCCACTCTGCTCTTCGGCGATCCGCTTCCGCTCGCCACAGGCATGGGCGTCGTCCCGCAACCCAGGCTGCCGCGCGAGCAGCAACAGGAACAGAGGACGCGCGACATCGAGATCGATCCGCACAAATATTACCCGCCCGATGTCTACCGTGAGCCGCTTACGAAACTCCCGAACCCGCAGCTGGTCGACCTCCGCGAGATGGCGAAGGTGATGGGGATCGATCTCAGCAAATTCGTCAAGCCCTAAGCCATGACCATCATCGACAACGGCGGCAATGCCGTTCCCATCACGATCCTGACCGGCTTTCTTGGCGCGGGAAAGACGACGCTGCTAAACCGCATCCTCACCGGGAATCATGGCCTGCGCGTGGGAGTCCTCGTCAACGACTTCGGATCGATCAATATCGACGCCGAACTCGTTGTGGGGATCGACGCCAACATGATCAGCCTGGCGAACGGGTGCGTCTGCTGCCAGATTCGGGACGATCTCGTCGACTCGGTCGTCGATTTGATCGCCCGACCCGAGCGGGTCGAATACATCCTCCTCGAAGCCAGTGGCGTTGCCGACCCTGCTGGAATCTTCGCGACGTTCAACGATGCCAGCTTGCGGGACCGAATCAGGCTCGACAGCGTCGTCTGCGTGGTGGACGCTGAGCAGGTGTTTGCGCACCCCGAGTATCCGCCCCTTATGGAACTCAAGCTCCACCAAGTCGGATTTGCCGACATGCTGATCCTGAACAAGGTCGGGCTTGCGGGTCCGGAGCAGGTGGGGAAGGCGAGGGCTTGGCTAGACGAGCATTTCAACCGGCTCCGCATTGTCGAAACCGATTACTGCGAGGTGCCATACGAAATCCTGTTAGGGGTGGGGCGCTTCGATCCCGCACGCGCGATGCTCAACTTGCGCACGCTCAACGCTGCCTGCACTGAGCCGAACTGCCATGACGACGGGCACGATCACTCGGAGGTGTTCAGCACTTGGAGCTACGAAAGCGACGAACCGCTGGCCCTTGAGGCGTTACGCGAAAAACTGCGCAAGTTGCCCGGCACGATCTATCGGGCCAAAGGCGTGATCTACTCCACCGATGCGCCTGGGCGACGTGTTGTCTTGCAAGTGGTCGGACGGCGCGTCGACATCTCGGTCGAGGAGCCGTGGGGAGAGCGCGCACAGCGTACGCAGATCGTAGCCATTGGTGCGGCTGGGGGCATCGACACGAATCTTCTGGAATCGACGTTTGCCTCCTGCACCTCGACCGTGACCGCACTGTGAACTTTTCCGCAATCGCTGTTGGTGCTTGCCGATGAGGTGATTCAGTAGCGCAACGCAAGTTGATCGCCGCTGAATGTCCGATCCCGGTCCGGCTCAACGGCGGGTCGGGGGTCGACTGCGGGCGAAGACAACTCGCGGGCCATGGGCAGTCGTAGCGCCTTCTCCTCGGAAGCGGACGCCCGACCGTTTGGTACTATGTCTCGGTCCGCTCAGTTTTGCTCGACCCGAACATCGCCCCGTAGCTCGACGTCAACGCACGATAGTGTTACGCGATCCCAGTTCGCGAGAGTCGCGACAATCTATGGACGAATCCTCTTTCGACTTCAAAGGCGTTGTGTTGTCACCGCAGAAGGAATCGGTGCGCGTGTTCTACAAGGAATTGTGGGACCACGCGGACAAGAGCCTGATACCGAAGATCTTCCACGAGGGCTTCACCTTCCGAGGCTCACTGGGGCCTGCGCTCGTGGGCCACGATCAGTTCGCAGGGTATGTCGACTGGGTTACCGGCAGCTTCGGCAATTACACCACGGACATCCTGACGATGATCGAAGAAGGCAATCGAGTCGGCGGCAAGATGCGTTTCCACGGCTTCCATCGAAAGGAATTGTTCGGCGTGCCACCGAGTGGCCGGCATGTTTGGTGGATCGGCATGCCGATCTTCACGTTCGAAGGTGCTAAAGTGCGCGATCTGTTCGTCCTCGGCGACATCCACGGGCTGATCAACCGCCTCAAAGGCGAAGGTTAGAGGCCGCCTCGTGAGGAAGCCGCGTAGGCGGAAGCTGGGAGCAGAAGCCGACCGGGTGTAGAGACTCCGTTCTCGCGTGATGTCCGGAACGACTGCTTTGCACCTGCGCAACGGTCCGCAATGGGGTCGGTTGCGCCAGGTCGAGGCGCGGGCAAGCTGACGCTGGCGCGGCATCTGGAATCGACTGGCACCGCCGTTCGCCGAACGTCCGCATCCGGGGTTGCGGCGTCGCCTGCACGACGTTGACCGGTGTCCGCTGCACCTCGAGACCGGCCGTAGCCGGCGTCGGCTCAAGAGCGCGCAGACGACAGGAACTGGCCGTGGGACGAAGTTCCTGATCGTCAGCTCTGCTGACCCAGAAACGGTACCCGCCAGCGGCAAAGCCCTCAGCGGATCGCCGCCGGCTTCCAGGCGGATATTGCAGCGCCGATGATCTACTTCCTGGGCACACGTCCCAGCAGGAAGAACTCGTCGTTCGGGCGCATAGTAATCAGGTTCGCCATGCGGTTCGACAGCGCGAAGAATGCCGCGATCGCACCGATGTCCCAGACATCCTCGTCGCCGAAGCCGTGGTGGCGGAGCGCAGCGAAGTCGGCGTCGTCGATCTCCTGGCTGCGAAGCGCGACCTTGAGCGCGAACGCGAGCATCGCCTTCTGCCGCGGCGTGATGTCCGCCTTGCGATAGTTCACCGCCACCTGGTCCGCGACGCGCGGGTCCTTGGCGTAGATGCGCAGGATGGCCCCGTGCGCCACCACACAATACAGGCAGTCGTTGGCGCCCGAGGTGGCCACGACGATCATCTCGCGCTCGGCCTTGGTGAGGCCGCCTTCCTTCTCCATCAGCGCATCGTGGTATGCGAAGAAGGCGCGGAACTCCGCTGGCCGGCGCGCGAGCGTCAGGAAGACGTTGGGAATGAAGCCGGCTTTCTCTTGCACTTCGAGCATTCGAGCTCGGATGTCGTCTGGCAACTCATCGAGCTTTGGGACCGGGTAACGGCTGGGGGCAGGTGCATTGAGGCTTGCCATGATTCTCCTGATCTGGTTCGTCGACTACTGACGTTCAATCTGATCGCAAATCGTGGACCGCTGTCGACCCCAATCCGGACATCTGCGGATACAACGGTGATCTCCGCCGATTGGGTCTTGACTACCGCTCCGGGAAGCCTGCTTTACGCAGACCTCCATACAGATATTTTTCCGCCAAGCTCACGTATTCGGGGTTGTTCCCATGCTGCTGCTTGGCGAGCGCGATCGTGAATCCGGGCGTGTAGCGCAACGCTTCGGCTTTTGCGGCAGCGGCCTTGGCCATGTCGCCGCGATTGGCGTACGCCGCTGCCAGCATAAGTTGAACAGCAAATAAATTGTTGGTTCGGGCCGAGGCCTTTTCGCAGGTCGCGATGGCCTGGTCAATTTCACCGGTTAAAAGGTGCGCTTCGCAAGCAACCATAACAGTCAGCCCGCTGGTCGGATATAGAGCAAGCGCCTGGTCGACAAGTCGGCGCTGGTCCCGGGCCATCCGCACCCCTCAGCTCAGGCTGGTTGCCTATGACTATAGGGCGGGTCTGTGGCCTCCGCAATTACGGGCGAGCCTGATGGCGCCTGGATTCACGATTGCCATACGCACTCTCATTTGATTCGAAGTGTCCGAGGAACCCGATCATCATGGGCCAACAGCCGATCGGGATTGATCCGACTACTCGCCTGCTGATACCGTTGCAGGACTGGTCTAGCGAAGGATCCGATGAACAGGCGTGAAACAATGGTAGCGCTCGTCGCACTCGCGGGTCTCCCGTGCGCCGACGCACAGCAGACGGCCGGGATCGCTCGAATCGGTTACGTGGGAACCGACCTGGACCGTGGCCCTCGCCTCCTGATGGAGGCGTTCCTTCGAGGTCTGCGTGAACTGGGTTACGTCGACGGTCGCAGCGTCAAGATCGAATACCGGGATGCTGCGGGGAAGCTCGAACGACTTCCCGCGCTCGCCGACGAACTGGTAGCGCTCAAGGTCGATGTCATCTTCGCCCCAGGCACACAGCATGTTCAGGCAGCCAGGCAAGCGACCACGACAATCCCCATCGTGTTTGCCGACGTCGACGATCCGGTGGCACGCGGGTTTGTCGCGAGCCTCGCACGTCCCGGTGGCAACATCACGGGCTTGGCCAACCTCAACACGGATCTGATCGGCAAGTGGCTGGAACTGCTCAAGCGAAGACGCGTCGCGGAGCTGGCAGCCAAGAACCGGTTGCCGGCAACCTACCCGATGGCAGAGTTCGTCGACGCAGGAGGCTTCATGTCCTACTCGCCGAACATCGCCGACAATTTTCGGCGTGCCGCAGGCTACGTGGACAAGATCCTGAAGGGCGCCAGGCCCGCCGACCTGCCCGTCGAGCAATCGTCCAAGTTCGAGCTCGTCATCAACCTCAAGACTGCCAACGCGCTGGGCCTGACGATCCCGCCGTCGCTGTCCCAGCGCGCGGACAGGGTGATCGAATGACGGCCGCTCTAATACGGACGCTTGTGGCTTGCCGGTCCACCGCCCCATGGCGCTCGACGAGCCCTGTCCACGGGTCTATGCTCGGCAAATGCCCTCGTAACACATCCGCATCTCGCGCTTCGGTGGTCCGGAAGTCCTGCAGATGACGGAGGAGCCTGCTATCCCCGAGCCGTCTCGCGGGGAGGTTCGTATCAAGGTGCTCGCCGCCGGCACCGGCTTTACCGATACGATGACCGGTTCGGCGCGCTTTGAGCGGCGGATCGGGGTCGAACCCGGGTCGTCCGACCGCGGGTAGGCAGGCGCGATATTGCGGGTATATACTCGTTTCGAGCGAGGCAATTTCCCGAGCGAGCCATGATCCACACGAAGTGCGCCTGTACCCGCGTGCGGCGAGCCGCCCGCTCGCTCACCGACCTCTACGACGAGGTCTTGAGGCCGGTCGGCCTCAAGGTCACGCAGTTCTCGGCGCTGCGCACGGTCGACCGGTTGGGCCCGGTCAACATCTCGACCCTGGCCGCGGAGATGGCACTCGATCGATCCACACTCGGCCGAAATCTCGGGGTCCTCGAGCGGCAAGGGCTCGTCGGCCTCTCGGAAGGAGACGATCAGAGGGAGCGGACGGTGACGCTCACGTCGCGCGCCCGCCGCCTTCTCGACAGGGCGGTTCCGCTCTGGGCGCAGGCACAGGGACGCGTCGACGATCTGTTGGGAAAGCAGGGGGTGGCTACCCTCTTCGCGCTGCTCGGCAAGTTCGAGCGGCTCCGGTAGCTTTTTTTTGAGCCATTACGGGTATATGCCCGTATTTCCACGGAGGCGAAAATGAACGAACGGGTGACCTTCAGGTCCGTCGATGTCCGTCCTGTCCTCGTGCCGCTTAAGCGCCCGGTCGTGTCGAAGGTCGGCCGCTTCGATCAGTGGCCGCTGATCCTGATCGACCTGCATACCGACCAAGGGGTCGTCGGAAGGAGCTACCTCGAGCCGTACCTCAAGAGCTCGGCGAGGTACCTCGTCCCAGCCCTGCACGATCTCGCCGAATCACGCAAAGGGAAGCCGATCCGGCCCCTGGACGACTTCCAGGCCGCCCGCAAGTCCCTGAACCTGATCGGCTACGAGGGCGTGGCCATGATCGCGGTCGCGGGCCTCGACATGGCGGCATGGGACGCGCTCGCCAAGGCGGCCGGGCTGCCGCTTGCGGAGCTTCTCGGCGGCAGCGTGGGCGAGGTTCCCGCCTACAACAGCAACGGGTTGTGGCTCACCGACGTGAAGTCGCTCGCACGCGAGGCGCAGGAGCTCGTCGCCGAAGGCGGGTTCCGGGGGCTGAAGCTTCGGCTCGGACGCGAGCGGCTGAGCGACGACGTGCAGGCGATCCGCGCCGTCCGCGAGGCCGTCGGTGCCGACGTGAAGCTCATGGTCGACTTCAACCAGGGCCTGACGCTCGGCGACGCGCTGCATCGATGCCATGCGCTGGACGACGAGGGCCTGTACTGGTTTGAAGAGCCGACCACCTACAACAACCTCAGCGGCTACGCTCAGCTCGCGCGGGAGTTGAAAACGCCGGTCCAATTGGGCGAGAACTTCTATGGACCGCGCGAGCTTGCGCGGGCGATTCAAATGGGGGCGGGCGATTACGTGATGCCGGACCTCATGCGGATCGGAGGCGTGTCCGGCTGGCTCAGGGCGGCCCCGATCGCCGCGGCAATGGGCCTCGAAGTGTCCACACACCTCTATCCGGAGGTCGCCGCGCACCTCATGCGCGTCACCGAGACGGCCCACTGGCTCGAGTGGCAGGACTGGGCCAATCCGATCCTCGCCGAGCCGTTCGCAGTCGCCGACGGGCGGCTCGCGATTCCGCCAAGACCTGGATGCGGAATCGACTGGGACGAGTCGGCGGTCAGGCGCCTTGCCTACGAGGTGTGAAGCGGCGGCGAGTTCGCTACGCCGGCCCCAGCAGGAACGCCTTGCTGCGGGCGAAGAAGTCGGGCTCCGCATCCGTGCGCACCGCGGTGCCTACGCCTTCCGGCGTCAGGACCTCGAGCAGGAGCGCGTTGGGGACGCTGCCGTCGACAATGTGCACCGAGCGCACGCCCTCGTGCACCGCGCGCACGGCGGCGGTGACACGCGGCTCCATGCCGCCGTGGACGACGTGGTCGCGCAGGAGGTCGCTCGCCTGGGAGGCCGTCAGGATGGGCACGAGCTTGCCGTCGCGGCCCATCACGCCCGAGATGTTGGTCATGAGGACCAGCTTCTCGGCCTCCAGCGCGCGAGCCAACCGTCCGGCGAGCCGGTCGGAATTGATGTGATAGGTCGTGTTGTCCTCGGCCACGCCGATCGGCATCACGACCGGCACGAACTCGCGCGAGAGCAGGAGCTCGATGAGCCCCGTGTCGATGCTCTCGACATCGCCTACGAAGCCCAGGTCGGGCGCATCGGGATCCTCCGCCGGCTTGCCCATCGGGCGGGCGCGGATGAAGCGGCCGTCCTGCCCGTCGAGGCCGACCGCGCGGCCGCCTTCGCGGTTGATGAGCGACGTGAGCTCCTGGTTGAGCTCGCTCAGCGCCATCTCGACGAGGGTGAGCGTGCGCTCGTCGGTGATGCGGCGACCCTGATGGCGCCGTATCTCCAATCCCATCTTGCGCATGAGCTCGTCGATGCCCCAGCCGCCCCCGTGCACGACCACGACCTTCATCCCCACGAGGCGCAGCAGCGCCACGTCGCGCGCAAAGCCCGCTCTCAAGGCGCGATCGGCCATCGCCTGCCCGCCGAAGCGCACGACGATCGTCTTGCCGTGAAAGGCGCGCAGATAGGGAAGCGCCTCGGCGAGAATGGTGCCTTTTTCTTCGGGTGTCATGCGGGGCAGGAGCGCTGACAGATAATACCTCGCGCATCGAGTGGAGGATCGTCATGCCTATCGACCCGGACCTCGCGAAGTACCTTGCGGACGTGGCGGCGGAGATCCCGCCGCTTTCGATGCCCGCGCCGCCGGATGCGCGCCGCGCACGCATGGAAGCGGTCGCGCGCCGCTTTGCTTTCCCCGAGGACGAGGTGGAGCGTCGCGATCATTGGTTGCATCTCGCCGGCCGGGAGCTGCTGGTGCGCATCTATCGGCCCGGCCCCGGCCGCCTGCCCGCGATCGTCTACCTGCACGGCGGCGGGTGGGTCGCGGGAAGTGTGGCGTCGCACGATGGTGCCTGCGCGACGCTCGCTTCGGACGCGAACGCCGTCGTGGCGAGCGTCCAGTACCGGCGCGCGCCGGAGAACCCGTTCCCTGCGCCCAACGACGACGCGTTCGCGGCGCTGCAATGGCTCGCGCGATCCGCGCGCGACCTTTGCGTGGACGAGTCGAGCATCGGCATCGCCGGAGACAGCGCTGGCGCGCATCTCGCGCTCGGCGCCGCGATCGAGGCGCGCGATCGCGGCGGGCCCGGGCTCGCGATGCAGCTTCTGATTTACCCGGTGGTCGCGCCGGACTTCGAGACGGCAAGCTACCTCGAGCACGCCGTCTCGCCCACGCTCTCCCGGGCCGACATGATCGAGTACTGGAATCACTACCTTCCCGGCCGCGCCTCGGACGGAGACCGCCGCGCGCTGCCGTTTCGCGACGCGTTGCGCGGTCTGCCGCCCGCGCTGGTCGTCGTCGCCGGGCTCGACCCGCTGCACGACGAAGGCGTCGCGTTGGCGCGGCGGCTCGAAGAGGCCCAGGGGTCGGTGCGGCTCGCCGACGAGCCGACGCTTGCGCACGGATTCATGCGCGCGGCGCCGTTCTGCGGTCGAGCGCGCAGCGCGACACGCGCCTTCGGGCAGGCCGCAGGTGAAGCGCTCCGGCGCGCGGGCAAGCGTTGAGGTCGCCGCCCGGCAACGGCCTTGCGGACGCGGCCTCGCGTTCCTCGTCCGGCCAAGTTCCGTTACGATGGCGGTGGCAATCGCCGGACCTTCGGCGCCACTACACCAAAAGGGGAAGAGCGGATGAGCGCAATGACCAGGGCCGTGAAGTTGCTGTGCATGATCGTTCCACTGGCGTCCTTCAGCGTCGCCGCGTCGGCCGCCGATGCGGCGTCCGAAGTGGCGGCGCTTCACGCCGTCGATCAGACCTGGGTCAAGGCCTACAACGCGGGCGACGTCGACACCGTGGTTGGCCTGTACGACGAGCACGCGCTCCTTCTTCCTCCGGGCGCGCCGGGGGCGAACGGTCGCGCCGCGATCCGCGCCTACTTCGCGAAGGACATGGCGGCTTCGGCGAAGGACGGCATCGTGTTCGCGCTCGGCGCCAAGCCCGACGGCGGCGTTTCCGGCAACATGGGCTGGGTGTCGGGGACCTATGTCGTCAAGGACAAGTCGGGCCGCGTGCTCGATGTCGGCAAGTATCTTTCGGTCTCCACGAAAAAGGGCGGGAAGTGGCTGTACATTCGCGACACGTGGAACTCCGACGGCACGCCGCCTCCGGCCGAGAGCGCTGCGCCTGCGAAGAAGTAGCGTGCGTTCCCGTCGGCCGACGATTCGGACGGTGATTCGATGAACGCCGACACGGCGCTGCGGGAGAAGGGCGACTTCACGCGCCCCGGCGGGCGCTTCGTCGTGGGCCACTGGATTCCGAACGACCGGTGCTGCGGGCCCACGATGAACGCATTCGGGGCGGCGGCCAAGAGCGGCCGCGCGGGGGCCCCCGAGAGGGGGCTCGGCGCGCTCTTCGTAAGCCAGAACGCGAGCCTGCGCCCGGACGCCACGTCCATTCCCGCGACCTACCTGCGGGTCGCGGTCACGGCGCAATAGGCGGACATCACGACGCGCTCGCGCTCCCGTTCGCGGCGATTCCTTCGCCGGCCCAGCCTGACGGCGGGCCTCGCGATCGGCGTCCTGGCATTCGCTCTGCTCCTCTGGGCAGCGGACCTGGGCTGGCGCACGAGCTTCATAGGCGGCTGGGACATCGGGGCGACCTGCGCCCTCGTCATCATGTACTTTCGGCTGCGCCGGTCGTCGGCGTCGGCGATGAAGCAGATCGCCGCCGAACAGGATGTCGGCAAGTGGTGGGTGCTGGGCCTCAGCCTGGCGGCGGGCACGGCGGGCCTCGTCGTCATCACCTCCGAGATGCGCCTGGTCAAGGACGCGGCGGACCTCGAGCGGGCCTTGCGCGTTCTGCTCGTCATCTACTCGGTCGCGCTCTCCTGGGCCTTCATCCAGACGGTGTTCGCGCTGCACTACGCGCACGACTACTACCTCGCGGTCGAGATCGACGGAGACAAACATCGCCCGACGACGCAGCGATCCCTGCTGTTCCCCGGCGATCGTCCGCCTTCCTACGGCGACTTCCTGTACTTCTCCTTCACGGTCGGCATGACGTTCCAGGTCTCCGACGTGCAGATCGCCGACGCTTCGATGAGGCGGCTCGTGCTCGCGCACGGCATCGTCGCGTTCTTCTTCGCGACCGGCATTCTCGCGCTCGCGCTCAACCTGGTGGCGGGCCTCGTCGACCTCAAGGCCGGATGACGATGCTCGACGTCTCGTCCATCACAAGCTGGCACGCGCACGTCTACTTCGACGCGACCAGCCGCGAGGCGGCCCGGCGATTGCGCGAAGCGGTGACGGCGCAATTCGGCGAGAGGATCGGGATGGGGCGCTTTCACGAGCGGCCGGTCGGGCCGCATCCGCAGTGGAGCTACCAGATCACGATCGCGCCTTCGGGCTTTGCCGAGGTCGTGGGCTGGCTCGCGCTCAACCGCGGCGGGCTCGACGTCTTCGTCCATCCCAATACCGGCGATCCGCTGCGCGACCACCGCGACTGCGCAATCTGGATAGGCAGGAGCTACGAGCTCGACCTGCGCGCGGTGGGCGGATAGCGCGTCACGCCGGTCGCTTGCGCAAGCCGCCGTTCTTGAACATCTGCATGAAGAACACCGCCATCTGCCAGGCGATGAAAATCCCGATCAAGCTGAGGAGGGTGCCGCTGATCGGGCGGGTGAAGAACGCGGCGAAGCTGCCGCGGCTGATGAGCAGCGCGCGGCGGAAGTTCTCTTCCAGCATCGGACCGAGGATGAAGCCCAGCATCAGCGGCGGCGGATCGAGGTCGAGCCGGCTGAAGAGGTAACCGAGCGCGCCGAACACGACGGTGATGAAGATGTCGTCGAGGCTGTTGTTGACGCTGTACGTGCCGATGCAGAGGAAGAACAGGATCGACGGGAACAGCACGTTGTACGGGATCTTGAACACCGAAAGCCAGTAGCGCACCATCGGCACGTTCAGGAAGAGCAGGAAGCAGTTGCCGATCCACATGCTGGCCACCAGGCCCCAGAAAAGATCGGGGTGGCCCGCGATCATGTTGGGTCCGGGCTGGATGCCCTTGATGATGAAGGCGGCCATCATGAGCGCCATCACCGCGTTCTCGGGAATCCCGATGCTCATGAGCGGGATGAAGCTCGTGCGCGCGGCGGCTTCGTCCGCAGCCGCTTGGCCGGCGACGCCTTCGATGCAGCCGGTGCCGATCTCGTCCTTGTACTTGCTCACCTTCTTGTCGATGGCGTAAGCGGCGAACTGCGCGATCGAGGGGCCGCCGCCGGGCAGGATGCCGAGGAACGATCCCACCGCGCTGCCGCGCAACGCGCTCGGGATGATGCGCTTGAACTCCGGCCACGTCGGGATGAGATGGATTTTGCCGTTGAACGGCGTGCGCTCGGAGTGCGCGTCGAGATTCTTCACGATCTCCGCGATGCCGAAGCAGCCGAGCGCTACGCTGACGAGGCCGACGCCGTCGGCCAGGAACGGCAGGCCCATCGTGAAGCGCAGGGCGCCGCTGTTGACGTCGGTGCCGATCTGACCGAGGAGCACGCCGATGAGGCACATCGCGAAGCCGGAGATAAGGCTGCCCGTGGTCACGAAGCTGACGCACACGAAGCCGAACAGCATGAGCGCGGTGTAGTCGGCGGGCCCGAACAGCAACGCCACTTCTCCGAGCGCGGGCGCCAGCGCCGCAAGCACGATGATGGCGACCGTCCCGCCGATGAAGCTCGACACGCCCGCCGTGAAGAGCGCGAGGCCCGTCTTGCCCTTGAGCGTCATCTGGTACCCGTCGATGCATGCGACGATGCTGCTCGCGTGCGGGATCCTCATCGTGATCGCGCTGACGCTGTCGCCGTATTGCGCTCCGTAATAGATGCCGGCGAGCATGATGAGCGCGCCGTTGACCGGGATCGAGTACGTCAGCGGGAGGAGCAGGCTGATCGTGGCCAGGGGTCCGAGGCCCGGCAGCAGGCCGATGAGCGTTCCTACCGTGCAGCCGATCGCGCAGAACATGAGGTTCTGCCACGTCAGGGCATGCTCGAAGCCGAAGGCCAGGTTGTGCAGGATTTCCATGGGCGCTCTTCAGTACAGGGGCAGCTGCAGCCCGAGGCCCTTCCAGAACGCGAAGGCGACGACGATGAGGCCCGCGCAGATCTTGAGGTTGCGCACGACGGAATAGTTGCTGCCGGCGAGTGTGGAGCAGAACACCATGAACACGATCCCGAGCATCATGTTCACGTGCTCCGAGAGGACCGCGAATCCGCACAGGCTCAGGAGTACCAGCCCGATGTTCTTCCACTGGAACGCCATGGGCACGCGCTCGGTGAGCAGGGCGCGCACGACGGTCGCCAGGCCGAGCAGGGCGAGGAGCGAGCTGATCATCAGCGGGAACATCCCGGGCCCGGCGCGGCCGAGCTGGCCGATCGGGTAGCGGAGCGACTGCAAGCCGAACGCCAGGGCGATGGCCATGAGGAAAACGCCCTTGACGAGGTTCCGGTTGTTCATGGCCGCCGAAGCGAGGTGCCGCCGTTAATCGGCGGTCGAGGTTGCGGGTTCCGTGGGCTGCGCGGCGTGCCGCCGGGCGACCCACTGCTGGAAGCGCTCGAAGTATAGGTAAACCACAGGGGTAATGTACAGCGTAAGGAGCTGGGAGACGACCAAACCGCCGACCACCGCCAGCCCGAGGGGGCGCCGGGCCTCGCCGCCGGCGCCGAAGCCCAGCGCGATGGGCAGGCTGCCCATCAGTGCCGCCATCGTGGTCATCATGATCGGGCGGAAGCGGGTCATGCAGGCGTCGAACATGGCTTCGAAGGGTGCCTGGCCGCCGCGCTGCGCCTCGATCGCGAAGTCGATCATCATGATCGCGTTCTTCTTCACGATGCCGACCAGCATGATGATGCCGACGAACGCGTACATGTTGAGGTCGGTGTTGAACAGCCACAGCGTCACGAGCGCGCCGAAGCCCGCCGTGGGCAGCCCCGAGAGGATCGTGAGCGGGTGGATGAAGCTCTCGTACAGGATGCCGAGCACGAGATAGATCACGAAGATGGCCAGGATCAGCAGGATCCCCATGCCCTGCAGCGACGACTGGAACGCCTGCGCCGCGCCCTGGTAGGCGCCGGTGACGGTGACCGGGAGCCGCATCTCGGCCGTGGCCCGGTTGATCTCCGCGATCGCCTGCGACAGCGACACGCCGGGACGCAGGTCGAAGGAGATCGTGACCGACGGCAGCTGGCCGAGGTGGGTGATCGCGAGCGGGCCCACCGCCGGCTTGAGCTCCGCGACCGCGTTCAGCGGAACCAGCGCGCCCGTGCTCGAGCGCACGTACAGGAGCGAGAGCACGGACGGGTCGGCCTGGTAGCGCGGCTCGAGCTCCATCACCACCCAGTACTGATCGGTGGGCGCGAAGATCGTGGAAACCTGGCGCGAGCCGTACGCGTCGTAGAGCGTGTTCTCGATGGCCTGTGCAGAAACCCCGAGTGCTGCGGCCTTGTTGCGGTCGATCTGCACGGCGATCTGCGGCTGCGTGATCTGCAGGTCGCTCGACACGTCCACGAGGCCCGGCAGCGTGCGCAGCTTCGCCTCGACCTTGGGGGCCCAGTCGTAGAGCTCCGTGGTATCGGTGCCCTGCAGCGTGTACTGGTAGAGGCTCTTCGTGACCTGGCCGCCGATGCGGATCGCCGGGATGCTCTGCACGAACGCCTTGATGCCCGGGATGCGGGTGAGCGTGGGGCGCAGCTCCTGCACGATGACGTCGGCGGACGGCCGCTCGTCGCGCGGCTTGAGCGTGACGAACAGTCGCCCGTTGTTGAGCGAGGCGCTCGGACCGCCGGCACCGGCGAACGACATGACGTCCTGCACGTGCGGATTGCGCTTGACGATCTCCGCCACCTGGCGCTGCAGGTTCGACATCGCTTCGAACGAGATGTCCTGCGCGGCCTCGGTGATGACGAAGAGCTGCCCGACGTCGTCGCTCGGAAGGAAACCCTTCGGCATCGCGTAGAACAGGAACCCCGTCCCGATGAAGATCGCGGCGAACACGGCCATCGTGGTGCGCTGGTGGCGCATCACCCACGCGAGGCTGCCGCGGTAGGCCGCGAGTATGACGTCGAACATCCTCTCCGACATCCGGTAGATGCGGCCGTGCTGCTCGTGCCGCTCGACCTTGAGCATGCGGCTGCACAGGAGCGGCGTGAGGGTGAGCGAGACGAAGCCCGAGATCAGCACGGCGACGATGATCGTGACGGCGAACTCGTGCAGGAGCCGCCCGAGGATGCCGCTCATCAGCAGAACGGGGATGAACACCGCGACCAGCGACAGCGTCATCGACACGATGGTGAAGCCGATTTCCCTGGCGCCGTTGAGCGTCGCCGCCATCCGGCTCTCGCCCATCTCCATGTGCCGCGTGATGTTCTCCAGCATCACGATGGCGTCGTCGACCACGAATCCGACGCACAGGGTGAGCGCCATGAGCGACAGGTTGTCGAGGCTGTAGCCGAAGAGATACATGAAGGCGAACGTCCCCACGATCGACATCGGCAGCGCGAGGCTCGGGATGATGGTCGCGGAGACACTGCGCAGGAACACGAAGATCACGGCGACGACGAGCATGAGCGCCAGCAGCAGCGTGAACTGCACGTCGCGCACCGATTCGCGGATCGACTGCGATCGGTCGTAGAGGATCGACAGCTTGATCGACGGCGGGAGCTGCGCCTGGAACGAGGGGAGGATGGCGCGGATCGCGTTGACCACCTCGATGGTGTTGGTGCCCGGCTGCCGCTGCACCGCCAGCACGACGCCGCGCGTGCCGTTGTACCAGGCCGCGACCTTGTCGTTCTGCACGCTGTCGAACACGCGTCCGATCTGGCTCAACCGCACGGGCGCGCCGTTGCGGTACGTCACGATCATCGGCCCGTATTCCTTGGCGTCCTGCAGCTGGCCGGTCGCCGTCACCGAGGTCGCGCGCTCGCGCCCGTAAAGCGTCCCCGTGGGCAGGTTCACGTTGGCGTTGCCGACGGCCTGCTCGACGTCGGTCAGCGCGATGCCGCGCGTGGCGAGCGCATTGGGATCGAGCTGGATGCGCACCGCGTACTTCTGCGAGCCGTACACCACCACCTGGGCGACACCGCTGATGGTCGAGATGCGCTGCGCGAGGTTGTTCTCCGCGTAGTCGTCGACCACGGACAACGGCTGCGTCTCCGACGTCAGCGCGAGGTTCATGATCGGCAGGTCGGCCGGGTTGACCTTGCGCTGCGTGGGCGGGGTGGGCATCGACGAAGGAAGCTGCCGCGCCGCCGCGGCGATCGCCGACTGCACGTCCTGCGCCGCGGCGTCGATGTTGCGCTCCAGCGCGAACTGCAGCGTGATCGTGGTCGAGCCGTTGGTCGACTGCGAGGTCATCGAGTCGATGCCGGCGATGGTCGAGAACTGCTTCTCGAGCGGCGTCGCCACGGCGGAGGCCATCGTGTCGGGGCTCGCGCCCGGCAGCTGGGCCGAAACCTGGATGGTCGGGAAGTCGACGTTCGGCAGCGCGTTGACGGGAAGGAGCTTGTACGCGACGAGGCCGAAGATCAGGATGCCGATCATGACCAGCGCGGTCATCACCGGGCGGCGAACGAACAGCGAGGCGATGTTCACGCGCTCTTTCCCGGGTCCACCGATACCTTGAGGCCCGGGGCGAGGCGCAGCTGGCCGGCGGTGACCACGATCTCACCGACGCTGAGCCCGTTCGCGATCACCGCGTCGTCGCCGACCGCGCGTGCCACCTTGACGTTCCGCAGCTCGACCGTGCTGTCCGGCCTGACGACGAACACGTATTGCCCGTTGGGGCCGTTCTGGATCGACTGCGACGGCGCGACGAGCGCGTCCTTCTGCTCATAGAGCGTAAGCACGACGTTGACGAACTGCCCCGGCCACAGCGCGGTGTCGACGTTGGGGAACTCGGCCTTGAGCTTGATCGTGCCTGTCGTGGTGTCGGCGCTGTTGTCGATGAAGCTCAAGCGCCCCGCGACTGGCGCGCCCTTGCCGTTGGGCAGGGCCGCCTGCACCACGAGATCGCCCGCCGCCTGGTGCTGGCGTACCTCGGCGAGCTCCTGCTCGGGCACCGAGAACGACGCATACACCGGGATGATCTGATTGAGCGTCACCAGCGGATTGACGTCGTTCGCCTTCACGAGGTTGCCCTGCTGGATCAGGATGCGGCCGGCGAAGCCGTCGATCGGCGCACGGATCGTGCAGTACTCGAGGGACAGGCGCGCGTTCTCGACGGCGGCGACGTCCGCCTGCACGGCCGCCTGGGCGGTCTGCGCCTGCATCTTCACCTGCTCGTACGCGTCCTTCGAGATGTAGTTCTGGCGCAGGAGGTCCTGGTAGCGGACGTCCTGGGCGTCGGCACGGACCTGCTGCGCCTTGTCCTTGGCGAGGTTGGCTTCCGCCTGGGCGAGCGCCGCCTGGTAGGGCCGGGGATCGATCTCGAAGAGGATGTCGTTGCGCTTGACCCGATCGCCCTCCTTGAACTTCACGGCGACGATCTGGCCGTCCACGCGCGCCTTGACCGCCACGGATGTGTAAGGCTCGACGTTGCCGATCGCGGTCAGACGCACGGGGACGTTCTTGACCGCGACGGGCGACGCCGTCACCGGCACGGCGGCGGCGGTGCGGTTGGCCGCGGCGCGTTGCTTCGCGCCGAACTGCGCCCACACAACGGCGGCCGCGCCGAGCGCGGCGAGGACGAAAATGGCGATCAGCGCGGTGCGGCGTCGGGACATAGGCGATTTGCGATTGGGCGCGGGCCGGCGAAGCCCGGAGGCATCACGGCGGGGCGTGCTTCTCGTTGTGCTTCTCGTGATAGATCTGCCGGCTCTCGGCGTTCTGCTCGTGGTTGACGTTGCGGTGCTCCTGCGGCGTCAGCTTGCCGCCGTTCCCGGCGCGGTCCGCCGAGATCTGGCGGTTGACGTTCTGCTCGTGCCCTTCCGCCTTCGCCACCTCCGACGGCGACATCTGCCCGCTTCGGACACCGTTGGCGATGCGCTGCTGCTGGTTGTTGCGGCGCGCGCCGACTTCGTTGTTGCCGTACTGGTCGGTGGCGGCGTTGTGCTTGTCCTGGTAGATGGAGCGGCTCAGGTTGTTCTGCTGAGCGTTGACCTGCTGCCGCTCGGCGCCGGTGAGCTTGCCGCCGTTCGCGGCGCGGTCGGTGTGGATCTCGCCGTTGAGTCGCGCCTCCCTCGATTCGAGGTTCTTGGTCTCCGCGGGCGTGAGCTGCCCGGACGAGATGCCCTGCGCGATCCGGCCCTGCTGGTTGTAGCGGCGCCCGTCGACGGTGTCCATCGCGGCGGCGCCCGGCGCGCCGTGATTCATCGAGGCGAGCTGATAGCGGTTCTGGCTCTGCGCCTGCTCGTGCGAAAGCTGCGAGGCAGTCGGCTGGAGCCGCTCCTCGCGCATCAAGGCCTGCTGGCCGGCGGTGGGCTGCGCGGTGATGCCGCCGGTGCCGTTGAAGCTCGCGCGGTTCACCACAGTCGTATTGTTCACGACGCTGCGGTCGACGTAGACGTTGTTGACGACGCTCGTGTTGACGTTGGTCACCGCGGTGTTGTAGCGGAACACGTTGCCTGCCCACATGCCGCCGACGAAGCCGGTGCCGACATAGCCGAAGCCGTAGTTGATGCCGCCGTAGTAGCCGACGTGCGGTCCCCAGTAGCCCGCGTTCCACGCGTAGACGCCGTTGGCGAATCCCCAGTAGCCGGGCGTCCAGAACAGGCCGGGGCGGGGCGGCGCCACCCAGACACCGGGCACCCAGAAGTAGCCGAGCGGCCCGTACCGCCAGTAGCCGGGCGTCCAGATGTAACCGGGCGTGGGACAGGGCGGCTGCGTGTAGACGGGCAGCGGGGGAGGTGCCACGGTGATCGAGAACGACACTTGCGCGAGCGCGCCCTGCGAGGCGGCGACAAGCAGGGAAAGCACGAGCGCGATCCGGAAGCTGCGAAAGATGCGCATGGCGGCTCCTCCGTTGTGCACCCTCAGCGGACCTGCGAGCCCGGGAGCGGGGCGCGGGGCTCCTGACGAAATGACTGAGCATGCATGCAAGATGGGCTGGCGGTCGAGTTCGGGAAAAACCCTTGGAATTGGAGTGCTGCAGCGAGCGGTCGTTCCTTGGAGCGGATTTGGGCCGATCCGCCGCTTAATCGAATCGATTCAATCGGCTTGTAGTCCCCAACTTCGGACGGCCCCGGCTGCCACAATGCCCGCCTGGCGCGCATCCTTCCGGCATCGCTCCCGTGTCGCCCGCGGCGTACGCATTCCTGGCGGCGGTGGTCGCGGCCGCCGCCTTCATCCAGGGCACGATCGGCGTGGGCTTTGCATTGATCGTCGCGCCTGTCCTCGGGTTCCTTGCGCCGGAGGTCCTGCCGACGTGCCCGCTGGCGCTGATGCTGCCGCTCAACGCGTATGTCGCCTGGCGGGAGCGCGCGGCGTTGGATCGCACAGGCGCGGGCTGGATCACCGCGGGCCGATTCGTCGGGACCTTCGGCGGGCTGTGGGTACTCGCCATGCTTCCGCCGAGCCGACTCGACCTCACGATCGGTGCGGTCACGGTGCTCGCCGCCGGCGGCCGCGTCGGAGCGCCAAAGCTTTCGGCGGCGGCGGCGCTCCTCCCCGCGCTGGTGGCGGGGGCCGCGCTCAGCCGCCTCGTGCATCGCCGCGTCGGCGGGAAGAGCCTGCGCGTGTTCGTGCTCGCGTTCGCAGCGGTATCGGGAACGCTGCTGCTCCTGCGCGGGGCAGGCTAGCTCCATTCCGGCACCGAGGGCACGCGCAGCGTCTCGGCCTCCGGCAGCGCGATGCCGAAGTGGTCGGCGAGGATCGCGCGGAGCGTGCCGCGGTCGGGGATCTGCGTGGTCCGCGCTTCGCTCCCGCGGCGGATCGTGAGGTCGCGGTTCATGATCGTGACGCGGCCGTCGCCCGTGAGCGCGCGCAGCATGAGCCGGTTGCGAAACGGCGAGGACGGGTACGTCGAGGTGAAGTGGTTGCCGACCTCGAAGTCGACGTGGTTGTCGCGTTCGAGGGTCGTGAACCAGCAGTCCGTGTCCTTCTCGCCGCTGCGCGTGCGCAGGAGCCAATGGTCGCCGTCGCGCTCCATCCAGTGCGCTTCGGCGCCCGCCTCGACGCGGGCGCCCGGCGCGAGCGGCACGGGCACGAGCGGCGCGAGCGAGCCGAATCCCGGGTCGAGCACGAACCTACCCTCTGCGAGCTTCACCGTGAGGAACATATGCGTGCGCGGCGATTCCGTGCGCGGCGTGATCATGACCACGCGCGCGGTGTGGCGCACGGGTTCGAACCCGAGCGCATCGAGCACCGCGGCGAAGAGCGAGGCCTGCTCGAAGCAGTAGCCGCCGCGGCGGTCGCGCACGAGCTTCTGCTGCAGGCCCTCGAGATCGAGGCGGATCGGACGGCCGAGGAGAACGTCGAGGTTCTCGAACGGTATGGCCCTCATGTGCGCATGAAGCAGCCCCGCGAGCGCGTCGTAGGTGCGGCCTTCCCGGCGGACCCATCCGATCCGCTCGAAGTACGCGGAAAGGTCCAGCGATGCCGGCAAACGCGACCCTAGCGCGCCCGTCCGCCGAACCCGGGTGGCAGCGGGACGAGCGGCGGGACGATCTGCCAGTTGTTCTGAGGCGGCGCGTTGTTGCGGCGACTGGGATTCTTGCCGCGGCTGCCGCCCCAGTAAGCCGTCGGATATACGAAGTACCCCGGCCAGGCGCCGAAGCTGCAGTCGCCCCAGGTGTAATCGCAGCCGCCGGTCGGGCCGTATGTCGGCGCGGATGGCTGCGGCATGACGACGTTGACGATGTACGGCCCCTGCTGCGGCGCGTAGGCCGCCGGCATCATCACGGGCGGAGGCGGCGGCGGGTACGCCGTCGGCGGCGCCTGCTGCGCGCGGTCGAGCTGCTCCTGGATCTGGGCAAGGCGCTCGTTCAGCGCGCGCAGCTCGGACTGGCGCGTGGCCTCGCTCGCAGGATCCTTGGGCGGTGACTTCTCGACCTTGCTGACCGTCACATCGTCGGGCGGCGGCAGGTTGCTCACGTTGAGCGCGCCCGACTTGTCCGTCCAGGTATAGATGTCCGCCAGCGCGGACGGCGCGCCGAAGCTGCTTGCCACGGCGGCGACAAGAACGCTTGCAAGAACTCGCATCGACTCCACCTGCACCGGTCCCTACGCCTCCATTGTAGGCCGTCGTGCGGTTGGACGCGACTAGGCCCGCGTCAGTGCGGAAGATCGTGTAACGGGATGTAACTTCAGGTCGGAGGCACGTAGCCGGTAGGCATTTCGGCGCCGCCGCCGAAGAAGTGCTTTTCCATCTGCTCGGCCAGCCACTTGCGGGCGCGCACGTCGGCGAGGCTCAGGCGGTTCTCGTTGACGAGCATCGTCTGGTGGCGCAGCCACTGCGCCCATGCCTCTTTGGACACGTTCTCGTAGATGCGCTTGCCGAGCTCGCCCGGGTACGGCGGGAAGTCGAGTCCCTCGGCCTCGCGGCCGAGCTTGACGCATTGGACCATGCGAGCCATCGGGATTTCCTATAGCGGTTTGCGGTAAACCAGCGACTTGCGCTGGTAATTGTAAAGCGCCTGCTTCTGCTGGGGCAGGTCGGCGATCGCGGCCGAGCGGAACCCGCGCTCGAGGAACCAGTGCGACGTTTTCGTGGTGAGCACGAAAAGCTCGGCGAGCTTCAGTTTTCGCGCCCGCGCCTCGATCTCGTGCATCAGCGCCTCGCCGTAGCCCTCGCGGCGGAAGTCGGGCTGCACGGCGAGCGCCGCGAGCTCGCCCACCCGTTCCTCGGGAAACGCGTACAGCGCCGCGCAGCCGATGATGTGGCCGTCGTACTCGGCGACGACGAATCGCTCGATCTCGCTTTCGAGCCGCTCGCGCGAGCGCCGCACGAGGACGCCTTGCTCCTCGAGCGGCCCGATGATCTGGAGGATGCCGCCGACGTCGTCGATCGTCGCGTTGCGGATGTGCGCGAGCGCCGTCGAGGCGACCATCGTGCCCACGCCGTCGCGCGTGAACAGCTCGAGCAGCAGCGCGCCATCCAGCCGCCGCGAGATGAGATGCGCGCGCTTGACGCCGTTGTTGCAGGCGCGCATCGCCGCCGGCAGGTACAGCCGCACGTCGGGCGCGAGCTTCTCCTGCTTCTCGGCCAGCAGCGCTTCGGCGTCGGTCGTGGACAGGTCGGTGAGGAGCTGGCGGCGGCCGTTGCGCACGCCGTCGGTGTCCATGAGGAAGATCAACTTGGTGGCTTCCAGCCGCACGGCGACCTGGGTCGCCACCTCTTCCACGGTCAGGTTGAAGATCTCGCCGGTGGGCGAATAGCCGATCGGCGAGATGAGCACGATATCGCCGTCGTCCAGGCGCTGCTGGATCGCTTCGGTGTCGATCCGCCGCACTTCGCCCGAGAGCTGCATGTCGACGCCGTCGACCACCCCCATCGGCTTCGCCGTGAGGTAGTTGCCGGTGCACACGCGGTTGCGCGCGCCCGCCATCGGCGAGTTGGCCAAGCCGAGCGAGAGCAGCGCCTCGATGCGCGCGCGCACCTGTCCCGCGGCCTCGAGCACGCAGTCCATGGCGTCCACGTCGGTCACGCGCACGCCGTGCGCGTAGCGGCTCGGGATCTTCTGCGCGGCGAGAATCGCCTCGACCTGCGGCCGGCAGCCGTGCACCACGACGAGGCGGATGCCGAGGCTGTGCAGGAGGTTCAGGTCATGCACGACGCCCAGGAATTCGTCGTCGGCCACCACCTCGCCGCCGAACGCGATCACGAACGTTCTGCCGCGGAAGGCGTGGACGTACGGCGCCGCGGAGCGGATGAGATGCACGAACGAGCGCATCGTCGCCGAGTTGACGGCGGGCGGGTTCGCGGGCGCGGAGGATTTCGGGGCCATCGGGTGCGCGCGATTATAGCGTTCGCACACCGGTGCGGCGCGCGGCCGCGATCCCGCGGTCGGCTATCATTGCCCTTTCGCCGGCCGGTTACGCATGTCGCAGAAGCTCCTCGAGAATCTCAACCCCGAGCAACTCGCCGCGGTGACGCTGCCGCACGCCTCGGCGCTCATCCTCGCGGGCGCCGGCAGCGGCAAGACGCGCGTGCTGACCACGCGCATCGCGTGGCTCCTCGCAACGGGGCAGGCGGGGCCGCTGTCGATCCTGGCCGTCACCTTCACCAACAAGGCGGCGCGCGAGATGCTGCTGCGCCTGTCGGCGCTGACGCCGGTGAACACGCGCGGCATGTGGGTGGGCACCTTCCACGGGCTGTGCAACCGCATGCTGCGCGCGCACCACCGCGACGCCAACCTGCCGCAGCTCTTCCAGATCCTCGACACGCAGGACCAGCTCTCGCTCATCAAGCGCCTGTACCGCGCGCACAACATCGACGACGACCGCTACCCGCCGCGGCAGCTCCAGTGGTTCATCGCCGATGCGAAGGAGGAGGGCCTGCGGCCGAACATGGTGGAGGCGGGCGACGAGTTCTCGCGCCGACAGGTCGAGCACTACGCGCTCTATGACGCGATGTGCCAGCGCGAAGGTGTCGTCGACTTCGCCGAGCTCCTGCTGCGAAGCTACGAGCTCCTGGCGGGCCACGAGGCCCTGCGCACCCACTACCAGCGCCGCTTCTCGCATCTCCTGGTCGACGAGTTCCAGGACACCAATGCGCTGCAGTACAAGTGGCTGCGCCTGCTGGCGGGGCCGCACACTGCGGTGTTCGCGGTCGGCGACGACGACCAGTCGATCTACGCTTTCCGCGGCGCCAAGGTCGCCAACATGCAGGCGTTCGAGCGCGACTTCGCCACCGCCGAGAACCCGGTGAAGCTCATCCGCCTCGAGCAGAACTATCGCTCCCACGGCCACATCCTCGACGCCGCGAACGCGCTGATCCGGCACAACCAGGCGCGTCTGGGCAAGAACCTGTGGACGAGCGAGGGCAAGGGCGAGCCGGTGCGCGCCTTCTCCGCGCAAAGCGACAACGACGAGGCGGCGTTCGTCGTCGACGTCGTGCGCGGGCTCGCCAACGAAGGGGTCGCCCTCGACGAGATCGGCCTTCTGTATCGCTCCAACGCGCAGTCGCGCGTGCTCGAGCATGCGCTGTTCGGCGCCGGCCTCCCGTATCGCGTGTACGGCGGCATGCGGTTTTTCGAGCGCGCCGAGGTCAAGCACGCGCTCGCCTACCTGCGCCTCATCGCCGCACCGGAGGACGACAGCGCGTTCCTGCGCGTGGTCAATTTCCCGCCGCGCGGCGTGGGTGCCCGCACGCTCGAACAGCTGCAGGAGACGGCGCAAGGGCAGGGGACCCGCCTGTGGCAGGTCGCAGCCTCGGGCGCGGTGGGCGGCAAGTCGGGCAACGCGCTGGGAAGCTTCGTGCGTCTGATCGATGAGCTTCGCGGCGACACGCGCTCGCTGCCGCTGCCGGAAGCCGTCGAGCATGTCGTCGAGAAGTCGGGGCTGATGGCGCACTACCGCAGCGAGAAGGACGGCCAGGACCGCGTCGACAATTTGGCCGAGCTCGTCACGGCGGCCGAAAGCTACGTGCGCGAGGCGCAGCTTGCGAGCGACGCGCCGATGCTCTCCGAGCGCGTCGACCCGGAGGCGCCGGCGCCCGAATCCGGCGCCGACGAGGGCGCCACCGATCCGCTCACCGCCTTCCTCGCGCACGCCGCGCTCGAAGCGGGCGAGACGCAGGAGGCGGAGGGGCGGCCCGCGTTGCAGCTCATGACCGTTCATTCGGCTAAGGGCCTCGAGTTCCACACCGTGTTCGTCACGGGTCTGGAAGAGGGCCTGTTCCCGCACGAGAACAGCATCACCGAACCCGACGGCCTGGAGGAGGAGCGCCGCCTCATGTACGTCGCGATCACGCGCGCAAAGCGGCGTCTGTACCTCACGCTCGCGCAGAGCCGCCTGCTGCACGGCCAGACCCGATTCAACATCCCCTCGCGCTTCATAGGCGAGCTGCCGTCCGAGCTCGTGCAGTGGCTGTCGCCGTACCGCCGCCGCGCGACCGACGTCGACGACGCGCAGTGGAAGCGCGTCACGCAGGCGCCGCAAGCCACGCCCCCGGCCTCGCCGTGGCGCATCGGGCAAAGCGTGCGCCACGCCAAGTTCGGCATCGGCGTGATCATCGACGCCGAGGGCCGCGGCTCGGATACCAAGGTGCAGGTCAACTTCCGCGACTGCGGCGTGAAATGGCTCGCGCTCGATTACGCGAAGCTCGACGCGGCGTAGGGGGTTGGCGCCCGGCCTGTTACGACGACTCTCCGCGGACCCGCTGCGGCCCTTCGAGCTCCCGTGAGCCGACATCGGATGGCGGCGAGGCGGACGTTACTCATGTCTCCCATGTCACGGAAACGCGGGTGTCGGTCGCCAGCCGAAGATAGGGATCCCGCGCGGTCCAGTTGCCTACGTCCTTCCGGCTCCGTAGCATTTGCGGCGGGCAGCACCCTGGCGAAACGGCCGGGGCGAATCCACCTCGTTCCTTCAGGCGTAAATAGGACCCGATGACGTCGCGGACTGACTGGACGCGCATCGAAGCTGCGCTCGACGCCCTGCTAGAGCTTCCCGAAGCGGAGCGACCCGCTGCGGTCGCGCGCATGGCCGGTGACGACACCGGGTTGCGCCGCGAGCTGGAGTCGCTGCTCGCGCACGTCTCCGGGTCCGATCCATTGCTCGATGCGCCGGCCCTCGACGCCCTCTCCGGCGACGACGCCGAAGCGGGCAGCCTGCAGCCGGGCCAGCGTGTGGGGGCCTATCGCGTCGTCGCGCTGCTCGGACGGGGCGGTATGGGCGAGGTCTATCACGCCGAGCGCGCCGATGGCCAGTTCGAGCAGCAGGTTGCGCTGAAGCTGATCCGGCAGCATCTCGCGCAGCAGCCGTCGCGCTTTCGAGCCGAGCGGCAAATGGTGGCGCGACTCGACCACCCGGGCATCGCGCATCTCATCGACGGCGGTATCGCCGACGATGGGCGCCCGTACATGGTCATGGAGCTGGTCGACGGACTGCCCATCGTCGACTGGTGCCGGACCCGCACGAGCGATCTCGCGACGCGACTGCGCCTGTTCATGGATGTCTGCGATGCCGTCGCATACGCGCACCGGAATTTGATCGTCCACCGCGACCTCAAGCCCGGCAACGTCCTCGTCACCGGCGAAGGTCGCGTCAAGCTGCTCGACTTCGGCATTGCCCGACTGCTGGACTCCCCTTCGGGCGAGACCACGAGCGAGCTGCTGCTAACGCCCGGCTACGCCGCTCCCGAGCAGTTGACCGGCGCGCCGATCACGACCGCGGCCGACGTGCACGCACTCGGCCTGCTGCTCTTCGAGCTGCTCTGCGGCGAGCCGGCGTTCGCCGTGAAGCGGCTGTCGCTCGGCGCAGCGATGCATGCGGTCATCGCGGACGATGCGCCGACGCCAAGTCGCGTCGCCGCGAGGCAAACCGAACCGCCGATCCCTCCCGATGCAATCGCCGGAGACCTCGATGCGATCGTCGCCAAGGCGCTGCGCAAGGAGCCGGCGCAGCGGTACGCAAGCGTCGACGAGTTGCGTGCCGATGTCGAGCGCCACTTGCGCCACGAGGCGGTGCTGGCGCGCCACGGCAGCCGGCTCTACTTCGCCGGTCGCGTGCTGCGCAGGCATCGCGCCTGGGCGATCGGCGGCGCCGTGGCCGTGCTCGCGATCGTCGCCGGCACCGTGGCCACCCTGTGGCAGGCGCGCGAAGCGCAAGCCGAGGCCGCCCGCGCCACGGCAGTGAAGAATTTTCTCGTCGAAGTGTTCGAGGCGAGCGATCCGCGCATCCCCTCCGACAAGCCCCGCGGTCAAATCACCGCGCGCGAGCTCCTCGACGCGAGCGCGTCGCGCATCGAGCATGACTTCCCCGGGCAGCCGGATCTGCAGATCGAGCTGCTCGGCGTGATCGGAACGCTCTATGCGCGCCTCGACGAGCGGGCGCGCCACGATGCGACGATCGACCTGCGACGCAGGATCGCCGCGCAATTTCCCGGTCGTTACCCGCACGTCGAGGTCGAGGCGTTGAGCGACCGCGTCGACGACGAGCTGCGCGCCGGCCGCCGCGAGCAGGCGAAGCCGCTGCTCGACGAGCTCGATCGCCTCATCCGCTCGTCCGGCCTCGACCAGACAACCTTGCGCGCGGCGTGGTGGGCGGCGAAGGCGCGCGGCGAAGCGCCGGCCGACGTCGCCGCGCAGGAGCGCGACAACGAAGCCGCCGCTGCGCTCTACCGCCAATTGGCGCCGCACGACCCCGGCTACGTGCAGGTGCTCGGCCAGCTCAGCACGGTCGCCTACATACGCGGGCAGTACGAGCAAGCGCTCGAGCTGGCCCGCGCGACGCTCGATGCCGCCGCCCACGCCGACCAGCGCATGGACGGGGACATGATCTCGACATGGGGCAACATCGGGACGATCGACCTGCAGCTCGGCCGGATCGACGACGCCATCGCCGCATACGAGCAGTCGATGCTGCTCACCGAGCGCACCTACGGCACGAGCTACCCCGAGTATTGGCAAGCCGCGAGCACGTACGCCAGCGTGCTGCATGCCTTCGGCCATCGCGACGAAAGCATGCGTCGCTTCGATGCGCTTCGCCGCCTCGTTCCCGAGGTGCCCGTGAGCGACCCGGAATGGAGCGTCGTCTCGGATCGCGCGATCCGCATCGCGGCGCAGGGCGAGCCCGAGCGCGCGCTGCCCGACCTCGAGGCGTACGAGCGATTTTTGCAAGCGCATCCTGACGCCGGCGCGCCGTTCTCGCTTCGCCGCATCCGCTCATTCCTCGGCAATGCCTACGCGCTTGCCGGACGCCGCGACGATGCGCGCCGCGTGCTCGGCTTGGCATGGGAGGAGTACCGGATGAAGGAGGCGCGCTCTTCGCAGACGCGCATGATCGCCGCCGAGCGCTGGGCCCGCGTGCTCGTCGAGGACGGCCGCCTGGACGAGGCGAGCGCCCTCTTCCACGAGGTGCTCGACGCCGATGCCGGCCGCAACCTGGCGGTGACGGCGCTGGCTCAGCTCGGGCTGGCGCGCGTCGCGCTCGCGCGCGGCGATACTGCGGCGGCCGTGCTCGAGAGCGCCCTCGCGGTCGAGCGCTGGAACCGGCTCACCGGCTACCGCGACGTTCGCAACGGCCCGCTGATCCTGCGCGAGCAGGCGCGCGCATTGCTGGCGGCAGGCGACGCGACGGGGGCGAAGGCCGCTGCCGCCGAGGCGCTGGCGCAGAGCCTTCGCTACGACGCGCCCGAGGCCGACTCGATCGTGCAGGCACGCGCGCTCTTGCAGCGCGCCGCCGCGGTGACACACTGAGCCTCCGCGCGGCCGCGGCAGCGCCCGGTCACCGCGTCGTGGTATTGCCGTGACTTAATTCGCGTCGCAGCCACGCCCGCGCCTTTACCCAGTCGCGACGGACGGTGCGGTCGGTGAGACCGAGCGCCTGCGCCGTCTCGATCTCGTCATAGCCTGCGAAAAAGCGGCAATTCACGACCTGGGCAAGGCGCGGACTCAGTTTTGCGAGCCGTGATACGGCTTCGTTGACATCGAGCAGCGCCTGTTCGGTCGCAGGCATTGCGACGTCCATCGTCGTTTCCAGCGCCAACACCGCCGCGCCGCCACCGCGCTTGCTGGCGAGGCGATCGCGCGCGTAGTTGACGAGCACGTGGCGCATCGCAAGCGCGGCCGCACCCAGAAAGTGGTTGCGATCGTTGAACGTGGGGACGTTGCGAAGTTTGAGGTAGGCCTCGTGGATCAGCGCGGTGGTCTGCAGCGTTTCCCCGGCGCCACGCGCGCGGCGCTCGCGGCGCGCCATGCGCCGAACGTCGTCGTAGAACTGCGGTAGCAACTCCGCGGCGGCGCGGCGGACCTCCGGCGCCATCCCAGGCTCGTCGAACTCGAGAACCGCGTTCCTGGCGGACGGATCCTTCGCTTCCATCCTGGAATTTTCCCAGAAATCCGCCGCAGGGAGAGGACAGGCGATCCCTCGCCGGCGGCCCGAATGTCCGGATTCACCGGTCAACCGGGTTATGTCAAGTAGGTCGGACGCGTCGAAGACGACGGGCCGGAACCTTCACGGGAGGTCTACATGGGAAACAGCCTGCGGATCGAGCTTCAAACCTCGTCGGATGCGACGAATGCCACCAAGCAGCTGTGACGGGAAACCGAGCCAGGAGCGGAACTCATGCGATATCTACAGTGGTTCGCATTGTTTGTTGCCGTTGCCATCGGCGACGTGTCGATGGCGCAGGTGTGCTGTCCCGCCGGCTGCGTGCAAAGCGGCAGCGGCTGCGTCAAGTCCGGTCCGACGCCCACGGCCTGCGGGACAGTCCAATGCCCCGCGTGGGGCAACTCGTCCAGCGGCGGGGGCTCTGGCTCGGGACCGACCGTCCAGTTCCCCCAGCCGCTGCCCTGCGTGGAGTCCACGGACGCGGAAGCGAAGGCGATGGTCGACAAGTACGCGAACAAGTGCGAGGCCGACCTGACCGCGACCGCGGAGTTCTATGGCTGCCTGGTCGAAGACGAGGCTGGGAAGGCACAGGACAAGGCGTTGAACATGACTTGCGGCCAGCGGAAGGCCGCCTATGCGGCCGAATGCGCGGCGCGATGCAGGACATTCGCGATCAACTACGTCAACCTCTGCAAGTCCCACGCCAAGGGCATGGATGGATTCTGGCAAGACGCCTTCGGGGACCTCGGAGGCACGAAATACCCTTCCGCCCGGGTGGAGGGCTGCGGGCCAGCGCCGAAGGCCGCCGGTCCGACGGCGCCGAGACCCAAGGATGCCGGCGGGGGCCCGATCAAGCCCGCGGGCACCTTGGCGAATACGCCCAAGGACGCCAACGCGGCGGTGAAACACTTCTAGCTCGGGACGGTGGCGGCTTGCGCCGCCGGCCTGTACCCTGCGCCATCCGCAGGCGTCGCGCATCTGCGCATCGCAGTCAGCAGCGATATCGCCAGAATAGGCGACAATGGTCTCGCGCCGAGGCGGACGCAGGCGGATGGGAGGGCAACATGCAGTTCTACCTGGACGGCTACAACCCCGGCGACCCCGACATTCTCGCGGCAGGGCTTCCCGACACCGTCGACGTGCTCGTCGTCGGCAGCGGTCCGGCCGGCACCTTGCTCGCTGCGCAGCTGTCGACGTTCCCGGGCATCCGCACGCGCCTCATCGAGCGTCGCGACGGCCCGCTCCTGGTCGGCCAGGCCGATGGCGTGGCCTGCCGCACCGTCGAGATGTTCGACGCCTTCGGCCTCAGCGCGAAGCTCGTCCGCGAGGCCTACTGGGTGAACGAGACGGTCTTCTGGCGCCCGTCGAAGGCGGATCGCACGCGCATCGAGCGCACCGGCCGCGTCCAGGACGTCGAGGACGGCCTGTCCGAGTTCCCGCACGTCATCGTGAACCAGGCGCGCATGCAGAAGTACCTGCTCGACTACATGCGCAATTCGCCGACGCGGCTTACGGCCGACTACGGCTTCGAGTTCGTGACCCTCGAAGTGGAATCCACGGGCGAGTATCCCGTCGCGGCGACGCTGCGCAGGGTCGCCAACGGCGAGGAGCGCACGGTGCGCGCGAAGTACGTCGTCGGCTGCGACGGAGCGCGCAGCCGGGTGCGCGAGGCGATCGGCGCGGTGCCGCACGGCGACTTCGCCAATCACGCCTGGGGTGTCGTAGACATGCTGGCGGTCACCGACTTCCCGGACATCCGCCTCAAGGCCGCGATCCAGTCCGCCGACGAGGGCAACATCCTCTTGATCCCGCGCGAGGGCGGCTACATGGTGCGGCTGTACGTCGACTTGGGCGACATCGACCCCAGCCACCGCGACGCCTTTCGAGACAAGCACACGCAGGAATCGGTCATCGCCACCGCGCAGCGCGTGCTGCGTCCGTACACCCTCGACGTGAGGAGCGTGGCGTGGTTCGCGGTGTACCAGGTCGGCCAGCGCGTCACCGACCGCTTCGACGACGTCCCCGCAGACCAGGTCGGCGCGCGCCTGCCGCGCGTATTCATCGCCGGCGACGCCTGCCATACGCACAGCGCCAAGGCGGGCCAGGGGATGAACGTGTCCATGCAGGACGCCTTCAACCTGGGGTGGAAGCTCGTCTGCGTGCTCACGCGGCGCGCCGGGCCCGAGCTCTTGCGCACCTACAACGTCGAGCGCCACGCGGTCGCGCAGCGCCTCATCGACTTCGACAAGGAGTGGTCGAAGATCATGGCCTCGCCGCCGAAGGATCCGAAGCATCCGGAGCTGGGCGGCGTCGACCCGGCCGAGCTGCAGGCCTATTTCGTGAAGTCGGGTCGTTACACGGCCGGTGTGGCTACACATTACCCGCCAGCGACGCCGCTCACTGCGAAGGCGACCCACCAGGAACTCGCCAAGGGCTTCACGATCGGCATGCGCTTCCACTCCGCACCCGTGGTGCGACTGGCCGACGCGAAGCCCATGCACCTCGGGCACGCCGCCCGCGCGGATGCCGCGTGGCGCATCTACGCCTTTGCCGATGCGAGCGGAAGGCGGCTGCGCGCGCTCGCGGATTTCCTTTCGGAGTCGAAGCATTCGCCCGTCCGCCGCTTCACCCCGGCGGGCGCCGACATCGACAGCGTGATCGACGTTCGCGCGGTGTTCCAGCAGGGGCATCGCGACGTGAAGGTCGAGGAACTGCCGTCGATCCTGCTTCCTCGCAAGGGACGCTTCGGTCTCATCGACTACGAGAAGGCATTCACGCCCGACCTCGAGCACGGGCCCGACGTATTCGCCCTGCGCGGCGTCGACCGCGAGCAGGGTGCGATGGTGATCGTGCGTCCCGATCAGTACGTGGCGAACGTCCTCCCGCTCGACGCGCACGAAGCGCTCACGACCTTCTTCGCGGGATTCATGCTCGATCGCGGATAGCTTCGGGTGGCGTGCCTCTCGAAACGCGAGCAACGTTGGTCCTACCTAGCTGATCCCAACCTGCGATAACTGACGGGTGCCGGCGCCGTGCCCCGGCGCGGAACATCCGTCACGTCACGCTGCGCACTTCTTCGGTCACGCCTCGGCCGTTTGGCCGATGTGGGCGCGCCTGCGGACTCGCTACGCTGCAGCCATCGCTTCGGAGGCTCACACGGGATGCCACGAACCGTCATCACGCGCGCCGTCACCGCGTTGCTGCTCGCTGCTGCGGCGCTGTCGCATGCGCCGCCCACCGACGCGGGCGGACCGCCCTACCTCGTCGCGTCCGAGTTCTCGCCCGGCAGCAGCTGGCTGACCGACCTTGTCGTCGACGCCTCGGGTAACGCCTTCGTATCCGGCATCGTTACGTCGTACAACTTCGAGGGCGTGAATTCCGCGGTCTACACGAACGCCGGCTTCGGCCAGCGATTCGTCGCCAAGTACGCGCCGCTTGCGATAGCGCCCTCGTTCGTCGCCATCGTCGGAAGGCCCACCTCGCGTACGGGACTGCCCTGGCGCGATCTCGATGAGGACCAGGCGGTCGGTCTCGCGCTCGACGCGAGCGGCAACGCCTATCTCGTCGCCTACGACGGCGAAAAGACCTATCCGGTCGACGGCGGCACGTACGTCGCGTCGACGGGCAAGAAATACGTCTACAAAGTTTCGCCGGGCGGTGCGGTGAGCAAGCTCTCCGCGGCGCTGGACCCCGCCATCAATCGCGTGGGGGCCATCGCGGTCGACGCCGCAGGCGCGATCTGGCTCACCGGCAGCGCGAGGGACGGGCTGAACACGACGGCGGGTGCGCCGTATCCGGCGCCGGGCGTGGCCCCGGGCTGCATCGCGCCTTACGTCACCAAGCTCGGTCCCTCCGGGCAGGACGTCCTGTTCGCGACGTACCTCGGCACGAGCCGAAACGTCCCGGGAGACGTGTGCGGCGGCAGCCCGCCGGGGTATGCCCCGCACGTCGATCCCGTCTCGATGCATCCGACGGGATTCGCCATGGCGATCGATTCGTCGGGATTCGTCTACGTCGCGGGACAAGCGGAGCCGGGGCTGCCCGCCACCGCCGGCGCGCTCGACCGCGGCACCAAGGTCCCGGGGCCGGCATCTTTCAACAACTTGGTCAGCGATCCCGCGCTGCACGCGTTCGTCGTGAAGCTCGCCGCGGGCGGCAGCATCGTCTACTCGGCGCGTGTCGGCGGGTCGTTCCGCGACCGCGCGACCAGCCTCCTCGTCGCGCCGTCGGGTGCCGTCGTCATCGCGGGCAAGACGTCCTCTCCCGATTTCCCGCGCACCGGCGCCACCGCGCTCGGCGGCTTTCCGCTCGTGCTCACCGATTGCCTTCTGTGGACGCCGGAGGTCGGGTTCCTCACGGCGCTCTCGCCGGACGCGACCCAGCTCCTTTTCTCGGGGTATCTCGCCCTCGGCGGCGGCCAGCTCGACGACTGCGGCGGATTCGGCACCTTCAACCCCGCGCGACTCGCGACCGACGGCAGCGGAAACCTGTACGTCGCAGGGTTCACCTCGCCGGACAACCGCTACTTCCGCGCGTCGGCCGGCGCCATCGTTCCGGACCAATCCGCGTGGGGCGGCCAGCTTCTCCAGATCTACAGCGGCGACGGCCGGCAGCTGGTCTATTCGAGCGCGCTCGGGCAGGACGGCGTGAGCGGCATCGGCGTGGACGCGCTCGGCACCCTGATCGTCGCGAGCTTCGACCGGCTACAGCGAATCGCGCCCGGGCTGCTTCCGGTCGCGATGACCGCACCTTCTTCACGGCTGTGCGCGGGCAAGCCTTTCACGCTCTCGGCGTCCGTCGCCGTCTCCGGCGACAACGGCACGGTCGACTTCTCGAGCGACGGCACGAGCCTCGGCGAGGCCCCGCTCGCCAACGGCGTGGCGACGCAGACGGTCACCGTCGGCGCCGCCGGCATCCGCAATCTTAAGGCGACGTATCACGGGACGGGCGTGTTCGACGGCTATGCATCCCCCGACCGCTACGTCGCCATAAACCAGGCCGGCGCCTGTCCATGAAGCGCGCGCTGCTCGCCGCGTGGCTCGTGGTCATCGCGCTCGTCGCCGACGCGCGCGGCCTCTGGCTGATCGAGGACGGCCGCCTGACGCGCATCGATTTCGGCGCAGCCTCGGTGCAAACCGTGCCTATGCGCGATTACGTACGCGACGTGGCGCCGATCGGCGACGAGGGTGCGTGGATTCTTACCGATGACGCATTGGTGCGCCTCGATCTCGCGCTCGTCGAGCGAGCACGGGTTGCGCTCGACCCGGTTGTCGCTGCGGCCGCCGGGGCCATGACGGCCAGCCCGGTCGACGGCAGCGTTTCGATCGGGGCGGGCAATCTCGTCATGCACGTGGACGGCTCCGGCGCGCCGGCGTGGCAGGCGGTTCTCGAGGGCCCCGTGCTCGCCATCGCCGCGGCCGGACCGGACGCGATCTTCGCGGCAACGGCGTCGACGCTCGTGCGACTCGACGCCGCAGGTGCCGTGCGTTCGCGCGCAGACGTCTCGCACCTGCCCGGCGACGGCGCTACCGGACTGCTGCCCGATCCCCTCGCCGGACTCGTGTGGCTCGTGCGTACAGGCGCGCTGCTCCAGTTCGATGCCCTCGCGGGCCTCGTGCTGCGCGCGTCGCGTCTCGTCGCGGGCCCGGACGCCACGGCCATCGAGCCGCATAGCGGCATCGTCACGCTTGCGTCGGGACGCGAGATCGCCCGTATCGACCGCGAAGCCGCGCCCGTGCTGCCGAGCGCCTTCACGTCGGAGGCGCTGTTCGCGCTCGCGGGCGTCGACGTCGAGCGGCTCGATGCCATGGTGTGGTTCGGCGATGGCGGCGGATTGGGTACGATCGATCTCACCAACGGCGCCGTGCTGCGTTTCTCGGGGCAATCCGCTGTCGGGCGCTTCGCAGCCGATCCGCTCCATTTCGAGCCGCGCCTCGAAATCGATTCGCCGCAGGCCGCTGCGGGAGGCACGGCCACCGCGCTTACGCTGCGCTTTCGGACCTATTGCGACGGGTTCGTCTGCACGCCGTCGCCGGCCTATATGCGCGGAGTACGCCTGTGGGCGCAGCGCGCGGAGCGCGACGTCACGGAGCTTTTCGTCCCCAACGCCAATCGCGACGCATTCCACGGCAGCCTTCCCGGCGCGCCGTGGGAGCCGGCGTCCCCGCTCAGGGCGTGGGTGATCGACGCGTTCGGTCATCGTTCGAAGGACACTGTCGTCGAATGGCCGCTGTCGACGTCGGGCGCGAAGACGCCCTACGAGCTCAAGAGCGCGCCCACCGTGTCGATCACGGCGCCCGTCAACAATGCCTCGTTCACCGCGCCTTTGAGCACCACGATCAAGGCCAGCGCCGCAGCCGGCACCGGCGCATCCGTCAGCAAGGTCGATTTCTACGTCGGCGCTACGCTGGTAGGCACTGCCACCACGTCGCCCTACAACTTCAACTGGCCGAATGTCCAGGTCGGAGCTTACGCGTTGACGGCCAAGGTGACCGACACCCTGAATGCGACGACCACGTCTCCGACGGTCAACGTCACGGTTACCGCGGGCGCGACGGCGAAGCCGCTCGATGCTTATCTGTTCAACGATCCCTGGGCGAGCTCGCTCGTGGTCAGCGACGCCGCAGGAACGCACAACGGCACGCCTACGGGCACAGTGAGCGCGATCGCGTCCGCTGCGAATGCGCCCAAACCGGACACTTGCAAAGCCGCCAATTTCGCCGGAGGCGCTGTCGACGTCGCCGGGCTGACTGTCTCCACGGCCGCCGCCGCGAAGACGACGGTCGCCTTCTGGATGTACTGGAACGGGACCGACGGCGTGATGCCGCTCGGATGGGTCACGCATGGACTCGTGCTGAGCGGCGGCTCGCTGGGCTTCACCACCCAGAACGGCGACGTCTTCGGAATCGCCTCGACGGGATTCGCGAACAAGTGGCACCACGTCGTCGCCGAGTTCACCAACGGCGCGGTGGCTTCCGACAAGCTGTACGTCGATGGCGTTGCGCAGACGCTCACTCAGCGCGCCGGTGTTCCCAACAACGCCTACGCGCTCGTCGCCGCGTCGATGCGCATCGGCGGACTGAGTGGCAATTCGGGACTCCGTTTCCTGGGGCAACTCGACGAGGTCAAGGTGTTCAATCGCGCCCTCACACCCACCGAAGTGAGCGCGGAGTTCGCCGCGGCCAACCCTTGCAGCGCTGCACCTTCCGTGACGCTCACGGCACCGGCGGACAACGCGAGCTACGTCGCGCCGTCCAACGTCGCGATGAGCGCCACGGCGTCCGCCAATGCCGCAGGCGCGACGCTGACCAAGGTCGAGTTCTACAATGGGGCGACGGTGCTGTCCGTCGCGACCGGCACGCCGTTCGCGTACACGTGGGCCAACCCCGCGGTCGGCAACTATGTCCTCACCGCGAAGGCCACCGACAGCAAGGGAGCGACGGCCACCTCGACAGCGGCCACGATCCACGTAAAAGCCAACGTCGCGCCCGCGGTGTCCATAACCGCACCCGCCAACAACGCCAGCTACACGGCCCCCGCGACGATCAACCTCGCGGCGAGTGCCACTGACAGCGACGGCGCCGTCGCCAAGGTCGAGTTCTACCAGGGCACCACCAAGCTCGCGACGCTTACTGCCGCACCGTATACGTACGCGTGGAATAGCGTGGCGGGCGGCAATTACGCCCTCACGGCGAAGGCGACCGACGACAAGGGCGCCGTCACGACTTCAGCGACCGTCAACGTCAAGGTGAACAAGCCGCCTACGGTCAGCATCACTTCGCCGGCGAACAATTCGAGCGTCGTCTTGCCGGCCACGGTCACGATCAACGCGAGCGCGAGCGACTCCGACGGGAGCATCGCCAAGGTCGAGTTTTACCGCGACGGCGTTCTGCTCGGCTCCGACACCGCGTCGCCGTACAGCTACGCATGGACGGTTCCTGGATCGGGCACGTACGTGTTGACCGCCAAAGCGACCGACAACCTCGGTGCCGTCACGACGTCCGCCGCCGTCACGGTCATCGCGGCCCCGAATCAGCTGCCGAGCGTCAGCATCACGAGCCCCGCCGCCGGCGCGAGGTTCTTCGTCGGAGCCGCCGTAACCATCGCCGCGACGGCCGGCGACCCCGACGGCTCGATCGCCAAGGTCGAGTTCTACGCCGACACCGGCAGCGGTCCGGTTCGACTCGCAACGGACACGACCTCGCCCTACGGCATCTCGCAGCCACTCGCGGAAGGCACCAACGTCCTGACTGCGGTGGCGACCGACAACAAGGGCGCGACCACGACCTCGGCGCCGGTCACGGTCACCGTGACACAGGACCAGGCGCCGATCGTCGTGCTCAGCGCGCCCGCCGATGGACAACGGTTCGTCGCGCCCGCCGCGCCGCCCGACATCACGCTCGCGGCCACTGCGTCGGATTCGGATGGGCACGTCGTTGCGGTTCGCTTCTACAAGCAGAAATTCGGGACGAACGAAGACCCGGCACCCGTGCTGCTCGGTACGGTGACCACGGCGCCGTATCAGATGACGTGGCACTCGGTGCCGTACAACGATCCGCCGACGAGCGCCAGCGTGACGGACTCGTACATGCTATGGGCCGAGGCCACCGACGACTTCGGCGCACTCGCGACGTCGGACTTCGTCGGCATTCTCGTGCTCGCGGCGCCGCCGCCGAATTTCGAGATGCTGGAGATAAGCCGTCCGGCTTCGCCCGGCGGAGCAGCGGGCATCGTGTTCGCCGCCCCCGCGACCATCGTGTTCGAGGCGCGCCAGAAAGATAGCGGCCCCAATCCGTACTGCGCAGCCGCACAGGTCGATTTCCTCGCCAATGCCGCGCCGATCGGCACGATCACCGCCAACGACATCGCGAACGCGGGCGGTTGCTTCCTCGTCTGGCGCAACGTCGCCGCGGGCACGTACAAGGTCACGGCAAGTCTGCTCGACGACAGCGGCTCGCGGTCGGCGCCGTCCGATCCTGTAACCGTCACGGTGCAGGATCGCGCCAAGTTCGTGAGCGTGGCGTTGCAGTCGCCGGCCAAGGAGTCGGTGATACCGCTGACCGCCGGCGTGGGGCCGACACCCATCCCATTAGCCGCCGCCGTGAACGATCCAACGGGCACGGTCATCGGAGTCGAGTATTACGACAGCTACGAGTACGTGACATCGGCTTCGGCCGTGCCGTACGCCGCCTCTGAGTCGCCGTCGCGTTGGGGACTGCACGTCATCAGGGCAGTGACGACGGGCGGCACGAAGGTGTCCAGTCCGCCGGTTTATGCATCCGTTCCGCTTGGCCCGCGACCTCCGGTCGTCATGATGACGAGCCCGGTACCGACCAGAAGTTACGACAACCATACCGCTATCACCATCAGCGCCAACGCGATGCCCACCGACGGAGCCGTTGCCAAGGTCGAGTTCTACGACGGACCGTATCTCATCGGGACCGACACCACGTCGCCCTTCTCGATCACTGCCTACGTAAGCGGCGGCACGCACGCCTTGTACGCGATCGCCTACGCTCCGTTCGCGTCCGGGGTGTCCGCGCCCGTCACGATCGACGTCGCGGGCACGGGGGCGGGTGCGCAGATCTCGCTCACGTCTCCGTCGAACGACCAGCACTTCTTCGGCGGGGCCGGCGTTCCCCTATCGGTCAACCTGACCGATCCCAACCACATCATTACGAAAGTCGAATACTGGACCACCGGCGCCAACGGCAAGCTGCTCGGCACGGCGACGCAGGCACCTTGGTCCGCCCCGTCGTGGGTTCCGGACAGTCTCGGCGACTATACGGTCACGGCGGTGGGGACGTACGCCGGCGGGAGGATCACGTCGCCGCAGGCAACGATCCACATCGACCCGAACCAGCCGCCGACAATCAGCATCACGTCGCCGATCGCGGGACAGCAACTCTACGTCGGGCAGCTGGTGCCGATCGTGGCTTCGGTCGCGGACCCCGATGGGACGGTGGCCAAGGTCGAATTTCTCGTCAACGGCGCGTTGATCGGAAGTGCCACCGCCTCGCCGTTTGCGTTCAATTGGGTGCCCAGCGCCACCGGCACCTACCAGCTGTCAGCCAAGGCGACCGATGCCGTCGGAGCGTCGGCCACGACAACGCCTTTCTCGGTCACGGTGAACGCCAACGTCGCGCCCACCGTCGGGCTCATGCAGCCGCAAGCGGGTCAAAGCTTCTGGAGCGGCGGTACGATCAACCTCGGCGCCACGGCCTCCGACAGCGACGGATCGATCGCGCGCGTCGAGTTTTATGCCGGTGCGACGCTTCTGGGTGCATCGACATCCGCACCCTACGCGTTTGCGTGGACCAACGTCGCGGCGGGCTTGTATTCGCTAACCGCGCGCGCAGTCGACGACCACGGTGCGGTGACGACCTCGTCGGCGGTCAGCGTCACCGTGCAGCCGTTGGCGCTCAACGTCACCGCGCCCGCGGACGGGGCCTCGGTGGCAAGCGACTTCGTGCTGGTGAAAGGGACCCTCCAGGCGCCGCCGAATTCGGGGGTCTCGGTCGACGGGGCGGTCGCAGCCAGCGACGGCACGAACTTCTTCGTAGGCAATATTCCGCTGTCACCGGGCGCAAACGTCATCACGATCGCGCTGACGACGGCTGAAGGTCAGTCGGTGACGCAAACGCGGACCGTGACCAGCACCGCAACGTCGCCCTACCAGATCACCGCCGACGTCGACGCCTCGTTCGCCCCAGCAACGGTAGTGTTGAGCGCGTCGCGGCGTCTCGAGCGCAAGATAGTCGGGGCTTCACTTTCTGGCTTGGGTGGCGCAACGGCGGACCCGTCCGCGTTCGACGGTCAGACGATAGCCAAACTCACGTTCTCGACGCCCGGCAGGTACGACCCCGTCGTGACGCTCACGGACGACAGCGGGGCAACGTACACGCAAAGCGTTGCGATCCTGGTGCTCGATGAGGCATCCTTGGGTGCACTGGTGAAGTCCGTCTGGACGGGCTTCGTCGCGGCGCTGACGGCAGGCGACAAAGCCGCCGCGTTGAGGCGGGTAAGCAGCGCGATGCATTTCAAATACGGGCCAGTGCTCGACGTGCTTGCGCCCCACTTGCCGCAAATCGTCGCAACGTGGTCGGTCCCGGTGACCGGAGCGCTGGCCGACGACTTAGGAGAGCTGGTCGTGGGACGAACCTGGCAGGGCAAGGATCGCGCGTTCTTTATCTACGTCATGCGCGAGAAGGATGGCGTCTGGCGGATCATGGGGATGTGACCATCGTGCATAGCCGCTCTCTCTCAGGATGGCGCCTCGTAGTCGCGGCTGCGTGGCCCATTGCCCGTGCACACTTTGCGGCCGCGCTTCTGATGGCGGTGGTCGGCTGCGACTGGTACGGAACCCGATCCTTCAGCGCCGATGCAATAACCGCGTACGTCGTCGATGCCGATACGGGCGCGCCGATCGCGGGCGCTAACGTTCTCGCCATGTGGGTAATGAAGTCGGGGCTCGAAAACAACACCACGAACTACGCGATGGTGATGGAGGCGGTCACCGACGCCAACGGCAAATTCGAACTTCCGGCTTGGGGGCCGAAGAATGTGTCCGGTCGGGGACAGATAACGGCGCTTGCCCCGCTCTTCATCATTCTTAAATCGGGCTATAGCCAAGGTCGCGGCGCGAACAGGTCAGCTGAGCCCGCGCCGTTTCATATGACTTCGGACTGGAACGGCAAGACGTTCAAGCTCACGAGATTCGACGGCACGCCGGATCAATATGCGGACTATCTCGGCACTTACTTGATTGGCGACGTCGAAAGCCTTCTTCGCAACGGGTGCCACGGGATGTCGTTTCTTCGATTTCTGCGTGCGCTCGACCTTCTCAGTCATGAGCTCAAAGCACGAGGTGTTCGCACGCTATTGGCGGACGCGCAGCACTTAAGTGACAGCTTCGCAAGTCGATGCGGGCCCATTGTGCAATACGTAAGGGGCGCGAAACCGTGATCCATTTTCCACGAATGCTTGTAATCGCGACGGTGCTTCCCACCATTGTCCATGCCTATGAGCAGGAGACACATCGCGAACTCTCTAGAATCGCGGCGAATGAGTCAATTCTTGGTGGTGCCGCACTTCCGGTTATGCAAGACAAAAGAGATCGCCTGGGCCTGCCGCCGATCACCAGTAACCAGGATCGTTACGTGAATTCCAAAGGCGATCTGCGGTCTATCTCCGAATTGATTCAGGATGGAGCAATTTTCGAAGACGATGGCCTGCGTTCGCTCAACCATTTCTTCGATCCGCGGGACGGAAGCGCGCTGCACATCGATCCTGCACACTATCCATTGGCCGGAATCTTGGGGGTTGAGATCGGCAAGGCTTCGACGTCGTCTCCCGATTGGACGTTGGGTACATCCGCGAAGACTCAGATTCCGGCGCAGGAATTCTCATATCTGGATCTCAAGAATTACTACTTCGACGCACTGACGAATCGTGATGGCAACAAAAGAAAGAAATCGGCCGGTCGCACCTTCGAAACCATGGGCCGCATCATTCATCACATTCAGGACATGGCTCAGCCGCAGCATGTGAGGAACGATGCGCATGTCTCGGACCGCGACGTCGACAACTATTGCTCGGACATTTCCCCCGACGACCAGCTTGGAACGCTGGCATGCGCGGCTTACGCGCTGATCCGGAATCCAAGCGTTTATGAGAGTTGGACTCTCGATCTGACGAATACATACGGGCAGAAACTTCCGCTGGACGGCTACGCCCCCATATACGGTACGGACCCGACTGAATCGAGCATCTTGACCCTCCCCCGCATGTTCTGGACGAACGGCGGGAAGGGGATGGCCGATTTCACGAGCACGAACTTCCTGAGCGACGGTACGATGGATCAGAGCCCGCCCGATCTGGGCGCGCCATACGAGCAAACGGTCGCTAGTCTGTGCAACGGAGCAATTCCCGCGTGCGGAAACGTCGATTTTTCCCGGACTGTCACGTTCCGCCCCAGCACTGTGATCGATAAGTTTCGCGGTGGCGCGCCGATGCCCAATCCCTATGCCGCAAGCTGGTCGATATTCACCCCCGACTTCGCCGATTACTCTCCGAACGCGAACCCGCCTTGGACCGTGAATCGATTTACATTCGCGTATGACCACGTTTACCTGCTGCCGCGAGCGGTCGGCTACTCCGCCGGCTTCATCAATTATTTCTTCCGCGGCGATATGGAGATCACGCCGCCATACGAAGGCATTTATGCGATCGCCGACACGAACACGCAAGGATGCCAGAACCCAAGCGCTTGCGGCTTCGGTAAAGTCAGGATGAGGCTCAAGAATACGACGCCGAACGAAGACATCGGTGCCGGAAAGCTGTTGCTCGTCGCGAGATACCACGTGAACGATTGTTACGAGGCGAGTCTGGCCGGAGAGTACGGCGGACCCGATTTCAAGGGAAACGGCTGCAGGCTGCCCGACGAAGAGATTGTTGTCTCCGAGCAGATCGACATCGCGCAGGGCGATATCAAGTCAGTGCCGACACTCTTTGAGTTCGAATTCAAGAACGGGAACATCCCGCTTAACTCCAGCGATCTGGTGCTGCAAGCCGTGTTTCGCGGTAAGCTCGGAGCCGAAGACGATGCGATCGTCGTGAGCACCAAGAACGTCTCCGAGCCGAACTTCATGGCCGCCCTGAATGTTACCGACTACGTCTACGACGACACGGGCGACAGGCAATACCATCAGCTGCCTTATAAGGGCGTTAGCGCGCCGATATATGTGAACAACGTTGGGGTCGGGTTCGGTCAGACGCTTCCTGGCTACAAGGACGCGACCGCCCCGATGATCGCGCTTCCACTCCTGCGCGCAGGCGAATTCGCCCGATTCGCGTTCCTTGCTGATCTGAACGACCTTACGGCCACGGTGTTCCACGATGGAATCTCCGACTCGGACTGGACCATTCAGCCCGAGGAATTCGCGTTCGACGAGAAGGATGGCTACACGCGTTCCTGCAAGGTACTGGAGGGCCGCGGTTTGTATTGGGAATATTTCTTCTTCTGGCATCGCGAAGTCGGAGACACCGCAGCGCGGGGCATGGATCCAAAATCAGTTGCGGACGGCGCGGCGGCACGATCCGGGCGCCTCGTTACCTCTTTCGGCAAACGCCGCATCCAGCCGAAGGCCTCCCATACCTGCTTTGCACCTAGTGGCGGGGAATACGATTTTTCGGGAATGACCCCCTTCGACGCGTCGCAGGCGTTGCCGTGGACAACCGTCAACTTCTGACGCTGCCGCTACTTTCCCTTCCTCGGCCTCGTCGCCAGGAAATCGTCCACGGCCGCTGACGCCGACGGAAAGAACCGCTCCTTCCCGAGTCCCTCGTCGCCGATCCAGCGCAAAAGCTGCTCGCGCAGCGGTCGATTGGCGCGTGCGAACCGCACGTCGATGCCGCCGGTCTCCAGCTCCTCATGCAGGTCGCGCAGCACGGCGAGCGCGGTCACGTCGATGTGCGAAACGGCCTGCATGTCGAGCACGATGCAGCGCAGCGGCGGCTTCGCCGACGCGGCCAGCGTACGCAGGCGGTCGGCCACGTAGCGCGCGTTCGCGAACAATATCGGCGCGTACAGCCGGTATACGAGCACGGCGGGCGTGCTCGCGCCGCCCTCGTCGTCGGCCAGGTCGTGGAAGCGGCGATCGGTGGGCAGGCGGCGCAGGATCGCGTCGCGCGGACGCGCGACTTCAAGCAGGATGCGCGCGAGCGAGAGGCCGATGCCCAGCAGCACGCCGGGCAGCACCCCAAGCACGAGCACTCCGAGCGCGACGCCACCCGCCAGCAGGAAGGAGCGTCGGTCCAGTCGGAACAGCGACTTCCACTCGCCGATGTCGACCAGGCGAATCCCCGCTGCGATGAGGATTGCGGAAAGCGCCACCCGCGGCAGCACGACGAGCCACGGCGTCACGAACAGGACGAAGACGACGAGCAGCGCGGCGGCGATCCATTGCGTGAGTTGCGTCTGCGCGCCGCTCGCGTCGGCGGTGACCGAGCGCGACGTGGTCGCGCCCACGGGAAAGCCGCTCACGAGGCCCGACGCGAGATTGCCCGCCCCGAGCGCGACCAGCTCGTGGTCGGGATCGACGGCTTCGCGGTACTTGGCGGCCAGCGCGCGCGCGATGAGGATGCCCTCGGCGAACACGAGAAAGGCGAGCGCGATGGCGCCGGGCGCGAGCGCTTGCAGGTCGAGCACGGCGATGGTCGGCAGAGAAGGCGCTGGGATGGACGCTTTCAGCGGCGCGAGGTGGACGACCGCTCGCGCGCCGAGGTCGAGCGCCTGCGAGGTGGCGATCGCGATCGCACAGGCCACCAGCGCGGCCGGCACGCGCGGCGTGAACTGGGCGAGCGCGATCATCAATGCGACGAGGCCTAAGCCGAGCACCGCCGTGTACGGGTTCGCCTTCGGCAGCGCGGCGATGGCGTCGAACACGCGCAGGAAGAACGCGTCGCGCGGCAGCGCGACGCCGAGCAGCGAAGGCAGTTGCGTGCCGATGAGGATCAGGGCGGCGCCGGCGGCATAGCCGACAAGCACCGGTGTGGACAGCAGATCGGCGACATCCCCGAAGCCGACGCGCCCCGCGACGACGAGCAGCACGCCGGTCATCAGAGCGAGCGCGGCGGCGAGGGCGGCCGCGCGCGTGGGATCGCCCGCCGCCAGCGGCACGATGACCGAGCCCGCGAGGAGCGCGATGGTCGTGTCGGGCCCGATGATCACGCGGCGCGTGGAAGTGAACAGCGCATAGACGACCATCGAGGCGAGGGCGGCATACAGGCCGGCCTCGGGACGCAACCCCACGAGCTCGGCGTACGCGAGCACGGAGGGGATGAGCACGACGCACACGGACAGCGCCGCGGTCGCGTCGCCTCGCAGCGCACCCTTGGGATAAGGCAGGAGCTGCCCGAGGCCCGGGAGCCACTTGTCGAGGAGCGCGTGCTGCGGTGCCGGGCCCGGGTCGGGCATGGGACGAGCGGGTCAGGGGCCGCGCGACAGCGGCGCGAGCGTCTCGTTGGCGTGGAACACGTCGCGATAGCTCACATAGTCGGACACGTGCAGGGTGGCGGCAAAGAACAGCGAGTACGGCAGCAGGAGCGCGACCGCGAGCACCGCGATCGCCTGCGTGGGCAGCACGAGGGCGAGCAGCGCGAACGCGACGGCGGGAATGACGCCGCCGTAGAAGAACACGCCGAGGGCGTAGACCACCAGCGCCTTCCAGTTGGCGAGCGCCGCGCGCAGGCTCACCGCGAGCGCGGCGGTGGCGCCGGCATCCTGGAACACGACCAGCGCCGGCGCCCACCAGGTCGCGATCACGATCGGAAGCGACAGAAGAGCGGAGAACAGCATGCCGAACTGCAAGGCGGGATCGGCCAGTCCCGCGGCGAGCTGCTCCTCGGTGAGCGATGCGCTGTTGGACATGAGATCGAGGAGCTTGCCGCCGTCGACGAGGGACGACGCGAGCACGGCGAGGGTGATGCCGGCGACGAAGAACACGCCGATCGCAAGCAGCGCCCACTTGTTCGCCTTGAAGCCCTCGAACAGATGCCGCAGCGCCGGCGTGCCGCCGCGCTCCTGGTTCCACGCCGCGGCAAGCAGGCCCACGGCGAACACGGGCTTCATCACGGTCATGACGTACGGCCCGACGACCGGGATCATGCGCAGGACGAGCAGCAGGAAGAAGTAGCTGAACACGAGCAGCACCCACGGCGCGCGGTGCTGCTTGAACATGTTGTACGCGGTGCGCAGCCACGACCACCCCTGGCGCCAGGGATAGCGCGTGAACACGAACTCGCGCGGAACGTCGCTCACGATGTCGGTCCCGCCGGCAGCGGCCAGCGCGAAGGTTCGCCGGCGCGAGCGCGCAGAATGCGCTCGAAGTGCGCCGGATCGTGCGCGTGCGTGAGCTCGCCGGGACGCGGAAGGTGCAGGTCGTACAGGCGCGACAGCCAGAAGCGCAACGCGGCGGCGCGCAGCAGCGCGGGCCACTGCGCGCACTCGTCGGGACTCATCGGGCGTTCGCGACGATACGCGTCGGTCATCGCGCGCGCGTGCTCCGGGATGAGCGCGCCCGCGTCGTCGCCTTCCTGAACGACGCACCAGTCGTTGACCGCGATGGCGAGATCGTAGCCCAGGAAATCGGTGGCGGCGAAGCCGAAGTCGATGATGCCCGACACCGACGCGCGGGTGAACAGCACGTTG
>DATJWL010000203.1:0-7179 GCA_035501215.1 Casimicrobiaceae bacterium
TGACGATGCTGGTCTTCCTGGTCATCGTGACCTATTGGCCGTGGCTCACGCTGGTGCTGCCCAGAGCGCTCGGGATGACCTCCTAAGTCGCGCGAGCCATCTGCTACGGCAGATGGAGGCGGTGGCCCCTTCGTCACGCGACGATCGTCCGCAGACTCGGACACCCTTTCGCGCGCGCGATGCGAGTTCCGTAGGGCCAGTGAGCGAGTGTTATAATGTTGAATTTACTCGACTTGTCGGGGTGGCGCTCGACCGCCCGCCGAGTTTGCCGCATGGCCGTGGAACGCACTCTGTCGATCATCAAGCCGGACGCAGTGGCGAAGAACGTCATCGGCGAGATCTACTCGCGCTTCGAGCGGGCGGGACTCAGGATCGTCGCGGCCAAGATGACCTGGCTCGCACGGCCCGACGCTGAGGGTTTCTACGCGGTGCACCGCGGGCGCCCGTTCTTCAACGACCTCGTCACGTTCATGACTTCGGGCCCGGTCATGATCCAGGTGCTGGAAGGCGAGAACGCAATCGCCAAGAACCGCGACCTGATGGGGGCGACGGATCCGAAGCAGGCCGCCCCGGGAACCATCCGCGCCGACTTTGCTCGCAGCATCGACGCGAACGCCGTGCACGGATCGGACGGCGCAGAGACCGCCAGGGTCGAAATCGCGTATTTCTTCCCGACGCTGGAGATTCACAGCCGGTGATGGAAAAGGTCAACCTCCTCGATTTCGACCGGGCGGCCCTGACCGCATGGTTCGCCGAGCGGGGCGAGAAGCCTTTCCGCGCCCGGCAGACGCTGCGCTGGATTCACCAGCACCTCGCCGACCGCGTCGATGCGATGACGGATCTCGCCAAGTCGACCCGCACCGCGCTCACCCTCGATGCGGAGATCCGCGGGCCCACCGTCGTGCGCGATACGAGCGCCGGCGACGGCACGCGCAAATGGCTGCTGGACGTCGGCGGCGCCAACGCCATCGAAGCGGTCTACATCCCCGAGGACGATCGCGGCACGCTGTGCATCTCGTCGCAGGCGGGATGCGCGCTCGACTGCGCGTTCTGCTCGACCGGCAAGCAGGGATTCAACCGCAACCTTTCCACGGGCGAAATCATCGGTCAGCTCTGGTACGCCGATCGCGCGCTTCTTGCCGACGGCGTCAGCGCGCCGTGGGTCGAGCACGGGCGCCATCCGATCACCAACGTGGTAATGATGGGGATGGGCGAGCCGCTGGCGAATTTCGACAATGTCGTCGCGGCCATGCGCATCATGCTCGACGACGATGCGTACGGCCTGTCGCGACGCCGCGTCACGCTGTCGACCTCGGGGCTCGTCCCCTGGATCGACCGCCTGCGCGACGAATGCCCCGTCGCGCTCGCGGTGTCGCTGCACGCGCCGAACGACGCGCTTCGCGACACGCTGGTGCCGATCAACCGCAAGCATCCGATTCGGGAGCTCCTTGCCGCATGCGTGCGCTACATCGAGAAGGCGCCGCGCGATTTCGTCACCTTCGAGTACGTGATGCTCGACGGGGTCAACGACGCTCCCGCGCAGGCGCACGAGCTCGCTGCGCTCGTGCGCGACGTGCCGTGTAAGTTCAACCTGATCCCGTTCAATCCTTTCCCCGCGACCGAGTTCACGACCAGCGCGCGCTCCGCGATCCTCGCGTTCCAGCGGGTGCTGCAGGATGCAGGGTTTGTGGCGACGATCCGGAAGACTCGCGGGGAAGACATCGACGCCGCCTGCGGCCAGCTGGCAGGACAGGTACAGGATCGGACCAAGCGGCGCTGGCGGCGCATCCACGCCGTCCCCGCTCCGAGCTGAGCGCCTGACCGGAGGGCACCGTGACGTCGACCGTTCGCTTCCCGTCCGCGACCCGGGCCGCCGTGCTCTTCGCGCTGGCGCTTCTCGCCGCATGCGCGAGCAAGCCGCCCGAGCCGGAGCCGCCGCGTCCCATCGTCGCTCCGCAACAGCAGCCGGCGAGCCCGATTGTGCGCGCGCAACTCCACACCGAGCTCGCCACCGGCTATTACGAACGCGGGCAGATGGACATCGCGCTCGACGAGCTGAATCGTGCGGTCGCGCTCGACGCGGGATACGCGCCGGCGTACAACGTTTATGGACTCGTCTACGCCACGATCGGCGAGGACGCCAAGGCCGAGCAGAACTTCGCGCGCGCCCTGCAGCTCGCGCCGGGCGAATCCGACTTTCATCAGAACTGGGGCTGGTACCTGTGCACCCACAACAGGGTGCGCGAATCGCTGAGCGAATTCGAGACGGCGGCGCGGGATCCCTTGTACCGGTCGCCCGAGATTGCGCTCGTCAACGCGGGCCGCTGCGCGCAGGCCCTGGGCGACTTGCGCGCGGCCGAGAACTATTTCCGCCGCGCGCTCGTCGCGCAGCCCGGCAACGCGTTCGCGAGCTACGGGCTGGCGCAGATCGCGTACCGCGACGGCCAGTACGAAACCGCGCGCGGCTGGATCAAGGGCGTGATGCTGACCACCAACCCGCCGCCCGAAGGCCTCTTGCTCGGCATGTGCGTCGAGCGCAAGCTCGGCGATCGTCAGGCCGAGCTCTCCTACGTGTCGCAGTTGCGCAATCGCTATCCGAACGCTCCGGAGACCAAGGCGATCGCGACGGAGAAGTGCGAATGACCGCACTCGAAGCCCACAACCAGATGGCTTCGGCGCCGCCCGTTGTCGGCCCGGGCGCGCGCCTGAAAGCCGCACGCGAGACGGCGGGCCTGTCGCTCGACCAGGCGGCGCAGCAGTTGAAGCTCGCCCCGCGTCAGGTCAGGGCGCTGGAAGACGAAGACTTCGCGCACCTCCCCGGCCGGACCTTCGCGCGCGGCTTCCTTCGCAACTATGCGCGCCTTCTCAACCTCGACGCGGACGACCTGCTCGCGCTCATGCCCGATGCGAGTCACGCCCCCGCGCTCAACGCCCCGGCGCTGCAATCGACCGGCACGATGATCGCCGAACTGCCCTCGAGGGAAAACGGCAAACCGGGACTGGCGCGCTGGATAATCCCCCTGGTGCTGGTTGCCTGTGTCGTCGCGGCCGCCGGTTACGAGTGGTATCGCGGCGGGCTGGGGAAGCCGGGCGAAACGGCGCGCGCACCGGCGGCAAAAGCCGAGACTGCAGCCATTGTCGTTGCGCCGGCCGCGACATCGAGCACGCCTTTGTCCAACCCGCTGGCCGACATGTCGAAGGCCGAGCCTGCGCCGGCAGCGCAGCCGATGCAGTCATCGGCCATGGAGGCCGCTGTTTCAACGCCGGAAGGTGCGGTCGCCGCCACAACGACGACGACGCCTGCCGATGCGCAGACCGCGCCGGCGGCCGCAAGCGGATCGGCGCCGCTGCAGCTCGTTTATGGCGGCCCGTCGTGGACCGAGGTCCGCGATCGCGACGGTCAGGTGCTCATCGCACGCCTCATGTCCGCCGGTTCCGAGCAGGCGATCCGCGGCGCCGCGCCCTTCGACATCGTCATCGGCAATGCTTCCGCGGTCTGGGTGACGTATCAAGGCAAACCGGTCGATCTCGCTCCTTATACGCGGCAAAACGTCGCGCGGCTGCGCTTGTTGTAATCGAGCCATGAATAAGGCAGAAGATTCGACCATCCGGCGCCGCCCCACGCGGCGCGTGGCCGTTGGTCCTGTGGCGATCGGAAGCGGCGCGCCGATCGTCGTGCAGTCGATGACCAACACCGATACCGCGGACGTCGCGGCAACCGTCGCCCAGGTGAAGGCGCTCGCGGACGCGGGCTCGGAGCTGGTGCGCGTCACCGTGAACTCCGCTGCGGCTGCGCAGGCGGTCCCGCACATCCGCGAGCGCCTCGAGCAACTTGGTTGCACCGTCCCGCTGATCGGCGACTTCCACTACAACGGTCACAAGCTGCTCTCGGAGCAGCCGGCCTGTGGCGAGGCGCTCGCCAAGTACCGCATCAACCCGGGCAACGTCGGGAAAGGCTCGAAGCGCGACCTGCAGTTCGCGACGCTGATCGAGCAGGCGTTGCGCTGGCAGAAGCCGGTCCGCATCGGCGTCAACTGGGGAAGCCTGGACCAGGAACTCCTCGCGCGCATGATGGACGAGAACGCGAAATCGCCCGAGCCGCGCGATTCCGCGCACGTCACGCGCGAGGCGCTGATCGTCTCCGCGCTGGAAAGCGCCCGCCGCGCCGAGGAGCTGGGGCTGCCCGGCGATCGCATCGTCCTCTCGTGCAAGGTCTCCGACGTGCAGGACCTGATCGCGGTCTATGCCGAGCTCACCCGCCGCTGCGATTACCCGCTGCATCTGGGACTCACCGAGGCAGGCATGGGCTCGAAGGGCATCGTCGCCTCGACCGCGGCGATGGCAGTGCTCTTGCAGCAGGGCATCGGCGACACGATTCGCGTCTCGCTCACGCCGCAGCCCGACGGCGATCGCACGCGGGAGGTCGTGGTCGCGCAGGAGCTGCTGCAGACCATGGGTCTGCGCTCCTTTACCCCGCTCGTCACCGCCTGTCCCGGTTGCGGGCGCACGACGAGCAGCTTCTTCCAGGAGCTGGCAGACAAGATCCAGACCTACCTGCGCGCGCAAATGCCCTCGTGGCGCGAGCGCTATCCGGGCGTGGAGGCCATGAGCGTCGCGGTGATGGGATGCGTGGTCAACGGCCCGGGCGAATCGAAGATGGCCAACATCGGCATCAGCCTGCCGGGGACCGGCGAGATTCCGGTCGCGCCGGTGTACGTCGACGGCGAGAAGACGGTGACCCTCAAGGGCGCGCGCATCGCCGAGGAATTCCAGCAGATTGTCGCCGACTACGTGCGCGCGACCTACGGCGATGAGCCGCCTGCAGCGCATTTGAAGCGCGAAAAGAAATCGATCGCCGTCAAGGCGATCGGCTGAGCAATGGCGGTGGCGACGATCCAGGCCGTTCGCGGCATGAACGACGTGCTGCCCGACGAGGCGCCGCTGTGGGAGCGCGCCGAGGACGCTGCACGCGAGACGTTCGTGCAATACGGATATCGCAACCTCCGCGTGCCGATCGTCGAGCCCACGCCTCTTTTCGTACGCAGCATCGGCGACGCGACCGACATCGTCGAAAGGGAGATGTACACCTTCGACGACCATGGAGAAAGCCTGACCCTGCGTCCGGAAGCCACTGCCGGCATCGTGCGTGCGGCTATCGAGCACAGCCTTACCTACGAGCGGCCGCAGCGCGTGTGGACTTCGGGGCCGATGTTCCGGCACGAGCGCCCGCAAAGGGGGCGCTACCGTCAGTTCCATCAGCTCGACGTCGAGGCGCTGGGCTTTCCGGGTCCGGACGTCGACGCGGAACAGATCGTCATGCTGGCACGGCTGTGGATGCGCCTCGAGCTCTCCGGCATGTCGCTGCAGATCAATTCGATCGGCGATCCGCACGAGCGCCTGAAGCACAGAAATGCGCTCGTCGACTACTTCGGGAAGCACGTCGAAGAGCTCGACACGGACTCGAAGCGGCGTCTCACGACGAATCCGCTGCGGATCCTGGACAGCAAGAACCCGCACATGCAGACGCTCATCGCGGGAGCGCCGAAGCTCGCCGATCTCCTCGATCGCGATTCCGAGTCGCGCCGGCACTTCGAGGACCTGCAGGGGCTGCTGGCCGAAGCCGGCGTGGCGTTCGAAGTCAATCCGCGCCTCGTGCGCGGCCTCGACTACTACAACCGCACCGTGTTCGAATGGCAATCGGACAAGCTCGGGGCTCAGGGGACGGTGGCGGGCGGCGGCCGTTACGATGGGTTGTTCTCGCAGCTCGGAGGCGAGCCGACCCCGGCGTGCGGATTTGCCGTCGGCCTCGAGCGGCTCGTCCTGCTGCTGCAAGGCGCCGCGAGCAGAGCGTCGCGCGCACCTCTCGCCTACGTCGTGCATGCGGGCGAAGCGGCGGGCGCGCTCGCTCGACGGGTAGCCGAGACGCTGCGCGATGCCGGGCTTGCCATCGTGCTCAACGTCGGCGGGGGAACGTTCAAGGCGCAGATGAAACGCGCGGACGCGAGCGGGGCGCGCTTCGCGCTCATCGTCGGCGACGAGGAAGCCGCGGCCAACCGCGTGGCGGTGAAGCCGCTGCGCGAGCCCGGCGAGCAGGCCGCGCTGCCGCCGGAGGAACTCGCGGCGCGGTTGATGGCGGGACGCTAGGAAGGGATCGCTGATATATTCCCGCCGGCAGCCTGGGCGGGAGCGTTATTCATGTGCCGCGCTTTCAGGCGGCTTCTGGGCAAGGACCGGACATGGCTGTTTACGATCTCGAAGAGCAGGAACAGATCGAAGACCTGAAGGCGTGGTGGGCGCAGTACGGCAAGTACGTCAGCGCCGCCGTCACCACGGTTGCCATCATCGTCATCGGCGTGCAAGGCTGGCGCTGGTACCAAGGGAACCAGTCGGAAAAGGCGAGCGTGCTGTACCAGGCGGTGAGCCAGGCTGCGCACGCAAACGATCCCGCCAAGGCGAAGGATCCCGCTGCGCAACTCGTGACGCAGTTCAGCGGCACCGCGTATGCGCCGCGCGCCGCGCTTCTTTACGCGAAGCTGCTCTACGATGCCGGCGACAAGGCCGGCGCCAAGACGCAGCTGCAATGGACCATCGATCACTCTAGCGAGGACGAGCTGAAGGCGGTGGCGCGGTTCCGGCTCGCGCAAGTGCTGCTCGACGAGAAGGCCTACGACGACGCACTGCGCACGCTCGACGCGAAGACGGACGACGCCTTCGCGCCGCTGTATGCCGATCTGAAGGGCGATATTCTTGCGGCGGCGGGCAAGCGCGCGGAGGCGAGACAGGCCTATCAGACGGCCTTCACCAAGCTCGACGCGAAATCGACCTATCGGCCCTACGTGCAGGCGAAGCTCGATGCTCTCGGCGGACCGCTGGCCCCGGAGGCGGGCGCGTCGCCTGCGGGCACTCCCGCGGCGGGCACGCCCGCGGCGAGCGCTCCGGTCACCCCTCCGACAGCAGCGTCCAAGTGACGGGATGATCGTGCCGAGCGCTCTCCGTAGCTGTGTCCGGTGCGCGCTTGCGGCCGGCGCGGCTTCGCTCCTCGTGTGCGGGTGCGCAACCCTGTCGAGCTGGCTCCCGTCGTGGGTGACTTCGCCTTCCTGGCCGTGGAGCAAGGAGGGCCCGAAGCTCGGTCCCCTGCCCGACTTCGAAGCCAAGACAGCGACGCAGGTGAACTGGCAG
>DATJWL010000204.1:0-22168 GCA_035501215.1 Casimicrobiaceae bacterium
AAGCTGCGCATCATGAAGACGGCCAACGCCGAGCTGCCGCTCATCACCGGGCAAAAGGCGCTCGCCACCTGCGACGTCTGGGAGCACGCCTACTACCTCGACTACCAGAACCGGCGCGCCGATTACGTGAGCGCGGTGATCGACAAGCTGCTGTGCTGGGAGTTTGCGCTCGATAACTTCGAGAAGGGCGACCTATATCCGGCGCCCGCTAAAGCCAGCGCTCGCTGATCGACGTGGAGCCAACGCCATGATCAGGAAACTCAGATCCGGAGAATATCGCCTCTTCTCGATCAAGCGGGACCCGCGCACCGGGCGCCGCCGCAACCTCGGCACGTTCAAGACGCTCGCGGCCGCGAAGCAGCACGAGCGCGACGTGCAGTTCTTCAAGCGGCATCACTGAGCCGCCGCGTCGCGCGGAAGAGCGCGCGCCGAGCCCGCCGGAACGGGTTCATTCCGGTGCGGCAACTCCCCACTGCCAGTTCCTGATCTCGGGCATGTCCTCGCCGTGCTCGCGCACATAGCGCTTGTGCGCGTCCCGCCGCTCGTGCAGAAATGCCTTCGCGGAATCGGCGTGCGCATCGAGGCCCGGAACGCGCGCGATCACGTCGAGCGCGAGATGGAAGCGGTCGAGATCGTTGAGCACGACCATGTCGAACGGCGTGGTGGTCGTTCCTTCTTCCTTGTAGCCGCGCACGTGCAGGCTGTCGTGATTGGTGCGCCGGTAGGTGAGGCGGTGGATGAGCCACGGATAGCCGTGGTAGGCGAAGATGATCGGCTTGTCCTTCGTGAAAAGCGCATCGAACTCCTCGTCAACGAGGCCGTGCGGATGCTCTTCGCGCGGCTGCAGCGTCATGAGATCGACCACATTGACCACCCGCACCTTGAGCTCGGGGAAGAAGCGCCGCAGGATTTCCACCGCAGCCAGCGTTTCCATCGTCGGCACGTCGCCGGCGCAAGCCATCACGACGTCGGGTTCGCCGCCCGCGTCATTGCTCGCCCACGTCCAGATGCCGATGCCCTGCGCGCAGTGCCCGACGGCGGCATCGATATCGAGCCATTGCGGCTCGGGCTGCTTGCCTGCGACGACGACGTTGATGCAGTCCTTGCTGCGCAGGCAGCGATCGGTCACGGCGAGCAGCGTGTTGGCGTCGGGCGGCAGGTAGACGCGGATGATGTCGCTCTTCTTGTTCACGACGTGATCGATGAAGCCCGGATCCTGATGGCTGAAGCCGTTGTGGTCCTGCTGCCAGACGTGCGAGCTCAGCACGTAGTTCAGTGACGCGATCGAGCGGCGCCATGGAATGTCGCGGCAGACCTTGAGCCACTTGGCGTGCTGGTTGAACATCGAGTCGACGATGTGGACGAAGGCTTCGTAGCAGTTGAAAAGGCCGTGCCGCCCGGTCAGGAGATAGCCTTCGAGCCATCCCTCGCACTGGTGCTCGCTCAGCATTTCCATCACGCGCCCGTCGGGGCCGACGTGGTCGTCCCCGGGGACCACCTCCGCGGTCGAGCAGCGATCGGTCACCTCGAACACCGCGTTCCAGCGGTTCGATGAGGTCTCGTCCGGGCTGAATACGCGGAAGTTGCGCGCCTCGACGTTGGCGCGCAGCACGTCGCGGACGAGGCGCCCTTGCACGCGCGTGGCTTCGGCCTTGACCTTGCCGGGCGACGGAACCGACACCGCGTACTTGCGAAAATCGGGGAGCTTCAGCTCGCGCAGCAGCCGCCCGCCGTTGGCGTGCGGATTCGCTCCCATGCGCCGATCCCCCCCCGGTGCAAGCGCCGCGAGCTCCGGCATGAGCCTGCCGTCGGCATCGAAGAGTTCTTCGGGCCGGTAGCTCTTCATCCAGCGCTCGAGCATCCTCAAATGCTCGGGCTTGGCGGCGAAATCGGCGATCGGCACCTGGTGCGCCCGAAACGTGCCCTCGATCTGCTGCCCGTCGACGACCTTGATCCCGGTCCAGCCCTTCGGGCTCGCGAGCACGATCATCGGCCAGCGCGGGCGCCCGTCGAAGCCGTGCTCGCGGGCATGGTGCTGGATGCGTCGAATCTCGGCGATGCTGGCGTCGAGCGCCGTGGCCATGCGCCGGTGCATCTTCTTCGGCTCTTCCCCTTCGACGAAGCGCGGCGCGTAGCCGTATCCGCGCAGAAGATCCTCCAGCTCGCCGCGCGGAATGCGCGCGAGGACCGTGGGGCCTGCGATCTTGTAGCCGTTCAGATGCAGGATCGGCAGCACCGCGCCGTCGGAGACGGGGTTCAGAAACTTGTTCGAGTGCCAAGCCGTCGCGAGCGGCCCGGTCTCTGCTTCGCCGTCGCCGATCACGCAGGCGACGACGAGATCGGGATTGTCGAAAGCCGCGCCGAACGCATGTGCGAGGCAGTAGCCGAGCTCCCCGCCTTCGTTGATCGAACCCGGCGTTTCGGGCGCCACGTGACTGGGGACGCCGCCCGGAAAGGAGAACTGCGTGAACAATCGCTTCATGCCCGCTTCGTCGCGCGAGACCTCGGGGTAGAACTCACTGTAGGTCCCCTCGAGATAGGTGTTCGCGACCAGGCCCGGCCCGCCGTGTCCCGGGCCGGTCACGAAGATCATGTTGAGGTTGTGCTCCTTGATGATGCGATTCAAATGCACGTAGACAAAGTTGAGCCCCGGCGTCGTGCCCCAATGCCCGAGCAGGCGCGGCTTGACGTGCTCGAGCTGCAGCGGACGCCTGAGCAGCGGATTGTCGTAGAGGTAGATCTGCCCGACCGACAGATAATTGGCTGCGCGCCAGTACGCGTCCATTTTCTCGAGCAGCGCCGGCGCGAGCGAGGTGCGGTGCAGGCGATGCGTTCTGGCTTTCCACAAGCGAGCTTGGGTCCTCATGTCAGTCTTCCGCGAAGCTTGCCGATCACTCGAAGAGTCGATCGAAGCGCCGATCCCAGAGGCGGACGCCTCCGGTGATACCGGCTTCGTTGGACACGACGGTCACGTCGCGAGGCAGCTTGAAGTCGATCTTGGCCGCGTTACCGCCGCCGAGATAAAGATGATCGTAATTGAGGAGCGTGCGCACGATCGCCAGCATCCGTTCCACCCGCCGGTTCCACCGCATCACGCCTTTCTTCCTCAGCGCCGCAGCGCCGAGATATTGGTCGTAGGTCTTGCTCTTCCAGATTGGGTGCTGCCCCAGCTCGAGGTGCGGCATGGGGTCTCCGTCCCGATACACCGCGCTGCCGAAGCCGGTGCCGAGCGTCAGCACGCATTCGAGTCCCTTGCCGCGGATCACGCCGAACCCCTGCACTTCGGCATCGTTCAGGATGCGCACCGGCTTGCGCCAGCGCCGCTCGAGCCTCGCGGCGAGCGGAAACTCGTGCCAGTAGGTCGTCCCGAGATTCGGCGCGGTGATGACACGCCCGCGCTTCACGACGCCGGGAAAGCCGACGGAAATGCGATCGAATGCGGGCAGCGAACGCAGCATTTCCTCCAGTAGCGACAGCACCATGGCAGGGAGCGCAGGGTGCGGCGTGTCGACTTCGACGTGCTTCGTCGTCTCGCTTCCCGCGCGGTCGAGCACGGAGGCCTTGACGTGGGTGCCGCCGATGTCGATCGCGAGCGTATGCGGCCCACCCGCGTCTTTGCGCCTGCGCGAGCGTCCGCAGCGATCCTTCTTCACGGCGATGGCTCGCTCGACGCGACATGCCAGCCGGTGCTGCTTACCATCGCCTCCGCGGAGGCGGGGCCCCAGCTTCCCGGCTCGTATTCGAGTACCGGAGAGCCCGCGCGCAATGCCGGCTCGACGACGCGCCATGCCGCCTCGACTCCGTCCTCGCGTGCGAACAGCATCCCGTCGCCGCGCATCGCGTCGGCGATGAGCCGCTCGTAGGCATCCATGGCTTCGCCGCTCTCCTTGCAGCAGTAGAGCTCGACGTCGCGACCTTTCATGGCGGTGCCCGGCGCTTTGGTCTTTACGCCGATCGCGATCGCAACGCGCTCGGGTCCGAGCTGGAAGCGCACATAGTTGGCGTGCGGATCGATCGGCTCTTCGAAGAGATGCCGTGCCGGCGGCCGCAGATCGACGATGACCTCGGTCGCGGTGACGGGCAGACGCTTTCCGGCGCGGATGAAAAATGGCACGCCCGCCCACCGCCACGAGTCGACGTGCAAGCGAACCGCCGCGAAGGTCTCGACCTGCGAATTGGCGGCCACCCCCTGCTCGGCGCGATAGCCGCGATACTGCCCGCGCACGACGTCGCCTTCCGCGAGCGGGCGCATCGAGCGCAGCAGCTTCGCCTTCTCGTCGCGCTGCGCGTCGCCATCGAGATCGTTGGGCGGCTCCATGGCGAGAATCGCGGCGACCTGGAGGAGGTGGTTCTGCACCACGTCGCGAATCGCGCCCACCGACTCGTAGAACGCGCCGCGTCCCTCGACGCCGAAGCGCTCGGCCATCGTGAGCTGGACGCTGGCGACGTAATGGCGGTTCCAGATCGGCTCGAGCAGGGAATTGGCGAAGCGGAAGTAGGCAAGGTTCTGGATCGCTTCCTTGCCGAGGTAATGATCGATGCGAAAGATCGCCTCCTCGGGAAAGCCGCGGTGCAGCGTGGCGTTGAGCGCCTGCGCGGAAGCGAGGTCGCGCCCGAAGGGCTTCTCGACGACCACGCGGGCGCCCTCGTTGCTGCCCGATCGCTCCAGCTCCGCGATGACGGCGGGGAACGCGGCCGGAGGTATGGCGAGGTAGTAGAGCGGACGCTTGCTCGTGCGCAACGCCTGGCGCAGCGCGCGAAAGGTGGCAGGGTCGCCGTAATCGCCCTGCACGTAGTCGAGAAGGCGCGCCAGCCGGGCAAACGCGTCTCGATGCGCATCAGCCTCACGCAGGCTCTCGCGCACGAAGGTGCGGAGACCTTCCGTTCCCATCGGCGTGCGCGCAACGGCGACGACCGGGACGTCCAGACGCCCGTGTTCCACCATCGCCAGCAAGGCGGGATAGATCTTCTTGCGGGCGAGGTCGCCGGTGCCGCCAAAGAGCACCAGCGCATCGGAGAATGGGTCAGGGTGTGCGCCCGTGCCTCTCGCGTTTGTTGTCATCCGCTCCTCTGCCACCCAATGCTCCGACTCCAGCCGAATGGATGCGGTTCCAGCCGGAGGTTGTAGGCCGTACTCCTACGCGACTCGCGCCTCGGTCCGATCGCAAAAGAGACGGCGGCCGATGGCAGGCTTTGGGCCATGGATGCATCATGGTGACATGCCCCGATCCCTATGGACAGGAGTCATTTCGTTCGGGCTCGTCAACGTGCCGGTTGCCCTCTATCCGGCGGCCGAGCGGCACGAGTTCGAATTCTCGATGCTCGACAAGCGCGATCTCTCGCCGGTCGGCTACAAGCGCGTCTCCAAGCGCACCGGCAAGGAAGTGAAGTGGAGCGACGTCGTCAAGGGCTACGAATACGAGAAGGACCGCTACGTCGTCCTGACCGACGAGGATTTCAAGCAGGCCAACGTGAAGGCGACCCAGACGATCGACATCCAGGCCTTCGTTCCGGCACAGGAGATCTCTACGCAATTTTACGACACGCCGTATTTCCTCGCGCCGGGCAAGCGCGGCGAGAAAGTCTATGCGCTGCTGCGCGAGACGCTGCGCGAAACCGGGCGCGTCGCGGTGGCGCAGGTGGTCATTCGCACGACCCCGCACCTCGCGGTCGTCTATCCGCTCGACCGGGCGCTGATGCTCAATACGCTGCGCTACGCCGCGGAGCTGCGCGATCCAGCCGAATTGCCGTTGCCGAAAGCCGGCTTGAAAGGCTCGGGTGTCACGGCCAAGGAGGTCGAGCTCGCGAAGCGGCTCATCGACGACATGGCCCATCACTGGCAGCCCGACGCTTTCAAGGATAGCTATCACGACGATCTCAAGCGGCGCATCCGGGAGAAGATCAAGCGCGGGCAGACCAAGGAAATCAGCGAGCCGAAGCGCGGCGAGGAGGAGCCGCGGCGAACCGCCGAGGTGATCGATCTCGCCGAACTGCTGAAGAAGAGTCTGAAGAGCGAGGGCGGCTCGCGCAAGGCGGCGCACAGCGTCCCGCGCAAGCGCAAGCGAGCGTGACATGGCCGCCTCGCGTCGACCGAAAGGCAATCTCGAGGCGTACCGAAGAAAGCGCGACTTCGGACATACGCCCGAGCCTCGCGGACGCGTCGGCCGCCGCAGGTCGCGCGCGCTCGCCTTCGTGATCCAGAAGCACGCCGCGCGAAATCTCCACTACGACTTCCGGCTGGAGCTCGGCGGCGCGCTCGTAAGCTGGGCGATCCCGAAGGGGCCGAGCCTCGATCCGGTGGTGAAGCGGCTTGCCGTGCACGTCGAGGACCATCCGCTCGAGTACGGCGACTTCGAAGGCGTGATCCCCAAGGAGCAATACGGCGCGGGAACGGTGCTGCTGTGGGATCGCGGCACTTGGATCCCGCGTGGCGATCCAGGCGAAGCCTACGCGCGCGGGCATCTCGATTTCGAGCTGCGTGGAAAGAAGCTTCGCGGCGGCTGGTCGCTGGTGCGCACGCGCGGCGGCCGCTATGCGGGAAACAGGGAATCGTGGCTGCTGGTGAAGCACGCCGACGAGTTCGCGCAACGCGGAGCGCGCGGCGACGTGGTCGAGCGCGAGCCCGACAGCGTCGTCCCGGGCAAAAGCCTCGAGAAGATCGCAGGGAAGCGTGCGCGCGCAGCCCGGCGTCCGGCACCGTGAGCTTCCGCGCCCACGCCATGGCCGACGTCGCTGCCAACTTGCCCGGCGCAATTCCCGGCGCGAAGCGCGCGGCGCTGCCGAAGATGCTCGCGCCGGCGCTTGCCACACTGGTCGATGCGGTGCCGGCGGGAAAAGACTGGCTGCACGAAGTGAAGTACGACGGCGTGCGCATCCTCTGCCGCATCGATCACGGCAGCGCGCGCGCCTATTCGCGCAACGGCAAGGACTGGACCGCGAAATTCGCCACGGTCGCCGAGGCGGCCGCGCAACTGCCGGTGCAGTCCGCGTGGATCGACGGTGAGCTGTGCATGGTGAACGCCCGGGGCGTGACCAGTTTTCAGGCGCTGCAGAACGCCCTTGCCGATCCGGAGGCGGGGAAGCTCGTCTATTTCGTGTTCGACCTCGTCCATTTCGATGGCTACGATCTTTCGCGCGTCGCGCTTCGAGAGCGCAAGCGGTGGCTGCGCCGGGTCGTTTCCGGCGACGGCGAAGTCGTGCGCTACGGCTTCGAGGCAAAGGGCCCGGGCGCAGCGTTCCTGCAGCAAGCCTGCAAGCGCGGCCTCGAGGGCATCATCTGCAAGCGCGTCGACTCCGCGTATCGCGCCGGCGAGCGAACGCGCGACTGGCTGAAGGTGAAATGCGGCCAGCGCCAGGAGATGGTCATCGGAGGGTTCACCGATCCTCAGGGCGCGCGCAGCGAATTCGGAGCGCTGCTGCTCGGCGTCTACGCGCCCGACGGGACGCTGCGCTATTCGGGCAAGGTGGGAACGGGCTTCGACGAGCAAACCTTGCACAGCGTGCGGCGCGCGCTCGACAAGCTCGTGCGCGATACCCCGCCGTTCGCTGATCCGCCGCGCGGCGCGCAGGCCCGGGGCGTGCACTGGGTAAAGCCGCAGCTCGTCGCCGAGATCGCGTTCACCGAATGGACGCGCGACGGCACCTTACGGCATCCGTCGTTCCAGGGACTGCGCGAGGACAAGGACGCGCGCGAAGTGGTGCGCGAGCGTCCGGCAGTTGCGGGCGGCGCTAAACAGAAGCGGGGTTCGCATGACCGTCGCTGACGCGAGGCGCCGTTCGGTGCCGTATCCCCCGCGAAAGCCACCGGACGCCACGGTGGCGGCCATCGCCATCTCGAATCCCGACAAGCTCTTCTATCCGGAAGCGCGCTTGTCGAAGCTCGACCTCGCACGCTATTACGCCGCCGTCGGCCCGCGAATGCTGCCGCATCTGCGCGACCGACCGCTCTCCCTTCTGCGCTGTCCCGACGGCTGGAGCAAGCAGTGTTTCTTCCAAAAGCACGCGGACCGCAGCGTCGGCCCGGCCGTCGCGCGCCTCGAAGCGCCCGAGGCGCGCGGAGTCGCAACCTATCTCTCCGCAAGCTCGGTCGCCGCGATCGTGGCACTCCTGCAATGGGGTGCAGTGGAGCTACATCCCTGGGGAGCGCGCAGGCGCGCACTCCATTGCCCGGATCGTCTCATCCTCGACTTCGATCCCGGCCCCGACGTCGCTTGGAAGGACCTCGTCGCGGTAGTGCACGCGTGCCGCGAACTCATCGAGGAGATCGGGCTCACCGGATTTCTCAAGACGACCGGCGGCAAGGGGCTTCACGTCGTCGTGCCGATCCGGCCCACGCTCGACTGGGCAGCGGCGCGCGGATTCACCAAGGCGATCGCCGATCGACTCGCGCGGGCGGCGCCCGATCGCATCGTCACGTCGGCCGCGTCGAAGTCGGCGCGCGCCGGCAAGATCTTCATTGACTACCTGCGCAACACCCAGGGCGCCACCGCGGTCGCGCCCTATTCGCTGCGCGCGAGAGAGAACGCCCCGGTGGCGACGCCGATCGACTGGGAGGAGCTTGCTGCCGACGTGCGCTTCGATCACTTCAACCTGAAGAACGTGCCGGCCCGGCTCGCCAAGATGAAGCGCGATCCATGGGCGGCGATGGCCAAGACGCGGCCCTTCGTCAGCGCGGCCATGCAGAAGAGCGTGGGATACGGCGGCGATTGATTCCCGCCTGATCGGACGCGCGTGTTGCACGGGCCGCGGCATCTGCTATCGTCGCGTCCCATGCCGCCGCCGATCATCTCGGTATCCGATCTCTCCAAGACCTACGCCTCGGGTTTCCAGGCGCTGAAGGGCATCAACCTCGAAATTCGCCGCGGCGAGATCTTCGCGCTGCTCGGGCCCAACGGCGCAGGCAAGACGACGCTCATCAGCATCATCTGCGGGATCGTCAATCCCACTTCGGGAAGGATTCTCGTCGACGGTCACGACATCGTCACGGGTTACCGTGCCGCGCGGTCGATGATCGGGCTGGTGCCGCAGGAACTCACCACCGACGCTTTCGAGTCCGTGTGGGGCACCGTTTCCTTCAGCCGCGGACTGTTCGGCAAGCCTCCCGACCACGCCCACATCGAGCGCGTGCTCAAGGCGCTGTCGCTGTGGGACAAGAAAGACAGCAAGATCATCACGCTGTCGGGCGGGATGAAACGTCGGCTCCTCATCGCCAAGGCCCTTTCGCACGAGCCGCAGGTCCTTTTCCTCGACGAGCCGACCGCCGGCGTGGACGTCAACCTGCGGCAGGACATGTGGCAGCTCGTGCGAACCCTCCAGACGAGCGGCGTGACCATCATCCTCACCACGCATTACATCGACGAGGCCGAAGAGATGGCCGATCGCGTCGGCGTCATCAGCAAGGGTGAGCTGATCCTCGTCGAGGAGAAGGTGGAGCTGATGCGCAAGCTCGGCAAGAAACAGGTGACGCTGCATCTGCAGCACGCGCTCGCGAGCATTCCACCCGGACTCTCCGGCTACCGGCTGGAGCTTGCGAACGGCGGCGGCGATCTCGTCTACACCTACGAAGGAGAGGGCGAGAGGGCCGGCATCGCGGCGCTGCTGAAGGACCTTGACGCGGCCGGCATCCGCTTCCGCGATCTGCAGACGACCGAAAGCTCGCTCGAAGAGATCTTCGTGAGCCTGGTAAGGGAAGCGCCATGACCATGAACATCCACGCCGTTCGCGCGATCTACCGTTTCGAGATGGCCCGCACGCGACGCACGCTCATGCAGAGCATCGTCTCGCCCGTGATCTCGACCTCGCTCTACTTCGTGGTCTTCGGCGCGGCGATCGGCTCGCGTATCCAGAATGTCGAAGGCATCAGCTACGGCGCCTTCATCGTGCCGGGCTTGATCATGCTCTCGCTCCTGACGCAGAGCATCTCGAACGCCTCGTTCGGCATCTACTTCCCGCGCTTCACGGGGACGATCTTCGAGCTGCTTTCCGCGCCGGTCTCGTATTTCGAGGCGGTCATGGCCTACGTCGGCGCCGCGGCGACCAAGTCGATCATCCTCGGGCTCATCATCCTTGCCACGGCTGCGCTTTTCGTCCCGCTTCATGTCGCGCACCCGGCATGGATGCTGCTCTTCCTCGTCCTCACCGCCGTGACCTTCAGCCTGCTTGGCTTCATCATCGGCATCTGGGCCGACGGCTTCGAGAAGCTGCAGATGGTGCCGCTCCTGATCGTCACGCCGCTCACCTTTCTCGGCGGCAGCTTCTATTCGATCGACATGCTGCCGCCAGTCTGGCAGACGGTCACGCTGTTCAATCCCGTGGTCTATCTCGTAAGCGGCTTTCGCTGGAGCTTCTACGACATCGCCGATGTGAGCCTGAGCGTGAGTCTCGCGATGACGCTCGTGTTCCTCGCCACCTTCATGGTCGTCGTGGCCTGGATCTTTCGCACCGGGTACCGGCTCAAGACGTAAGGAAACCTCGGCAGCGCCTCTGCTAAGATAGCCGGCCCGATGACCAATTCGGATTTCGCTTCGCGCTGCAACAGCCATCGCGGCTACCTGCTGCGCGTGGCGGTGCTGCAGTTGCGTGACAACGACGTCGCCGAGGACGTCGTTCAGGACACGCTCCTCGCCGCACTCCAGGGAGAGGGCGGCTTCTCCGGCAGGTCGAGCCTTAAGACCTGGCTCACCGGGATCCTCAAGCACAAGATCGTCGACGTGATCCGTCGCAAGCGCCGCGAGCCGGTTCTCGCGTCTCTCGACGAGGAATGCCAGATCGACGACCTCGACGCGCTCTTCGACGAGAGCGGTCACTGGGAGAACCCGCCGGCGGACTGGGGCAACCCGGAAAGCGCGCTCTCGCAGCTGCAATTCTTCGACGTGATGCAGATGTGCCTCGATAAGCTGCCGCCGAACACGGCGCGCGTGTTCATGATGCGCGAAGTGATGGATCTCACGAGCGAGGAAATCTGTAAGGAACTCTCGATCACACCGACCAACCTCTGGGTGATCCTGTACCGGGCCAGGATCGCGCTCCGCCAATGCCTGGAACAAAACTGGTTCGCATCGTCCGGACGGGCCGCGTGAGCCTCGAGGTGACAGTGCCGTGGGCCTACTGATCTCTTGCAAGGACGCGAGCCGTCTGATCTCGCGGATGCAGGATGGGAACGTCCCGTTCGCCGAGCGGGCGCGCATTCGCCTGCATCTTCTCTTTTGCGACGCGTGCTCGGGCTTCGAGCGGCAGCTCCGCTTCCTGCGCGCAGCGCTGCGGAGCTACCGGCAGTAGCCCGTTGGGCGCGGCGCCAAACCCGAAAGGGGCCATGCTCGAACTATTCCTCGGTGTCGCCCGGCGCCAAAATGCTAGAATATTCGTCCGCTCCGCTAGCGGTTTTTCGCCGTGCTTTCGATTGTCCTCAACGGCTCGCCCCATCGCTGCGACGACACGCTCACCGTCGCCGACCTCGTGCGAGAGCTCACTCTGCAGGGCAAGCGCGTCGCCGTGGAGCGAAACGGAGAGATCGTGCCCAGGAGCCGCCACGACGAGACGCGCCTCGCTGCGGGCGACCGGATCGAGATCGTTGTTGCGGTAGGCGGCGGCTGAAAAATGACTGCAAACAGCAGATTGCTCGTCGCTGAACGCTCCTCGAAATGACAGGCTGTTCATGAATACCATCACCGATCCGCACGTCGTCGGCCTCGACGACCCGCTCATCATCGCCGGACGCGCGTACCGCTCCCGGCTTCTCGTCGGCACCGGCAAGTACAAGGATTTCGGGGAGACGCGAGCGGCCGTGCAGGCTTCGGGCGCGGAGATCGTCACCGTGGCGATCCGCCGCACCAACATCGGTCAGAACCCGAACGAGCCTTCGCTCCTCGATCACCTGCCGCCGACCGAATTCACGCTTCTGCCCAACACCGCCGGCTGCTACAGCACCGAGGATGCGGTGCGCACGCTCAAGCTCGCGCGCGAGCTACTCGCCGGGCACAAGCTCGTGAAGCTCGAGGTGCTGGGCGATCCGCAGTCGCTCTTTCCCAACGTGCGCGAGACGATCCGCGCCGCCGAGATCCTGGTGAAGGACGGTTTCGAGGTGATGGTCTACACCTCGGATGATCCGATCGTCGCGCGCGAGCTGGAGGCGGTCGGCTGTGTGGCGATCATGCCGCTCGCCTCGCTCATCGGCTCCGGCATGGGCATTCTCAATCCGTGGAACCTGAAGCTCATCATCGAGCAGGCGAAGGTGCCGGTGCTGGTCGATGCCGGAGTCGGGACCGCGTCCGACGCCGCGATCGCGATGGAGCTGGGCTGCGCGGGCGTGCTCATGAACACCGCGATCGCGCTGGCCCGCGACCCCGTCCTGATGGCGGGCGCCATGAGCAAAGCCGTCGAGGCCGGGCGCGAAGCGTTCCGCGCCGGCCGGATGCCGCGCAAGTTCTACGCTGCGAGCCCAAGCTCGCCCACGAGCGGCCTCATCGGCTGACGACGCGGGCGCACCCCATGCTGCGCCTGTGCATTCTCGCCGTGGTCTGCGGCTGCGCTCCGCTCGCCGCGCTCGCCGCTCCGCTCGCTAACGCCGAGATCGCGGAACTGTGCGCACAAGCCGAGGATGCGTCGCACTGCGGGCGGCTGATCGAGGAAGTGCAGATGAAGCGTCTGCCGGGACTCGCGCGGCGCGAACGCGATCAATTGCTCGTCACGCTCTTCCCGCAGGGCAGCGCGACCTTCACCGACAGCGAGGACCCGGTGAAGGGTCGCTCGTACAGCCTCTGGGATTACCTCGATGGCATCAACGCGGTCCTGCTGTACACGACTGCCGGCGACAAGACGACTTTCACACTGCTGCAGCGGGCCACCAACCGGCGCTACGAATTGCCGACGGAGCCCCAGCTCTCGCCGGACCGGCAGCGGCTGGTCACCGCCGACGTCTGCGGGGTGCGCTGCACGCATGAAGTGGCGGTGTGGCGGATCACGCGCGACGGCATCCGCAAGGAGCTCGCCTGGTCGCCAGACCCGAACTGGATCGACGCGTCCGCGAAATGGAAGAACTCGGAGACGCTCGTCATCGAATACAGCGTGGGCGAGGCGGCGACCCCCGGCTCGCTCGAGCGCAAGCTCGGCGATGCGGGTTGGACACGGCTGCAGTGAGAGCGTCGCCCCGCCCGATCCGTAGCTTCGTCCTGCGCCAGGGACGCTTCTCGCCGGCGCAGCAGCGCGCACACGAGAGCTTGCTGCCGCGCTTCGGCGTCGCCTTCGCGCCGGCGCCGCTCGACCTCGACGCGACCTTCGGGCGCACGGTGCCGAAGATTCTCGAGATCGGCTCCGGAATGGGCGAGACGACCGCGGAGATCGCGCAGACGATGCCCGAGTGCGATTTCCTCGCGGTCGAGGTCCACGCGCCCGGGGTGGGGAGCCTCCTCAAGCGCATCGACGAGTTCGGACTCGGCAATGTCCGCATCGTGCAGCACGACGCGGTCGAGGTCGTGGAGCGCATGATCGCGCCCGGCGCGCTCGCCGGCATTCACATCTTCTTTCCCGATCCGTGGCCGAAGCGCAGGCATCACAAGCGTCGCCTGCTGCAGCCGCCCTTCGTGCATTCGCTCGCGATGCGCCTCGCGAAAGGCGGTTACGTCCACGTCGCGACGGACTGGGAGGATTACGCCGGCGCCGTGCTCGCCACGCTGACCGCGGAGCCGCTCCTGGTCAATACCGCTCTCGAATACGCGCCGCGTCCCGCATACCGCCCGCTCACCAAGTTCGAGCGTCGCGGGCTGAAGCTCGGGCACGGCGTGTGGGACCTTGTGTTCCGCCGTCACGGCGCTTGATTCGCGCCCGTCGCTGCATTCCCGGCCATGGTCTTCGCGAGCCCGGTCTTCCTGCTCCTCTTCCTGCCGCTGACGCTCGCGGCGTACCTGCTCGCCCGCGGGCAGGGGAAGAATGTTGTGCTTCTCGTGGCGAGCGTCGTGTTCTACATCTGGGGCGAAGGACGGTTCATCGCCTTGCTCGTCGCCTCCGTGCTCGCGAACTGGGGCTTCGGCCGCGCCATCGCCTCGATCGACGATCAACGCCTTCGGCGCCGCTGGCTCGTTGCCGCGGTGACGGTGAACCTCGCCGCGCTCGGCTTCTTCAAGTACACCGATTTCGCGCTCGCCAACGTGAACGAGCTGGCGGGCGAGATCGGCATGACGGGGGTCGCGCTGGCGGCGATCCCGCTGCCGCTCGGGATCTCCTTCTTCACCTTCCACGCGATTTCCTACGTGGTCGACGTGTACAAGCGCAACGCCGAGGCCGAGCCGCGCCTGGCGGTGTTCGCGCTCTACATCATGCTGTTTCCGCAGCTCATCGCCGGCCCGATCATCCGCTGGCGCGACATCGCGGCGCAGCTTTCGCAGCGCGAGGCGCGGCTCGCCGACTTCGCCTACGGCGTCCGTCGTTTCGTGCTCGGCTTGGGCAAGAAGGTGCTCATCGCCAATACGCTCGGCCGCGTGGCCGACGCCGTGTTCGCGCTACCGGCGGCGGAGCTGACCACGCCGCTCGCGTGGCTCGGGCTCGCCTGCTATACGCTGCAGATCTACTTCGATTTCTCGGGCTATTCGGATATGGCGATCGGGCTGATGCGCATGTTCGGCTTTCGCATCCTCGAAAACTTCAATTACCCGTACATCGCGCAGTCGGTGCGCGAATTCTGGCGCCGCTGGCACATCTCCCTTTCCAACTGGTTCCGCGACTACCTCTACATCCCGCTCGGCGGCAACCGGCGCGGCACCGTGCGCGGCTACGTGAATCTCGTGATCGTGTTCCTGCTCTGCGGGCTCTGGCACGGCGCGAGCTGGCCCTTCGTGCTGTGGGGAACGTGGCACGGGCTCTTTCTCGTCGCCGAGCGTGCCGGGCTCGATCGCCTGCTGGAGAGGATCGGGCCGCTGCGTCACGTCTACGCGCTCGCCGCGATCGTCGGCGGCTGGGTGCTCTTCCGCTGCGACACGATCGCCCACGCAGAGTTCTACTATCGCGCGCTTCTCGGCTTCGCGGCGGGCGACCCGGCCGTGCATCCCGTCGCGCAATGGCTCGACGGCCTCACCGCGTTCACGCTCGTCGTGGCGGCGATCGGCGCGACGCCGGGGGCGCGCCTGCTTGGCGAATGGCGCGACCGTTCCGCGGTGGTTGCGCATGGATCGGGAACCGCTGTCCTTAGTCTCGACGTCGCCTGGCTCGGCTTCGTCCTCCTCGCCGCCGCAGCCTTTCTGGCGGCGGGCACCTACAATCCATTCATCTACTTCCGTTTCTAGCCGGCCGATGCAGCACACTTCCACCGACGACCCCCTAGCGCTGCCGCGAGTGCCGCCGCCCGCACCTGCAGCTCATCCGTGGCGTGACCGCGTTCTCGCAGCGCTTTTCGTGCTCGCGCTGCCTGCGCTCGCGCTCGTCGATCCGCTCGGCGGCCTCTCGACTGTCTGGGAGAATCGCGATCCGGTCCGCTGGCCGGAACTATCGCCTGTCGTCGGGTTTACGACCCGCTTCGAGCAGGCGTTCGCCGATCGTTTCCGCAGCCGCAGGACTCTGCTTTTGTTCCAGCACGCGGTCGTCGCCGGATTGTTCCGCACCTCACCGGCCCCCAACGTGCTGATGGGGCGCGAGGGCTGGCTCTACTGGCTCGGCGAGGACGGCCGGTCGCTCGATCGCAACTTCCGCGGCACGCTCGCGGTGGATGACACCGAGCTTGCGGCGGTCGCCGCGGAACTGAAGCGCCGCCGCGATTTTCTCGCGATGCGAGGCATCCCGTACGTCGTGACGATCGTGCCGGAGAAATTCACCATCTACCCCGAGTATCTCCCGCCGTGGGTCGCGCCCAGCGCGACGCCGACACCGCTCGCGCGCCTGGAAAGACTGCTGGCCGAAGACGGAAGCGTGCGCTATGTCGACCTCGTCCGCCCGCTACGTGGCGCGAAATCCTCAGCGCTCCTCTACTATCGCACCGACTCGCACTGGAATCTCTTCGGCGCGACGGTGGGCTACGAATGGATCATGCGCGCCCTGCAAACCGAGCTCCCGGACGGACGCCTGCAGGCGGTCGCCGCACCGGTGCGTCCGGCCTACGTGCCGGGCGTGGACTGGTACTGGGGCGATCTCGCGCGCATGCTTGGCGTCCCTTACCTCTACCGCGAGCCGGACTACGCGCCGCTCGCGAAAGTGCTGGGCGACCCCTCCGGCCGCTGCGCGCAACAAGATGCTGCGATCACCGATCCGCGCTTCGAGGTCTATCATTGCGCGCGGCCCGGGCTGCCGAAGGCCGTCGTCTATCGCGATTCGATGGCGATTTCCCTGATCCCGCTCCTCTCGGAGAATTTCCGCCGCGTCGTGTACGTTTCGAGCCTCCGGCTCGATCCCGCCTTGATCGAACGCGAGCGACCCGACGTCGTGATCGAGGAGATGGTCGAGCGCGACCTGCTCGCGCCGACGCACGCGGCGATGTGAACGTGTCGATCGCGGCAAAACTGCGGGCCCGGTGGTGGCCTCGACGGCGAAGCACCGAAGACGGGAGCGGGGCCGCGATCGCATTCCGCTGCAACATATGCGGCGGCAAGTGTGCGGCGCCCGCCGCAGAGCTGCGGCGCGAGCTGCCGTCGTGTCCGGGTTGCGGCTCGACCGTGCGCACGCGCGGCATCGTTCACCTGCTCACAACCGAGCTTTTCGGCGAGAGCATCGCGCTTCCCGAGATGCCGCAGCGTCCGGACATCACCGGCATCGGCCTCTCCGACTCGGAAGGCTACGCCTCCCGGCTGGCGCAAAAGCTCGCCTACCGCAACACCTTCTTTCACGCCGAGCCCAAGCTCGACATCGGCGCGGTGCCGCCCGGGCTTTCCGCTCGATACGACTTCCTCATCGCGAGCGACGTCTTCGAACACGTCGCGCCGCCGGTATCGCGCGCGTTCCTCAATGCGAGACGCCTGCTCAAGCCCGGCGGTGTGTTCGTCTTCTCGGTGCCTTTCTCGCTCGAGCCGGACACGGTGGAACACTTTCCGGAGCTGCACGACTATCGGCTCGTGCACGCCGGCGGAGCGTGGCGACTGGAAAACCGCACGGCGAACGGCCGCCGCCAGACCTTCACCGATCTCGTCTTCCACGGCGGACCGGGCTCGACGCTGGAGATGCGTCTGTTCTCGCGCGGGGCGCTCGAGCGCGAGTTCGCCGCGGCAGGCTTCGTCGGTACGCGCTTCATCGACGAATCTTATCTGCCCTACGGGATCGTCTGGCCCGAGCCGTGGTCGCTGCCGGTCGTTACGCGTGCGCCGCGCGGCGATGCGGAGATCGAGTCTCCGTCAGCGCCAGAAGCCGCGTGAGCGCTGCTCTCGCCACGCTGCGCGAGAAGTGCATGCGGATGTTCTCGAGTCCGCCTGCGGCGAGTTTCGCCCAAAGCTTCTCGTCCTCGTAGACTCGCACGACGGCATCCGCAAAGGCGTCAGGATCGTCGCCAATGAGCACGTCGGCACCGGGAGTCAGGTACATCGCCTCGATCGACGGCGTGGTCGCGACGACGGGCAGGCCGAAACCCATCGCGAGATTGATCTTTCCCTTGACGCCCGCGCCGTAGCGCAGCGGCGAGATCGACACGCGGCATCCGGTGAGGTAGGGCGCAATGTCGGGAACATAACCCGTAATGACGAGATCGTCGGCCGCGAGCGACTTGATCGTCGCGGGCACGTCGCCTCCGACCACGTAGGTTTTCACGCCCGGGAGCCGTCGGCGCAGCAGCGGCAGTATCTCGCCTGCGTACCACAGAATCGCATCGTTGTTCGGAGGATGGCGGAACCCGCCGACGAAGAGCAGCCCCTCGCGCTCGGCGAAGGATTTGCCGCCTGGCTGCGGCTCGTGAATCGTGGAGAGGATCATCACCCGCGCCTCGGGCACGACCCTCGCGAGGAGTTCCTGCTCGACATGGCTCACGACGAGCGTCACGCTTGCCTTGCGAACGACTGCAAGCTCTTCCTCGCGCCGGGCGGCCGCGGCGAGCCTCGCGGCGCGGCTGCCGGCAAGCTCGGCGAGCCTTTCCTCGCGCAGGAAGTGGAGATCGACGGTGTCGAACACGACCAGCGCCTGCGGCGCAAAGCTCCTTACCGCGTCGATGTGCTTCTCGGCGACGTAGTGCCGGGACAGCACGACGATGTCGAATTCTTTCCCGTGCTGCTCCAGGAAGTCGGTGATCGATCGCGCGTACGGATGGAACTGAACCTCGACCCCGGCGCTCTGGAGGAGCGCGACATAAGGCTGGCGATACTCGAGATTGTCCGCGATGAAGGTGACCTTGCAGCCGAGGCTCACCAGCAGCTGCAATATCTCCTGCATCCTGAGCGACCCCGCGTCCTGATCAGGCGTGAGCATGCAGGCGTCGATCACCAGCACGCGCTCTCTCGCCGCGCGATCGCGCTCGAGCTCCGGCGCGAGCCCGTTCGGCCGGTGACGCACCAGCGTATCGGCCCACTTCAGCACGAATTCGCCACGGTTGATCACCTGCTGGCGCTTCACCCCATGCGCGACATCGGTTCCCGCGGTCGAGCCCTCGAAGTGGACGACCGTGGCAAGCGGCTGGTAGTAGACCTTGCGTCCCGCCTTGCGCACCGCAAAGGCGAGATCAGCGTCTTCGTAGTAGGCCGGCGAGTAGCGCGCATCGAAGCCGCCGACTTCCCGGAACAGGCTGCGCTCGATGGCGAGACAGGCGCCGGAGCAATAGTCGACTTCGCGCAGGTAGTTGTATTCCGGCTTCTCCGGGTCGTCGCCGCGCCCGAAATTCCACGCCGAGCCGTCGCGCCAAACGATGCCGCCCGCTTCCTGCAGCGCGCCGTCGGGATAGATGAGCTTTGCTCCGACCAGACCTGCGTCGGGTGATCGGGCGAGGACGTCGGTCAATGCATCGAGCCAGCCCGGTGTCACGATCGTATCATTGTTCAGGAACACGAGGATCTTGCTGCGCGAAAGCTCCGCGCCGCGATTGCAGCTCGCCACGAAGCCGATGTTCTGCGGGTTGCGCGCGATCGTGATGCCGGTAACCGCGGCCAGCTCCTTCGCCGCAGGCTCGGGCGAAGCGTCGTCGATGATCACCACCTCATAGGTGCCGATCGTCGTATTGGCATGAACGCTCTTCAGGCAGGTGTAGGTGAGCAACGGCTGGCCGAACATCGGGATGATGATGGTGACTCGCGGCTTCCGCGATTCCTCGAAGGCGAGCGGCCTGACGCCGGTTTCCTGCACGTAGTTTCCGACCCGGGCCGACACGAATCGATGCGCCCGGTGCAACCGCCGCCAGACGCGCCGCGCCAGCGCGCGCGCTCCCTCGTCGCGCAGAACGGTTCCGGCCAGATCCACGTAGCGCGGCCATTGGCGCAGCACCGCCCAGCGCGCACGCAGCCGCGCCGCAGCGAGCTTGATGCGATGTCCCGTGTGGCGCACGCCGGAAGTCGCGCGCCAGGTCGTGCTCGACTCGATCTCCTCGATGCGGGCCTTGGCTACGTCCAGCATCGTTTCGAGGCTGCCGGCGCGTGTCTCCGCGGAAAGGAGCTCCGTTGCGAGCCGCTGCAGATCTCCCGCGGCGTGACCGCGAAGCGAGCCCAATTCCTCCAGCGTGTCGTCGACGGCGGCCACCCGGCGCTTCAGCTCCGCCCGCGCTTCCGTGTGGCCGCACTCCACACCCGCCGCAAAGAGGCGCCGCAGCGGCAGCTCGGATCGCTCAGCGTCCGCGCTCGGAGGAAAGTAGTGTTTGTCCGGCAGCGCGAGCGCCTCCGGCAGTCCTCGCCGCATTCGCGCCGCGGCCATCGGCGCGAGATAGAGCGCGACGTATTTTTCTGCGTTGCTCATGACAGCGCAAGCTTCGCCGGCACGGACCTCGGTGCTTCCACGCGTTCGCGTTTGCCAGCCTTACCGAGGATGTCGTTCCAAGTCTCGGGGGGCGCATTCCACGGCACGATCACCGCATGCGCGTAGTGCGCCAGCCGCTCCGGCAACGCGCCGAGGTCCGAAGCGACAATAGGCAAGCCGGTCGTCATGGCGAGCGAGAGCGTGTACGAGTAGGTCTCGGGCACCTGCGCTGGGAACCAGAGTACGTCGGGGTTCTCCGCGGCGAGCAATCGCGGCAGGTCGGCATCCAAATACTGGCCGTGGATCGTCAACGCCGCCTCCGGCCACTGCGGCAGCGGCTCGGTCGTCGGACCGAGGACGCGGAACGAAAGCGGCAGCGAGCGCGTGCGCGCATCCTTCGCGCAGTCAGCCACCACGTGCAGTCCCTTTTCCGGCGAGAGGCTGCCTAGCGTGACGACTCGGACAAAGGGCGAGGTCTTGGCTACCGGCGCTTCGGGGTGCGCAAGCATCGTGACGCGCAACTCGGGGAAGTAGCCTCCAATGCGCCGTCCGACGTCGCGGGAAGGAGCGATCACGCGCTCGGCTCCGCGCAGCAGCTCGCCAAAGACACCGCGCCACGTGGCGATGTCCATGCCCCACTGGCCCGGCCGCTTGGCGAGGCACGCCGCGCAACCTGCCGCGTCCGGTTCACCGCAATACCGGCCATCTTCGGTCACGAGGTGGTATTGCGGGCAGATCGCATAGTAGTCGTGCAGCGTGCAGTCGTAGGGAACCCCGACGAGCCCGGGCAACTCGAGGACCGAACGCGGCAGCGCATGAACGTGATGGATGTGGATGCGCTCGACGCCAAGCGCGCGCAGAAGCGAAGTCAGCGCTTCCATCTCGCCCGGAAGCGCGAACCAGGCGCTGAAATCCTCCTCGTCGGCGAACCACGAAAGCCTTACCGTGTCCTTGCCTGCGGGCTCGAGCAGAAGCACGTTGCAACGCTCGCCGATCATCCTTGCCAGCTCGGTCATGTGCCTGCGGATGCCACCTCCCCACGCGAGCGCAACGAAGAGAACGACGTGCTTTTGCGACTCGGCGAGTCGCAACAGATCCACGCGCCGCCGCAACGGTCGCGACGGATCGTTCGCGACGAACTCCGCCCGCCGCGCGGCGTACTGCGGATAGCCCTCGTCGAGCGCGCGCTCGGCGCGCGCGGCGAGCTCGCGTGCTTCCTCCGGCACGGACGCCTCGCGGCGATGTCCAATGAAGACATCGGCTGCGAGCAGATGGCGGAAGCCCGCACTCGAGGCACGCAGGCAAAAGTCCTCGACGACTCCTTCGTCGCCGAGCGAGCCTCCAGCCAGCCCACCGACCGCCGTCAGGCACTCGCGCCGCAGATACACGCAAGGACCGCGCGTCACGGGCACGGTCAGGGAGACTCCTGCATTGGCTCGCTCGAAAAGCGCGTCGAGCGAGGCGGTCGTATGGCCGTCCGGCATGGCCTGGCTGCCCGCGGCTTTCGGATAGCCGGCGGCCCCGCCCCAATTCGTGAACGGCGCCACGCTTGCGACGTCGCGCGCCAGGCTCGCATGCGCGGCCAGGCGATCAAGCCAATCGCCCGCAACTTCGACGTCGCCCGCCAGCAACACGGCGTCACGATCGGGATGGAGTGTGAGCGCGCGATTGACGGCAATCGCGAACCCGTCGTGAGATGGTTGCTCCAGAAGCGTCAGCCGCTCGCGGTCGCGCTCCGCGCGCAGCCACCGCGCAAGCTCCGGATCGGGACAGCCGTCATCGACGACGATCAGCTCGAACTGCGTTTGTCCCTGGGGTGCGCGGAGCAGGCCTTCGATGCAGCGCCGGACGGCGCCGGCATCCCGACACGCAGGCAGGATGACGTCGACGACGATCACCCGGGTCTCCGGCGTGAAGGGTTCACCTGTGAACGGAAGCGCTGCAGTCAAGGGAAGAGGCGGCAAGCAGCCGAAAGCAGCAAGAATCCCCGGCCAGGCCGAAGACCTGCCGGAGGGCGACATTTTACGCTCTATCGGAGCGTGAGGACCACGGGCTGGTGATCGGAGGCCTGGGTTTTCTGATCGACGCGGATCGAATCCACGCGCGAGGCGAGGTCGGCCGACAAAAAGATGAAATCGCAATGCTGCTCGGGCTCGTCGGGGATTTCCTTTTCGTAGATCTTGAACGTCGACGGATGCGCCTCGCCGGGATGCGCGAGCTCCCACGCGTCGGCGAGCGGCAGCGTCCCGTCGTCGAAGGTCTCGAGCAGGCGCGCGTGCAGCGGATCGTCGGGTTCGAGGTTGAAATCCCCGGTGATGATCGTCGCGGACGGCCG
>DATJWL010000205.1:0-15392 GCA_035501215.1 Casimicrobiaceae bacterium
GCACTCGGGGTTGACCAGCGTCGCCCACTCGCTCACGTCGCTGCCATTCTCGACGCGCACGATGCCGATCTCGGTGACCCGGTCGCCGAGGGCGGCGGTGCCGGTCGTTTCGAGGTCGACCAAGGCGATCGACGGGGCAAACATCACTTGACAGAGAGAACGATCGTTCGCTAGTCTATCACCTGTGTCGAACGATCGTTCTTACCTTGCGGCCCTGCAGGAGTACTATGCCCGGCACCGGGCCTTGCCGTCCTACGCGTCGATCGGCTCGCTGCTGGGCCTGCGCTCGAAATCCTCGGTCGCTGCGCTGGTCGCGCGGCTCAAGCTCCGCGGAATGGTCGAGTCGACGCCCGACCGCCGGTTGGCGCCCACGCGCCGGTTCTTCGAGCGGCCGGTCGCCGACGCGCCGGTGCACGCCGGCCTGCCGAGTCCGATCGACGACGCGCCGGCTGACGCGCTCACCATCGACGATTACCTGATCGAGCATCCGTCGCAGACGGTGCTCGTGCGGGTCAAGGGCGATTCCATGCAGGACGCGGGCATCTTCGACGGCGATCTGGCGGTGGTCGAGAAGCGAAACACCGCGCGCCGCGGCGAGATCGTCATCGCGATCGTCGACAATCAGTTCACCCTGAAGCGCCTCGACATGGAACGCGGCAGCTTCATTCTTCGGCCCGAGAACAAGGCCTATCCGGTGGTCCGCCCGGAAGGCGCGCTCGAGATCTTCGGGGTGATGGTCGGGCTCGTGCGCAAGACGGCCTGATCTTAGCCGACCGCCCGCTCGACTTCCACCAGACAATCGTAGAAGGTCGCGGCGCGCCCGAGATCGGTCAGGCCCTGCCCGGTGACGGCGTTGGCGTTGTTGCCGTCGGGCGAGAGCTTGCGCCACCAGATCGACAATGCGACGACGACTCCCGGCCTCGGCTTGGTCGAGACGCGCGCGGTGAGAACCATCGAGCCGCGGTCGTTGAAGACACGGACCCGATCGCAGTCGGCGATCCCTCGCGCGGAGGCGTCGTGGGGATGGATGTCGAGCCACGGCGTCTTCTCGTGCTCGACGAACAGCGGCAGATTGGCGAAGCTCGAATTGAGCGCGTGACGCGCCGGCGGCGAGATGATCGCCAGCGGAAAACGCGCCCCAAGCGATGGATTGCTCTGCACGGACTCGCGCGGCGGCGTGTAGGCAGGCAGGGGGTCGACGCCCTGGCGCGCGAGCGTCTCCGAATAGAACTCACACTTGCCCGAGGGTGTCGGGAAATTGCCTTCGGCGAACGGCGCAAAGGGCGAGGGAACGTTCAGCCGCTGCCAGCCCTCTGCCTTGAGCCTGTCCCAGTCGAGACCCTGCGCCCGCGGGTGATCGAGCATGAAGGCGTTGCGTGCAATCTCTTCGTCGCTTTCGCGAAAGCACGCCTCCTCGAAGCCCATGCGCGCGGCGAGCCGCCGAAAGACCTCGGTGTTCGGTTTGGCTTCGCCGAGGGGCGCGATCGCGGCGTTGTTGGCGAGCACGTAAAGGTGCCCGTACGACGAGTGCACGTCGAGGTGCTCGAGCTGCGTGGTCGCCGGCAGCACGATGTCAGCATAGTCTGCAGTATCGGTGAGAAAGACGTCGTGCACGACGCAGAAGAGGTCCTCTCGCGCGAACCCGGCGACGACCTTTCCCGACTCTGGGGCAACCGCTACCGGATTCGAGTTGTAGACGTAAATGGCGCGCACCGGCGGATCCTTCGCTTCGAGCAGCGCGTCACCGATGGTCGACATGTTGATCGTGCGCGGGTTGTTCCAGATGAGATCGGGCCGTTCCAGCGCCCTGTTGTTTACCGGATAGCTTCCGCTCGACGAGAGCAGTGCGCCGCCCGCAGGATCGCGCCACGCGCCGACCAGTGCCGGGAGGCAGGCCGCGGTGCGCATCGCCATGCCGCCGCCGGCGTGGCGCTGCATGCCGTAATTCAGGCGGATCACCGCCGGTCTGATGGTGCCGTAGTCGCGGGCCAGCGAAACGATGTCGCCTGTCGGGAGGCCGGTGATCTGCGCCACGCGCTCCGGCGGATATTCGCGCACGCGCTCCTTCAGGGCATCGAAGCCGAGCGTATAGCGCGCGATGTAATCGTGATCGAGCAGGTCCTCGGCGATGAGCACGTGCATCATCCCCAGCGCGAGCGCCGCGTCGGTCCCGGGCAGCGGCGCCAGATGCACGTGGCACTTCTCCGCGCTGAGGCTCTCGTAGGGATCGATGGCGACGAGCTTGGCGCCGCGGCGCTTCGCCTCCTGCACGCGGCTCCACAGGTGCAGGTTGGATACGATCGGGTTCGAGCCCCAGATCAGAATGAGCTTCGCGTTCTCGAATTGCTCGAGGTCGGTTCCGATCGATGCGCCGATCGTGGCCATGTAGCCGGCCTTGCCGGCGGTGGAGCAGATGGTGCGGTCGAGAAGAGACGCCCCGAGACGGTGGAAAAAGCGCCGGTCCATCGAGCAGTACTGCAGCAGCCCCATCGTTCCGGCGTAGCTGTACGGAAGGATCGCCTGCGGGCCGTCGGCCGATGCGGCGATCTCCTTAAAGCGCGCCGTGATCGTATCGAGGGCTTCGTCCCAGCCGATGCGCTCGAAGCTCGAGGTCCCTTTCCGGCCGACGCGGCGCAGCGGATGAAGCACGCGCTCCTTCGAATAGGTTCGATCGAGGTAACGCGCAACCTTGGTGCACAGCACGCCGCGTGTGGTCGGATGGTCGGTCGCGCCTTCGACCTTGACCGCGCGGCCATTCTCGACGGTGATTTCGAGCGCGCAAGTATCGGGGCAGTCGTGCGGGCAGGCCCCACGCACCACCGTGCGACCGGGGGCAGGCGAAGCTGGACGATCGAGGGGCATGGCGAAATTGTACGCCGACGCGCTATGCTGCCGCGCATGCGGCGGCCGGTTCCACGCTTGAGCCTTCCGGACAGCGCCTCGATGCCGGCGCTCGGACTCGGCACCTGGCGGATGGGCGAGCGCTCGCGCGATCGCGCGAAGGAGATCGCGGCGCTGCGACTCGGCCTCGATCTCGGCATGACGCTGATCGACACCGCGGAGATGTACGCCGACGGCGGCGCCGAGGAAGTCATTGGCAAGGCTATCGCGGGACGGCGCGACGAAGTGTTTCTGGTCAGTAAGGTGTATCCGCACAACGCGAGCCGCAAGGGCGTCGCCGCCGCGTGCGAGCGCAGCCTGAAGCGGCTCGGCACCGATCGTCTGGATCTCTATCTGTTGCACTGGCGCGGCGGCGTTCCGCTCGCCGAGACGGTAGCCGGTTTCGAGGCGCTGCGCGCGAGCGGAAAGCTTCGGGCGTGGGGCGTATCCAATTTCGATCGTGCCGGCATGGAAGAGCTGCTCGCGTTGCCGGGCGGCCGCCATTGCGCGGCGAATCAGGTCCTGTACCACCTGCGTTGCCGCGGCATCGAGTGGGACCTGCTGCCGCTATGTCGTGAGCTGGACATCGTCGTGATGGCCTATTCGCCGTTTGACGAAGGACGATTGCTCGGGAACCGGCAGCTCGCGTCGATCGCGAAGAACTACCAAACCAAGCCGGCAACGCTCGCACTCGCGTGGCTGCTGGCGCAGGACCATGTCGCTGCCATCCCCAAAGCGGCCGATGTTTCGCATGTACGTGACAACCTGGCGGCGGCTGAGCTGTCGCTTTCCGCGGAGGTCCTCCGCGAATTGGACCGCGCCTTTCCTGCGCCACAGGGGCCGACCCCCTTGCAGGTCATCTGACGGTCCCGGCTGAACCTGCCGCGCGGCGGCAGTCCGCGTCACCCTCGACCCCGGTCCTCGCTGCCCGCCGTCGATCCCCAGGCTGCACTGGTCTCCTCGGCTCGCCCCCTCGAAGATTCAACGGGTTGAGCCTTGAGACAAGACATCGCAAGAGGGCATGGCATGGATGTTGCTGCGCTACTGTCGAGGGCCACGGCCCATCGTTCAAGACAGAAGACAAAACTTCAGGAGACCGCTGTGCTTTACACGCATTACGACTACCTCGAACTGCCCCCGGGTGCGTCGACTGCGCGCATCGAAGCGGCCTACCAGCTCATCAAGGAACGCCTCAATGGTCACTCCGATGAGAGGCTGGTGCGCATGATTCATAAAGCCTACTCGGTGCTGTCCGACAACGAGCAGCGTCGGGTCTATGACGAAGCGTTGACACGCGAGGCCGACAAAGCCGACGTGGAACTCAAGGCATGTCTTGACGAGATGGCCGGCGGCGCGCGCCCGCGCCGTCATGTACAGGAAGTGCCTGCGCCCCTCCTGGTGGCAATCAAGGCATGGGCCGCCTGATGAGACGAATGAGCGCAGCGCTGCGCAGCGTACGCATCGATCCGGCGCTTTGCGTCCGGACCGGGCCGCAGCGGTGTGAAGCTCGCAGCGGGCTTACCCTGCGCGAGGTTGCCGCCGCGGCTTACAATGCGGGACGTTCGTGTTACTTCCGGCCGTTGTTCGACCGCCCGCGGCAGTGGGCCGAGCAACGTTCTCCCAGGCCCGCCGCGGGTCCGCACTCAAGCGACCGCTAAGCGGCGCCGCACGCGGCGACCCTTCTGCATCGACCATTCGTCCTATCGGTCCCGGCGAGGAACGATTAAGCGCCGGCGACGGCGATCATGTTCATCGTCGCAGCGTCGGTGCGCGCCTCGCGCGCAGCCCGATACTCGGGCGAGTCGTAGAACGCCCGCGCCCGCTGCAGGTCCGGAAACTCCACGATCACCACGCGGTTGGGTTGCCAGCTTCCCTCGAGCACGACGGTCTCTCCGCCGCGCGCGAGATAGCGTCCTCCGTGCTGTGCGATTGCGGTTTGGGCGAGTCGCTTGTACTCCTCGTACTTCGCCGGATCGGTGACGCTGCAATCGACCAACATGTAAGCAGCCATTGTCTGATCCCATGATCTTCGTGTAAACGCGCTCGGAAGTGTGCAGGGTCGATCGAGAGACGGCAAGCGGCAAGGCAGGCTGGCCTGCTGCATGTCGGATACCATTGCGCGGGTGAAGCCGGAACTGCAAGCGGCGCTCGCGAGCGGAGCGACTGCCGTCACTCCGAATCTCCGCCTAGCGCGTCATCTCCGGCGCGACTTCGCGACCAATGCGCTCGCGCGGCGTCACAGGACATGGGCGACGCCGACGATCCTGCCTTACGGCGCGTGGCTCGAATCGCTCTGGCTCGACCTGCTCGCGGCCGACACGGCCTCGGAACCGCCGCGCCTCCTGCGGCCGGGACAAAGCCTCTATGCATGGCAGCAGATCGTCGCGGGTGATTCGCGAGGCGCCGCGTCGATCGATGCACGGGCAGCGGCGAGGCTCGCTGCCGAAGCCTGGGAGCTCATGCACGGTTGGGGCGCTGGCGGCGAAAGCTGGCGCGGCTGGCCCCCAACCGGGTTGAGCGAGGACCAGGCCGCATTCGTTTCATGGGCGGAGAGCTACGCAGCGATGCTCTCCGAATCGCGTGGCGTCGATACGGCTCAACTCGCCGATGCGCTCGTGCGCCACGTTTCCGCATTGGCGAAGTCTCGGTCGCGGCGCGTGCTTCTCGTCGGCTTCATCGAGCATTCGCCGCAGCAGTTGCGTCTTGCTTCCGCGCTCGAGGCGGCCGGGGCAGCGCGCATCGAGCACGTCGATCCGCTGCCGGCGAAGGCGGGGCTCGCGTGGCGTGCGACTGGAGCGACCCCGCGAGCCGAATTGGCGCGCGCTCTGTCGTGGGCGCGCCGTGAGATTGATGCACGGCCCGATGCAGTGATGGGCATCGCCGTGGCCGATCTCTCGGTGCGGCTTAACGAAGCGCGCACGCTGGCGGAGGAGATGCTGTGCCCCGGCCTGCAATGGCCCGGGCTCGAGGCGCAACCGAGGCCGTTCAACATCTCGCTCGGCGATCCGCTGGCGCAGGTGCCCCTGGTAAGCACCGCGCTCGAGTTGATCGAGCTTGCACGCAGCCCGCTTCCCGTGTCGCGCGCCTCGGCCGTCCTGCGCTCGCCCTATCTCGTCGCGGCGCGGAGCCTTTGGACGCGGCGCGCCACGCTCGAGGCGCGCTGGCTCGAACAGGGACGGCGCGATATCTCGCTCGGCGAGGCGATCGCAGCGCTGCGCGACGTGGATCCGATGCTCGCCGAGCGCTGGCGACGCGCGAAGAGCGGGGAAAGGCTGCCGGGTGGCGCATCGCCGCGCGTCTGGGTCGAGGCATGGCGTGACTGGCTGGCCCAGGTCGGTTGGCCCGGCGACGCGACACTCTCCAGCGCCGAGTACCAGGCGCGACGCGCCTGGGACGATCTGCTGATCGAGTTCGGCGCGCTCGCCGCCATCGAAACGCGCCTCGCGCGGGGCGAGGCGGTCACACTGCTTCGCGCGCTCGCGGCCGAAAAAATATTTCAACCCGAAGCGCCCGAAGCGCGCGTACAGATCCTCGGTCTGCTCGAAGCGCAAGGTCTCGTCTTCGACGCGCTGTGGGTAGCGGGGCTCTCGGCGGAGCGCTGGCCTCCTGAAGCGGAGCCCAATGCACTGTTGCCGATATTCTGGCAGCGCGAGCATGAGTTGCCGCGTTCGAGCGCTGCACGCGAGCTCGCGTATGCTCGCACGCTGAGCGAGCGCTTCCGGCGCGCCGCGCCGCGCATCGTATTCAGCCACGCCGAGGGCAGCGAGGAGAGTGCGAGCGCGCCCTCGGCGCTGATCATCGATCTGCCGGCGCTTGCGCCGGATGATCATCCCATGCCGACGACGGCTGCCGAGGTTGTTCACGCGGCCGCTCCGCAACTCGAAACGGTCGACGACGATGCCGCGCCAGCGGCGGTACCGGGACAGCGCATGTCCGGCGGCGCGGGGCTGTTCGAGAAGCAGAGCGATTGCCCGTTTCGCGCCGTAGCGATCCATCGCCTCGGCACGGATCGCTGGCCGGAGGCGCCCGAAGGTCTCTCTCCGCTCGAGCGTGGCGATTTGCTGCATCGAGCCTTTGCAGCGCTGTGGCGCGACCTGCGTGATCGCCAGACGCTCGCCGCGCAATCGCACGCTGCGCTTGCCATGCGGGTCGAAGCCGCCGTCGCACACGCGATCGGCTCCAATGCGATCTCCGCGCTGCGCTGGCGCGCATTGCCGCCGATCGTCGCAGCGCTCGAAGCGGAGCGATTGTCGAAGCTCATGCTGGATTGGCTTGGAAAGCACGAGCTGACGCGCGCGCCTTTTCGCGTTGTGGACACCGAGCTCAAGCTCTCGCTCGCGTTCGCGCAGCTTCGCATCGATCTGAGACTCGATCGCGTGGACGCGCTCGAGGGCGGCGGCGTGGCGATCATCGACTACAAGACGGGTCTTGTGGTTCCACCGGCGCGCTGGTTCGACCAACGTCCGCAGGCGCCGCAGATCGCTTTGTATGCGGTGGCCTGGCGCAGCGCGCGTCCGTACGACCCGGTACGCGCCGTCGCCTACGCGCAGGTAAAGCGCGGAAAACTCAGGCTCGAAGGGCTCGCCGCCGACGCCACAGCCTGGCCCGAGCTGACGCGGCCGGCTGAGCTGCGCGAGGCAGATGTTCCGGATTGGCGCGCCGTGGAAGCGCGCTGGTACGACTCCCTCGGCGCGCTCGCGGACGAGATCGGACGCGGATACGCGGCGGTGATGCCGCGCGATGCCAGGACCTGCGAACGCTGTGGACTCTACGCGCTGTGTCGCATCGGTACGCCGGCAAGTGACGAGCCGGATACCGCAGCTGGCGATGCCTGAGAACGAGCAACCGATCGCGAGCCGAGACTTGGCCGCCGAAGACGCCGAGGCGCGCGAGCGCGCCCTCGACGTGACGCGCTCGTTCCTCGTCCAGGCGCCCGCCGGCTCCGGCAAGACCGCGCTCCTCATCCAGCGTTTCCTCGTGCTTCTCGCACACGTCGACCGCCCTGAGCGCATCGTCGCGATGACCTTTACGCGCAAGGCCGCCGCCGAGATGCGCGATCGCATCGTTGAAGCGCTGCGCCTCGCCGCCACCGGGGCTGCGCCGCAGGACGAGCACGAGGAGCGCACGATCGCGTTGGCGGCGTGCGCGCTCGCCCAGGACCGGCGTCGTGGCTGGCAGCTCGCCGCTCATCCCGCGCGGATGCAGATTCTGACCATCGATGCGCTGTGCGCAGGGCTCGTGCGGCAGGCGCCGGTCACCGCGCGTCTCAGCGCGGCTTCGCGCTTCGAGGAAAGCGCGATGCCGCTCTATCGCCGCGCGGCCCGCGAGGCGCTGCGCGCAGCCGGTGGGCGCGATCCCGAATGGCAGAACCTCGTCGTGCACCTCGACAACGACGCAGACCAGACGATCGCCCAGCTCGCCGGCATGCTGGCGAGACGCGAGCAGTGGTTATGGAAATTGCCCGCGGGCGATCCCGGGGCTTTGCGCAAGCGCGCAGAGCAGGCGCTGGCTTCGGAAATTCGGGGTGAGCTCGGTGCGCTGCGCGCCGCCTTCCCGGAAGAGATCGCGCGCTCGCTCATGGCGCTCGAGCATTACGCCGCGGACAACCTCGGACAGGTCGAAGAGTCACGGGAACGCGCCGAATCGTTGCGCGCCTGCGCCGCGGCCGGAGGACTGCCGCCCGCGACCGTCGAAGCGCTGCCGCTGTGGCGCGCGCTCGCGGCGTGGCTGCTCGTGTCGGACTGCACCGCGTTCCGGAAAACGATCGACGCCAAGGGCGGATTCCCGGCCAAAGCGAATGGAGCCGGAGCGAAAGAGCGCGCCGCGATGAAGCAGGCGATGCAGGACGCGCTCGCGCGGCTCGCCGAAGCGCGCGGGCTCGCACGTGCCCTGGCGGTGGCATCGAAGCTTCCGCCGGCCCGATATGGCGAAGAAGCCTGGGCGCTCGTCGCCTCGCTGGCGAAGATCCTTCACGTTTGCGCCGCCGAGCTGCTGCTCGCCTTCGATGCGACGCACACCGTCGATTTTCCGCAGCTCACGCTGGCCGCGCTTGACGCGCTCGGCGAAGCCGACGCCCCCAACGAGCTTTTGCTGCTCTTCGATCGCCGGCTCGAGCATTTGCTGGTCGACGAATTCCAGGACACCTCGTTTTCGCAGCTCGAGCTGATCGGACGTCTCACGGCAGGATGGCAGGAAGGGGACGGCCGGACGCTCTTCGCCGTCGGCGATCCGATGCAGTCGATCTATCGCTTTCGCCAGGCGGAAGTACGCTTCTTCGTGGAAGCGCAGCGCGACGCGCGCATCGCGGGCCTTGCCGTCGAGCGCCTGACCCTGCGCCGCAATTTCCGCTCGCGTCCCGCTCTCGTCGAGTGGGTCAACGCGACCTTCCCGCAGGTTCTCGGCACACTGAGCGATCCCTGGCGCAGCGTGATCGCGTTCGCTTCCGCGACCGCCACGCGCGACGCCGCGCCGGGCCCGGCCTGGACACTCGATCTCGTCGCCGATGCCTCCGCCGAGGCGGCGGCAGTAGTCGAGCGCGCGCTTGCGGCGCTCGCGGCGGGAGCGCAGGACATTGCCGTTCTCGTGCGCGCACGAACCCACCTCGATCTCGTGCTTCCCGCGCTCCGCGCGGCTCGCTTGCCGTACGTCGCGGTTGAGCTCGATGCGCTGTCCGATCGTCCCGTCGTGCTCGATCTCTTTTCGCTCACCCATGCGATCATGCAACCGGCCGATCGGCTCGCGTGGCTATCGGTGCTGCGTGCGCCGTGGTGCGGGCTCACGCTGCCCGATCTCTTCGCGCTCGTAAACGTTGCGGAAAGCGAACGCGTCGCCACGCTGGCCGATCTACTTGCCTCGGCGCGGGCGAGCGCTGCGCTCTCTGGCGATGGACGCAAGCGCTTCGCGCGAGCGGGCGAAGTGCTTTCGGCCGCGCTCGCCGCGCGCGGCCGCGCGACGCTCGCGGCGCGGACCAGGGGGGCCTGGCTCGCGCTCGGCGGCCCGGCGTGCATCGACGAGGTGCTCGACCTCGACGCAGCCGAGCAATTCTTCGCGCTCCTCGCCGCACACGAGGAGGCGGGCGAAGTGCTCGACTGGCGCGAATTTTCCAGCGCGCTCGCGGAGCTGCGGGCCGGCCCCGCGGCGGCCGGAGCGGATGCGTTTTCACCGCCGGTGAAAGTCATGACGCTGCACAAGGCCAAGGGTCTCCAGTTCGACACGGTAATCCTGTCCGGGCTCGCGCGCCCGATTGCGCGCAACGAAGCGCAACTCCTGCGCTGGCGCCAGCGACCAGACGGTGTATTGCTGGCGCCGATGCGAGCGCGTGGAGGCGAGAAGGATCCGCTCTACCAATACCTGACGTTGCTCGAGCGCGAGGAGGAAGACGCCGAGCTCGGACGCTTGCTCTACGTCGGCTGCACCCGGGCGAAGGAAAACCTGCATCTCGTTGCTGCGCTCGATGTGAAGACGGACGCCGCGGGTGCGCGCCGGTGGGCGCCGCCGCCCGGCGACTCCGCGCTGGCGAAGCTGTGGCCGGCATTGCCGATTGCGCCGGCACCGAAGGATGCTGCGCGCCCATCGCCGCCGCGTTCACCGCTCAGGCTGACGCGGCTACCCGGGGCCTGGCATGCTCCGGCGTTGTCGTACGGGGCGCCGCTGCGGCATGAAGTAGAGAGTCGCGGGCCCGAAGTGGCACCACCTTTTGACTGGGCACGCGAGACCGCTCGGCACGTCGGAACCGTTGCGCACCGCTTGTGTCGAGAGATCGCCGAGGACGGCATCGATGCCTGGACGCACGCCCGGATCGGTGCGCTCGGGCGCCGGTTCGCTGCCGAGCTCACGCACGAGGGCGTTGCCGCGGCCGACCTCGATGCGGCAGTGACCCGCGTGCAAGAGGCGCTGCGGCGCTTGCTCGACGATCCGCGCGGCCGCTGGCTCTTCGACGCGGCGCATCGCGATGCGCGCAGCGAGTATGCATTGACCTCGGACCGCGATGGTGCGCTCTCGGACCTCGTGCTCGATCGCACTTTCGTCGACGCAGAGGGGACGCGCTGGATCGTCGACTTCAAGTTCTCGCAGCACGAAGGCGCGGAAGTCGACCATTTTCTCGACAGCGAGCAGGAACGCTATCGCAACCAGCTCGAGCGGTATGCCGAAGCGGTGCGCAGCTTGGATCCGCTTCCCATCAGGCTCGGGCTCTACTTCCCGCTGCTCGGCGGATGGCGAGAGTGGCCCGCACCCTGAGGCGGCACGCGGTGCTGGACCCGAACGCGGCCAGGACGGTAAAATTCAAACTTTTCAGTGCCTTCCGGCTTCATTGACCCCTGCGGAGGGCCGCCCTAACGTGCAGGCTTACCGCGGATTCCCCGTTCGCGCTGCGACCCGTCATCTGGCGCTGACCATTGGCAACTTCGACGGCGTGCACCGCGGCCATCAGGCCATGCTCCAGCGCCTGACCGAGGCTGCCGAGGACCTGGGGCTTGCGTCCGCGCTGCTCACCTTCGAGCCTCACCCGCGCGAATTTTTCGCGAGGGACGCCGCTCTGCCGCGCCTATCGAGCCTGCGCGACAAGCTCGAGCAATTCGCGGCGCGCGGCGTGGCGGAGGTCCATATCGCTCGCTTCGACGCGCGTCTGGCGGGACTCAGCGCGGAGGAGTTCATTGATCGCATCCTGCGCGAGCGACTGCGCACGCGCTGGGTACTGGTCGGCGACGACTTTCGTTTCGGACGAGGACGGCTCGGCGACCTTGCTCTCTTGCGCGCCAAGGCGTCGAGCTTCAGTGTCGAAGCGATGCCCACGGTCAGCGTCGACGCCGAGCGCGTGTCGAGCACCGCAGTGCGCGGCGCGCTGGCGAGGGGCGAGCTGGAACACGCCGCGCGCCTGCTCGGGCGTCCCTACGCGATCACCGGCCGTGTGGCGCACGGCGACAAACGCGGCCGTAACCTTGGTTTTCCAACGGCGAATGTCCCGCTGCGCCACAAGCCCGCGCTCTCCGGCGTTTTCGCGGTGCGCGTGCATGGACTGGGCGAAACGCTGCGCACGGGTGTCGCGAGCCTCGGCGTCCGTCCGACGGTCGCGGTTGGCGCCAGGCCGCTGCTCGAGGTGTTCGTATTCGATTTCGACGAAGCCGTGTACGGCCGCCGGGTGACCGTCGAGTTCCTGCACAAGCTGCGCGATGAGGAGCGCTACCCCGACCTAGAAGCGCTGGTACGGCAGATGCGCGTCGACGCCGATCAGGCGCGCGAATTCTTTGCGACCCAGAAATAACAACGATGCCGGACGACACCAAAACCGACTACCGGTCTACGCTGAACCTGCCCGACACGCCGTTCCCTATGCGCGGCGACCTAGCACGCCGCGAGGTCGAGTGGGTGAAGGATTGGCAGCAGCGCAAGGTCTACGAGGCAATCCGCGCCGCAAGCCGCGGGCGTCCGAAGTTCATCCTGCACGACGGCCCGCCGTACGCCAACAACGACATCCACATCGGACAGGCGCTGAACAAGGTCCTCAAGGACATCGTCGTCAAGAGCCATCAGCTCGCGGGCTTCGATGCGCCGTACGTGCCGGGCTGGGACTGTCACGGCATGCCGATCGAGGTGCAGATCGAGAAGCTGCACGGCAAGAATCTCTCGATCGCCGACACGCAGCGGCTGTGCCGCGCCTACGCGACCGAGCAGATCGTGCGGCAGAAGGCGGACTTCCAGAGGCTGGGCGTGCTCGGCGACTGGGGGCACCCGTACACGACCATGGCCTACACCAACGAGGCGGAGGAGATCCGCACGCTGGGCAAGCTACTGGAGAAAGGTTATCTGTATCGGGGCTTGAAGCCCGTCAACTGGTGTTTCGATTGCCACAGCGCGCTCGCCGAGGCCGAAGTCGAGTACGAGGACCGGCAGGACATCGCAATCGACATCGGATTTGCGCTGGAAGAAGGCGAGCGTGGAAAGCTTGCCCGTGCGTTCGGCCTGGACGCGTTGCCGGACGGTCCGGTGCAGGCGGTCACATGGACGACCACGCCGTGGACGATCCCCTCCAACCAGGCGCTCAACGTGCATCCGGAGTTCAGCTACGCGCTGGTCGAGACCGCGCAGGGCACGCTCCTCCTTGCCGAGGACCTCGTCGCCAGCACACTCGCACGCATCCGCCGCGAGGGACGCGTCATCGCGACGACGAAGGGTGCGGCCCTCGACCTGATCCGCTTCCGGCATCCGTTCTACGATCGCGCGTCGCCGATCTACCTCGGGGATTACGTGATGAGCGGGCAGGGCACGGGCATCGTGCACAGCGCGCCCGCCTACGGCGTGGACGACTTCGCCTCCTGCCGCCGCTACGGCATGAGCGACGACGAGATGCTCAACCCCGTGCAGGGCGACGGACGCTTCGCGGCCAGCCTGCTCTTTTTCGGCGGCATGAAGATCTGGGACGCCAATCCGAAGATCGTCGACAAGCTGCGCGAAGTCGGCGCGCTGCTGCACGCTGAGAAGTTCACCCACAGCTACATGCATTGCTGGCGGCACCGCACGCCGATCATCTATCGCGCCACGACGCAGTGGTTCGCGGGCATGGACGAGGTTCCGGGGTTCGCCGGGCGCAAGCCCGCGGAGCCGCTGCGAGCGACGGCGCTCGCCGGCGTCGAGGCGACGCAATTCTTTCCGTCCTGGGGCAAATCGCGGCTCTACGGCATGATCGCGAACCGCCCGGACTGGACGCTGTCGCGGCAGCGGCAGTGGGGCGTGCCGCTGCCGTTCTTCGTCGACAAGGAAACGGACGAGTTGCATCCGGACTCGATGGCGCTGCTCTCCCTCGCTGCCGCCAAAGTCGAGCTTGGCGGCATCGAGGCGTGGTACGAAGCGACGCACGAGGACTTCGGCGTCGATCCGGCAAAGTATCGCAAGCTCACCGATACGCTCGACGTCTGGTTCGACTCGGGCACGACGCACCAGACGGTCCTGCGTCGCAATCCCGCGCTCGGTTTTCCGGCCGATCTCTATCTGGAGGGCTCCGATCAGCACCGCGGCTGGTTCCATTCCTCGCTGCTGACTTCCTGCATGCTGAACGGGTCGCCACCCTACAAGGCGCTCCTCACCCACGGCTTCGTCGTCGACGGCGAAGGCAAGAAGATGTCCAAATCGAAAGGCAACGTCGTCGCGCCGCAGAAGGTGTGGGGCTCGCTCGGCGCCGAGATCCTGCGCCTGTGGGTAGGCGCAACCGACTACTCCGGCGATCTGTCGATCTCGGACGAGATACTCAAGCGCGTCGTCGAGAGCTACCGGCGCATCCGCAACACGCTGCGCTTTCTGCTCGCCAACACCTCCGACTTCGATCCGGCGCAGGACGCGATCGCGCCCGGCGATCTCTTCGAGCTGGACCGTTTCGCGCTCGTGTACGCACGAGCGCTTTTCTCGGCCGTCGAAGCCGACTATGCGCGCTACGAGTTCCACCTCGTCGTGCAGCGGCTGCAGACCTACTGCTCGGAGGATCTCGGCGGCTTTTACATCGACGTGCTCAAGGATCGCCTCTACACGGCGCCGAAGGCGAGCCGTGCACGCCGCTCGGCGCAGACCGCGCTGGCGCTCATCCGCGACGCGCTGCTGAAGTGCATGGCGCCGATTCTCTGCTTCACCGCGGAGGAAGCCTGGCGGATCGTCCATCCCGGCGATGCATCGATCTTCATGCACGTCTTCGCGGGCTCGCTGCCGGAGTTTTCCGACGCCGAGGCGATCGATGCCAAATGGCAGCGGATCCTCGCCGTCCGCGCCGTCGTGCAGAAGGAGCTGGAGAGCCTCCGCGAGCAGGGCAAGATCGGCTCTTCGCTGCAGGCCGAAGTCACCGTGGCCGCGCCGGACGAGGACTACGCTGCGCTCGCTTCGCTCGACAACGATCTGCGCTTCGTGTTCATCACCTCGGCCGCGAGCGTTGAGCGCGGCGACGCGCTGGTCGTGGCGGTCAACCCGAGTCCCTGGCCGAAGTGCGAACGCTGCTGGCACTGGCGCGCCGACGTCGGCGACGACGTGCGGCATCCCATGCTCTGCGGCCGCTGCGTGGCGAATCTCTTCGGCGACGGCGAGCCGCGCAGCTTTGCCTGAGCCGGGCTCGCGCATGATGAACGCGCCACGCGCGTGGTGGCCGTGGGTGCTGGCGAGCATCGCGGTGGTGGCGATCGATCAGGCGACGAAACTCGTGATCGAAGCACACTTTCGTCCAGGGGAGCAGCAGGTGATCACGAGCTTCTTCAGCCTCGTGCTTGCATTCAACACCGGCGCCGCGTTCAGCTTCATGCGCGATGCCGAGGGCTCGCGCTACGTCCTGTCCGCGATCGCGGTCTGCGCGGCGGTGGTTATCGTCTGGTTGCTGCGGCGAGGCGGCAACCGGTCGTACTGCGCGGGGCTCGCACTGATCCTCGGCGGCGCACTCGGCAACCTGTGGGATCGAATCGAGCTGGGTCACGTGGTCGACTTCCTGCTCTTCCACTGGCGCGACTGGTACTATCCTGCCTTCAACGTCGCCGACAGCGCGA
>DATJWL010000206.1:0-9754 GCA_035501215.1 Casimicrobiaceae bacterium
TAAGCCCTCAACGCTCATGGCCGACGCGACCACTCCCCATCCGTGCAGATAGGCGGTCCAATCGCCGAAGAACTTGGCGAGCGAGAACTTGGTCATGTCGGTGTTCCACGTTCCTCTGTTGCTAAATGGATCATTCGGGAAGCCAACGTGCGGCTTGAGGAATACATTCAGACCACGCTGATGGGCGAGTTCAATGACACGTTTGATGTCCGTGTCCATCGGTTCGAAACTCGCAGGATCTGACGTCGAAAGTACCGACCCGTCGTCGGCGACCGTCACATTCCAATCGATGGTCACAAGCTTCGAACCCTCCGCCACGATGTAATCCAGCGACTTGACGACCAGGTCGAGATTGGCATATTCGCTCTTGCCGAAGGCCATCATATTGAAGCCCTGATACTTGAATGGAGTGTCCGCAGCGAGAGCTGCGAACGAAATCCAGCACATTGCAACAGTGGCGAGCCTGATCACGGCCAATCTTCCGTTCAGCCAGTCTTCCGTTCATGGTAAGCAGACTGCAGAACTAAATAGCTCGGTATCGCCCCAGGCCAATTCACCGACGAGGTCTGCGCCACAAGCGGAACACTGTGGTAGTCGCGCCTTCTCCCCTACTTGGCAGCGCGGGCGCATGGCGAAAGAGCGGTGATACGAATGGCACCCGGGTCAAACCCCGGCGCGGCTAGAGACTTCATGCGCTAATGTCGCTCAGTTCTGCGCGCCATGTGGAACAGCCGTCCGCGCTTCGAGCGACGTCTCGACCGTCCGCTTTGTGGACGGTTGGCGACCGACCGCTTGTGGCTGCGGATCGTGCGCCGTCCGCAAATGGCGCTGCTGGCCGCCGGGCGGCGGCGAGACTCGCCATTTGGAGGCGTTCAATTCAGCAAAGGCGCATGTTCATGAGATCGAGGATGAAGTCCGGCTGGCGGTAGGCGCGGAAGATGAGCCATGCCAGCACGAGCGCGATCAGGAGGCCGAGCGTGTGCCAGAAGATGCGCCGGCCCAGCAAGCGGCGAACGCCCGCAGGGTTGCCGCGGGCGCTCGATGACGCTGGAGCCTCGGGGTCGTCCACCCCGCGATGCTACTACGCCCGCTGCGGCAGGTCGGGCAGGACCCCTACGAGCGAGACGGGCGTTGCCGGCAACACGCCGAGCGCGCGCATCTTGGCCATGACGGAGCTGAAGTCGGCGGCGGTGTGCGCGTCGGGAATCGGCTTTGCGAGCAGGTTCACCGCGCGACCGCTGACCACCAGCGGCAGCTCCGGCGGCAGCGCCGCGCGCAGCCCGCGGATCTCCTGGCCGGCGATCTTGCCGGAGATGCCGCGGTCGAACAGCAGCACCACGAGTGCGGCCTTGTAAGCGTTGGCGGCGCCGGCGATTTCCTGCGCCGGCACGCCCGCACCGAGGGTCAGGCAGTTCACGCCCTCCGTGAAGAGCAGCAGCTCGAGGATCGCGAGGCCCAGCTGGTTGGGGTCGTTCGGCGGCGTGGCGAGCAGGATGTGCCGCGCGTCGCGCGTAGGACGGACGAGGCGCGTCACGTCGCGCAGCAGGCGCTGCGCGAGGTCGGCGAAGCGCAGCTCCTGAAAGTTCTGCATGTCGCCGCGCACGACCCGTTCGTGCACCGCCTCGTTGAGCGGGATGAGGGTTTGCTCGAGGAACTTGCGCAGTCCCTGCCCGACGAGGAGCTTCGACAGGTGATTCTGCAGCTCGCCGACGCGATGCTGCGACAGGAGCTTCACGGCGGTCTCGATTTCGGAGGGCAGCGGCGTCGGCTCGTCGACGGCCAAGCCCAACATCGACTGCAGCGCGGAGTCGGCGAGCGGCACGACGGCGCCCGCGCGCCATCCCTCCGACAGGAGCTGCTTGATGAGTTTCAGACGGGCGACCTGATCCGGCGGATAAACGCGATCCCCGAAGGCGTCGCGCAGGGGATTCGGGAAGCCGTATCGTCGCTGCCACATGTAGAGCTGCTCGCGTCGCAGGCCCGTGATGCGGACCACCTCGCGAATATGGAGCGAACCGCGCGTGTCGCCGCCGCCTCCTTGCACGTCCACGGGCGCGAGGTTCGGCTCGCGGCGGCGGGTGGGTGCCTTGATCAAGATGCCCATGCTTCTCTTCCTGTCCGGTAAACGTTGCTCGGATCTTTGAGGCTGTAAGCCACAAGTATATATCTTGCGGACATAAGCCTCTCAGGGGGGGTCTCGGGGGTCGCCCGAAGCCTCCTTCTGTGCTGCACGAAACGTAGATGCACGATGTGTGCCAATGCCTCCTGCGGCGGCTTGCTCCCCGTGGAGGTTTGGTCCATGATCGGCCGCCTGCGGCCTCCCTGCGCAAAGCCCGGGGGCTTTCGATAGGCGGTCTGTTTCTTGCGTTTGCTTTGCACATGCGCGCTTTGGTCCAACGCTGATGTTCGGGTTCTCGAAAAACGTTCGCGACCCGCTCGCCGACCCCAAGTCGGCCGAGCGCTGGCTCGCCTCGTTCCCGACCAACGACCCGCTGACGATCCACGGCGAGCTCGTGGCCGAGCTGGGCCGCATCGCCGAAGCCACCGCGCGGCGCTCGCCGCAACGCCTCGAGGCCGTCTTCTATCTCGATCACCATTGCTCGGGCCTGCGCAAGAGCCTCACCGTTCAGTACATCGAGCACGCGACGCGCAGCTCGAAGATCGAGCACCAACTGTGGTCTGCGCTGTTCGACCTCACGCAGGCGTTCCTCGTCGCCTACTATGCGTTCGCGCGCGAGGTCTCGCACCATGCGCAGAGCGCGAAGTGGCAGCAGCTCCTGCCCGAGCTCTTGTGCCGGCAGATCGTGCACATGGGGCTCGACGCCAAGATCCGCCTGTATCGCTACGAGCAGTGGATCCCGGCCAAATGGGCGGAGCTTCACGCGCTTTTCACGCTGGCCTGCTCCCGCCAGAACGAGCGTGCGCAGCTGCCGCGCGGCGCCGGGGGCGACACCACGACGATCGAGCACGAATACCTCATCGCGCTCCTGCTCCAGCTCTTGAATGCGGGGAACATGACGGCGCGACACCTGGAATGGGTCGCCGGCGAGCTCGACGAGTGGTGCGCGCCCCTACGCCTGTCGCTGGAGCCCTCCTCGGTCACGTCGTTCTACGTCGACCTCGGCGCGCGCGACGGCCTGCGCCGCCGCACGCCGGCGCCGCTCGAGGGACGCGTGCTCTTCCTCGACACGCGGCCGCTGCATTCCGTGCTCATGCAGAACGTCATGATGCTCGAGCAGAAGATCAAGGCGCAGCCGCTGTCCGACCGCACGCCGAAGCGCACCGAGCAGCTTGGGCTTCTCACCAAGCTCGCCTCGCAGGTCGACCCCGAATTCAAGCCGTTCGCGCGCCGCGGCGAGCGCACCGCGGCAGCGGGCACGGTCGATGCCATCGTCGGGTTCCCCAAGATCTCGGGCTACCTTCGCGAGGAAGAGCAGATACCCATTCCCTACGTCGAGTCCGGCAAGAGCTTCGGCGGCACGATGGAGCTCGCCGTGTTCGGCCGCACGCGCAACGAGGCGGACAAGCGCATCGAGCTGTCCAGGCGCCGCTTCGCGCAGTTCGCGGCGCCCGGCGGCCCGTGGGAGGTGAAGGACGTGAGCCAGACCGGCTTCAGGCTCCTCGCGCCGATGAGTGTGGCCAACATGGTCACGCTGGGCACGCTTGCGGCGCTTCGCCCGCACGGGCAAGCCCCCTGGACGCTCGGCATCGTGCGCCGCATGAAGCGCATGACGGCCGATCGCGCCGAGATCGGCTTGCAGGTCATCGCCAACACTATCGTCGGCGTGGACCTGATCGAGCAGCGCAAGGGCGGCAGCGACGACTACTCCGTCGACGGCGAGGCCACCACCATCAACGGGCGTACTTTCCACGGGCTGTTCCTGGCTCTGCGCAAGCGCGAAGCCGATTCGGCGGTGCAATCGCTCGTGGTGCCGGCGTCGGAGTACCAGCCGGCCAAGCGGCTGAAGCTCATGACCTCCAAGACGATCCAGCCGATCCGCTTCGGGCGCCTCCTCGAGCAGCAGCCGGATTGGGTTTGGGCGACGGTGGAATCGGCCGACCATACCGCGCCGCTGCCTTCCGTCAACTCGATCCTCGGCACGCCGGAGATTCCGCCCGCCGCCGCGAACGAGTAACCTGGCGGCACCATGGCCGTCGATCGCTACGCGGAGTTGCACGCCGGGCATCGCTGGGACGTCCCGGCGCAATTCAACATCGCGCATGCATGCTGCGGCCGCTGGGCGGACGACCGCACGCGTTTCGCCCTGTACTGGGAAGACGAGTCGGGTGCCGCGTCCTCGCATACGTTCTGGGATCTCGCACGCGAGGCCAACCGCCTGTCCAACGTCCTCGCCGGCCTCGGGGTCGGCCGGGGCGACAAGGTCGCGCTGATCCTGCCGCAGCGGCGTGAGACGGTCGTCTCACATCTTGCCGTCTACCAGATGGGCGCGGTGGCGGTCCCTCTGTCTTTCCTGTTCGGTCCCGATGCGCTCGAGTACCGCCTCGCGAACTCGCAGGCGCGCGCGGCGATCGTCGACGCGCAGTCGCTGCCGAACATCGAGCCCATCCGCGGCAAGCTCCCGGGGCTCACGCATGTGATCGGCGCCGCAGGCGCAGGCGGCGCGGACGTGCTCGACTACGACACCGTCGTGCGCGCGGCGTCAACGCGATTCGAGCCGGTGGCGACCGGCGCCGACGATCCCGCGCTCATCGTCTACACGAGCGGCACGACGGGGCCGCCCAAGGGCGCCCTCATGCCGCATCGCTGCCTCCTCGGCAACCTGCCCGGCTTCGTGCATTCGCACGACGGCTACCCGCAGCGCGGCGATCTGTTCTGGTCGCCCGCGGACTGGGCGTGGACCGGCGGCCTCATGGACGCGCTGCTGCCCACGCTTTACTTCGGGCAGCCGATCGTCGGCTACCGCGGGCGCTTCGACCCCGAGCGTGCGCTGCGCCTCATCGAGCGATACCAGGTCCGCAACGCGTTCCTGTTCCCTACCGCCCTCAAGCTCATGATGAAGGCGTACCCACGTCCGCGCGATCACTTCGACGTCAACCTGCGCAGCATCATGAGCGCGGGCGAGGCCGTCGGCACGACCGTGTTCGCGTGGGCGCAGGAAGCCCTCGGCGTGACGATCAACGAGATGTTCGGCCAGACCGAGATGAACTACATCGTCGGCAACTCGAATGCGTCGTGGCCCGCGAAGCCGGGATCGATGGGACGGCCCTACCCCGGCCATCGCGTCGCGGTCATCGACGACGGGGGGCGCGAGGTGCCGCGGGGCGAGCCCGGCGAGGTCGCAATCAACCGCGTGGCACCGGACGGCACGCCCGATCCCGTCTTCTTCCTCGAGTACCTGCACAACCCGGAGGCCACCCGCAAGAAGTTCACGGGCGACTGGTCGCGCACCGGCGACGTCGCGACGATGGACGAGGACGGCTACCTCTGGTACCAGGGCCGCGCCGACGACGTGTTCAAGGTCGCAGGGTACCGCGTCGGTCCTTCCGAGATCGAGAACTGCATCGTCAAGCATCCCGCGGTCGCCAACGCCGCGGTGATCCCGATTCCCGACGAGACCCGCGGCAACGTGGTGAAGGCGTTTGTCGTGCTCGCCGAGGGCCACGCGCCGTCGAAGGCTCTCGAGGACGGCATCCAGCAGCACGTGCGCAAGTTCCTGGCGCCGTACGAGTACCCGAAGGAGATCGAGTTCATCGACGCGCTGCCGATGACGACGACGGGGAAGGTGCAGCGGAAGGTGCTGCGGGAGCGGGAAATGCAGCGGAAGGGCCCGTGAGGCTCAGCTCGATCCCCGCAACGCGAACAGCGATGTCGCCTACCTTGCCTTTGCCCGCGGCGGCGTCGTGCGGAACAGGGTCTTGAACGTGCGCCTGGCCGCAACGCCGGTTTCGCGCTCGAGCGCACGATAGCGTTTCACGAGCTCGCGTCCGACCGCGGTGAGCGCGCTGCCGCCGCCGTGCTGCCCGCCGGACGCAGTCTCGACCGCCGGCGTGACCAGGCAACGGTTCGTCTCGTCGACCAGCATCCAAGCGCGCCGATACGACATGCCGAGCGCCTTGGCGGCCGACGTGATGGACCCGGTCCTGGCGATCGCTTCCAGCAGCGCCACCTTGCCGGGGCCGATGGCGAGCTCGCTCGCGCCTTCACGTCCACGGATGTGCAACCTGACCACGGGTGTCATGACTCGCGTCCTCCTGAGTATCCGACGCTGCGCTGGTCGAAGGATACCGCTTTCACCAGAGCAAAGACCTCTTGCCCGGGATGGATGCGCAGCTCGCGCAGCGACCGCCGGCTGATGCGCGCGTTGATAATCGCCGCGCCGGCGGCGATCTGGACGTCCACGACGGGATCCGCTCCCTCGTCGACGGAAGCGACGCGTCCGGCGATGACATTGAGGATGCTGATGTCTTGCGGGGGGCGCAATGCGAGCGACACGTCCCGCGCGCGAATCCTCGCCCGAACGCGCCCGCCCACCGGCGCGTCGATCTTGGGAACGCGAAGCTCGCCGCCGTCGAAGCCGAGGGTCGTGAGCCGATCCTCCTGATCGTGCCGAAGCACCTTCGTCTCCAGCAGCGATCCGGCTTCGTAGCGGCCGGTGGCGGGACGAAGATCGGGCCGCCCCATCACGTCCTCCACGTCCCCGACCGCGAGGCACTTGCCGTCGGCGAGCACCACGACGGTGTCGGCAAGCCGCGTGATCTCGGTCACGGAGTGGCTCACGTAGACGATGGGGATGGCGAGATCGTCGCGCAGGCGCTCGATGTAATCGAGTATCTCGACCTTGCGCGCCGTATCGAGCGCGGCGAGCGGCTCGTCCATGAGCAGGATCCGCGGTTGTGCGAGCAGGGCGCGGCCGATGGCGACGCGCTGCTTCTCGCCCCCGGACAGCGCTCGCGGCTTGCGTTGCAGGAGCTTGCCGAGGCCGAGGAGGTCCACCACGTGATCCTGGGCGATGATGCGCTGCGACGGCGCCCGCAGGCGCTGCCCGTACGTGAGGTTGGATTTGACGTCGAGATGGGGGAAGAGCAGCGAGTCCTGGAAGACGTATCCGACCCGCCGTCGCTCGGGCCGCAGGTCGATGCCGCGCGCCGCGTCGAACAGAACCTCGCCGTTGACGCGTATGGTTCCTCGATGCGGCTTCGCGATCCCCGCGATCGCATTGACGACGCTCGTCTTGCCGGAGCCCGAGCGCCCGAACAGGCCGACGATGGGCGCGTCCGCCGTGAACTTCACGTCGAGGTCGAAGGCGCCCAGGCGCTCCGCGATGTCAACGTCGATCATCGCTCTGCAGGCGTGCGGCGCGGCGCGTCAGCCATTCGGAGGTCGCGAGCGCGATGATGGACAAGATCACGGCGATGATCGAAAGGCGCAGCGCCTGCGCATCTCCGCTAGGAACCTGGGTGAAGGTATAGATGGCGAGGGGCAGGGTCTGCGTCTCACCCGGGATGTTGGACACGAAGGTGATGGTCGCGCCGAACTCGCCCAAGCCGCGTGCGAAGGAGAGCAGCGTCCCGGTCACGATGCCCGGAAGCGCCAGCGGAAGCGTAATGGAGGCGAACGCCCAGGCCCGGGAGGCCCCGAGCGTGCGCGCCGCGACTTCGAGCCTGCGGTCGATGGCTTCGATCGAAAGGCGGATCGCCCGCACCATGAGCGGAAAGCCCATGACCGCGGAGGCGAGCGCTGCGCCGGTCCACCGGAACGCGAAGACGATGCCGAACCATTGATCGAGCCAGCTTCCGACCGGCCCTCGCTTGCCGAAGAGCACGAGGAGCGCGAACCCAACCACGACCGGAGGCAGGACGAGCGGCAGGTGAACGAAGGCGTCGACCAGCGTCTTGCCTGGAAACGTGAGCCTCGCGAGCCCGAGCGCGACGAGTATCGCGACAGGCAGACTGCACAGGACGCTGACGCCCGCGACCCGCAGGCTGAGCTCGAGAATCTGGATCTCGTCCGCGGTCAAGGGCCCCATCACGATCTATTGGGCAAGGGCAAAGCCGTACCTCTCCCACGTCGCGCGCGCCGGGACGGAGCGCAGGAATTCGAGCAGCGGCTTCGCCGCCGGCGACTTGCCCGCGGTCATCAGCGCGGCCGGATACACGATCGGCGGGTAGCTCTCCGCCGGAAACGTATCGACGACGCGCACGCCCTTGTCGGACAGCGCGTCGGTCGCGTACACGATGCCGTACGGCGTCTCGCCGCGCGAGACGAGGGCCAGCGCGGCGCGCACGTTTTCCGCGCGTGCCACCTGCTTTTCCACGCTCGCCCAAACCCCGAGGTGCTCGAGCGCGGCCTTGCCGTACTTGCCTGCCGGGACGCTGTCGGGATTGGCCATCGCGAGCTTGTCGCTGCCCAAGGCCGCGGCGAGGCCGAAGTTCGGTCCGATCCTGAGCGCAGACTTGCTCGCAGCCGGCGCGATGAGCACCAGCGTATTGCGCAACAGGTTGACGCGCGTGCCCGTCACCACGAGCCCCTTCCGGTCGACGTAGTCCATCCAGTCGAGATCGGCGGAGATGAGGACATCTGCCGGCGCCCCCGATTCGATCTGCTTGGCGAGTGCGTTGCTTCCTCCGTATGAAATGACGACCTTGCTGCCGCTCGCGGCCTCGAACTGCTTCGCCTGGTCGTCGAGCGCCTCCTTGAGGCTCGCGGCGGCGAAGACCACGACGTCGGCCGCCACTGCGCGTGGGGTGCCGACCACTGCGCAGAGCACGGCGAGCGCTGCGGCGATGAACCGCCCCGTGAGCATGAGCCTCTTCCTAAGGCGCTTAGCAGAGCGTAATATACAGCAGTGTACAGCGAATGGCGACGTCCCGTCGCTCGCGTTACCACAGCGCTTTCCCGGAGGAATCCCATGAAGCTCAGCGCACGGAACGTCATCCCCGGCACGGTCGTCGCCGTGAACCGCGGCGCCACGACCGCTCACGTCAAGATCGACATCGGAGGCGGCATCATGCTCACCTCCGCCATCACCGTCGAAGCCGTGGATGACCTCGCCATCAAGCAGGGCGACAAGGTCTCCGCCGTCATCAAGTCGTCCGACATCATCGTCGGCAAGTAGACCCGGCCGGGCGCCGGCTCGCGATCGAGCGGGGGCTTCGCCCCCGCGAAGAAGTGGGCGCCGCGCGATGCGGACCGCTGTCGCCTTCAGGTCACCGTCACGCCCTGCATCATGCCCATGTCCTCGTGCACGAGCATGTGGCAGTGCATGACGTAGCGCCCCGTGTAGTGCAGGAAGCGCGAGCGAAACGTGATGGACGTCATCGCGGCGCCGGGTTGGTTCGGATTGCCGCCGGGCGTGGGCTGCACGTTGCTGAAGGGCATCGGCAGCGTGTCGGCCCAGTAGCGATCCGACTCCGCCAGATAGACCCCATTCACCGCCACCACGTAGCACGGATTGACGTGGATGTGGAACGGGTGGCGGATGTTGTTCATGTTCACGATCGTCCATTCCTCGACCGCGTTGAGCGCCACCGTTTGCGTGAGGGCCTTCGACGACTGGAAAGGAATGTACGTGAGCGGCAGGTCGGGATCGGGCGGATTCCCCGACGACGTGGTCAAAAGCGCCCCGATCGCGAAGACCTTGTTGGCGATCGTCGTGGGACCTTGCGACGTCGGCACCTGGTAGACCCAGTCCGGCAGCTCGTTGGTCGGCGTCGCGGGCGGGTTCACCAGCGCCGTCGTCGCGGATCCTACGAACGGATAGTTGCCGGGCTGGCCGAGCGGCGGATTGCTCGC
>DATJWL010000207.1:0-3624 GCA_035501215.1 Casimicrobiaceae bacterium
GAGCGTGGGAGCGAGCAGCGACATGTTTCGTTCCAGAGCTTCTTCGCTCAGTTTGGCGCGCTTGACCGAGCCCTCGTAGTTCTTGCGGATCGTCGCCACGCCCTTGTCGAGAGCGTCCTGCTTCATCTCGAGCAGCGCGACAGGAACGCCGGCGGAGAGGAAATTCATCGCGATCCCGCCGCCCATGGTGCCGGCGCCGATGACCGCCACGCGCTCTATCTTGCGCGATGGCGTCTTCTCGTCGATGTCCGGGATCTTCGCCGCCGCGCGCTCGGCGAAGAACGCGTGGCGCAGGGCGCGCGATTCCGGCGTTTGCATCAGCGCGAGAAAGAGCTCGCGCTCGATGCGCAGACCTTCATCGAACGGCTTTCCAACCGAGGCCGCGACGGCGTCGACGCACTTGAGCGGCGCGGGCAGGCCCTTGGCGGCGGCGCTCACCGTGTTGCGCGCGAATTCGAAGAATGCCTCGGCGTCAGGGTAGTCGACGACGACATCCCGCAGGCGCTTGAGCGGCCGGCGCTCGGCGATCATCTTGCGCGCAAACGCGAGGGCACCGGCAAGGATTTCTCCATCGAGCGTCCCGTCGAAGAGCGCGGTGCCGGCGAATTGCGCGGCAGGAACACTCACGCCGGACACGATCATGTTGAGCGCTGCCTCGGGGCCGATCGCGCGGGGAAGGCGCTGCGTGCCGCCTGCTCCTGGAAGGAGTCCCAGCTTCACCTCGGGCAACGCGATCGTCGCGCTCTTCGATGCCACGCGAAAGTGGCAGGCGAGAGAAAGCTCGAGCCCGCCGCCCATGCATATGCCGCCGATCGCGGCGACGATCGGCTTTGCGCTTGACTCCACCATCCGGATCAGCGTGTGCAGCGTTGGCTCCGTCCTCGCCGCCGGGGTACCGAACTCGCGGATGTCGGCGCCGCCGGAGAATAGTTTCTCGCCGCCGGTGAGAACGACGGCGGCGACCGCCGCGTCCGCGAGGGCGCGATCGATCCCTGCACCGATCTGCGTGCGTGTAGGGAGGTCGAGCCCGTTGACGGGCGGGTGATCCAGCGTGATGACGGCGACGGCGCCGTCGACCTGATAGCGCGCGGAGATGGTCTCGGCCCTCAGCGGAGAGCGGGATGCTCGCTCGGCATGGCCGTCATCGTAGCATGTGCCCGCAAGTTCCAGCGCCGCGGCGTCGGCTACATGCAGATCGTGCCGGGATTCGCGAAGATTTCGCGCGTTATCGGCTTGACCTGCGCGACGCCGTCCACGATATACGAGAACGTTCCGGTTTTGCCGTTGCTGAAATTCAACGTCACCGCACCGACTGCGGTGGCGACCACGCTGCCCGGATTGAACGGCACCGCGTCGAAAGGCGGGCCCGCGGTCCTGTACAGGGTCCCGGAATAAAGGCCCGGAGCAGGCTTCGTCGCGGTTGTCACCCGCCACATCGGCGTGCGATCGGTGTCGGAGGTGAACCAGCTCGCGACTGCGATGCGCGGCAGCTAAACCTCGAGCCACTCCCTGCGCACGGCTTCGCTCGCGCGCAACTCCTGCGGCGCGCCCTCGAAGACGATGCGACCGTGCCCCATCACGTAGACGCGGTGCGAGATCGCAAGCGCGATGGTGAGCTTCTGCTCGATCAGCAGGATGGCGATGCCGCGCGCCGCGATCCTCTCGAGCAGCTCGCGCACCAGCTCCACCAATTTCGGCGCAAGGCCCTCGGTCGGCTCGTCGACCATGATGAGATCGGGATCGCCCATCAGCGTGCGGCAGATGGTGAGCATCTGCTGCTCGCCACCCGAGAGGACTCCGCCGGCCGCATCGGCGCGCTCGCGCAAGAGAGGAAACAGCGCAAACGTATCCTCCAGCGACCAGCGGGCCCCGCCGTTCTGGCGCGGCGATTTCGCTCCGAGCAAGAGGTTCTCGCGGACAGTGAGCTCTGGAAAGATCGCCCGATCCTCGGGAACATAGCCGAGCCCCCTGCGGGCGATCTCGTGCGGCTTGAGCCCGTCGATGCGCTCACCCTTGAACTTCACCGCGCCGACCGGGCGGATCAGGCCCATGATCGTCTTGACCGTCGTCGAGCGTCCCGCGCCATTGCGTCCGAGCAGGCTGATGATCTCGCCCCTGTCAACCCGGAACGAGACGCCCTGCAGGATGTGGCTCTTGCCGTAATAGGCGTGCAGCGCGTCGACCTCAAGCATGGAGGCTCGTCCCCAGATACGCCGCCTGCACGGTCGGGTTCTCGCGGATGCGCGCGGGAGCGTCGGTGGCGACGATCTCGCCGTAGACGAGCACCGAGATCCGGTCTGCGAGATCGAAGACCACGCCCATGTCGTGCTCCACGATCACCAGGGTCCTGCCGCGCGAGATGGAGCGGATCAGCTCGACGGCTCGCGCCGCCTCGGCGCGGCTCATTCCCGCCGTCGGCTCGTCGAGCAGGATCACCTGCGCGTCGCCCGCGATCGTGATCCCGATCTCCAGCGCTCGCTGCTCGGCATACGTCAGGATTCCCGCGCGAACGTCGCGACGCGCGACCATGCCGATCTGCTCGAGCACCCGATCGGTGCGCTCGTTGGCGTCACGCAGCTTCGACACGTCGTGCCGGAACGAGTACCGATAGCCGAGCGACCAGAGCACGCTGCAGCGGATGTTCTCGTACACGCTGAGGCGGGGAAAGATGTTCGTCACCTGGAAGCTGCGGGCGAGCCCTCGGCGGTAGATTTCGAACGGCGCAAGGCTCTCGATCGTCTCGCCGGCGAGGCGGATCGAACCGCTGCTGGGTGCGAAGAGCCCGCTGATCAGGTTAAACAGCGTGGACTTGCCGGCGCCGTTGGGTCCGATGATCGCGTGTCGTTCGCCTTCGCGGATGTCGAGCGAGACACCGCGGATGATGGGCGTCGCGCCGAAGCGTTTGTGCAGATCGCGCAGCTGCAGCATCGAAGGAGCGTTCTCGCGTGCTTCGCTCATCGGGCCGCCTCGCGCGATGCTGCGGCCGCGCGCGCCTCGCTGCCCGCCCGCTCCCAGGCGCGCTCCACCAGCGGCCGGGTCCGGCGAAAGAGCAGCACTCCCATGGCTAGGAGCACGATTGCCGCCAGCCACGGCCACGGCGTCGAAGTGTCCAGATCCAGCGCGAACAGCTTGATCCGTGCGCCAGCATCGGGCTGGGTGGCGCGGCGATAGTTCATCTCGAGGAGCATGATCGCGCCCGCCGCAGCGATCAGCACAGGCACGGCGGCGATCGCATAGGTCTTGAGGACTCCGAGAAAGGCGCGCGTGCGCACGATCGGACGGTGCATCGAGAGGAGCCCCGACAACCCGCCGGGTGCGAAGAGCACGGCCGCCATGAAGAACAGCCCCAGATAATGCTGCCACGCAGTCGTGTAGTCCGAGAGACTGATCTGCAACCAGGTGATGGTGATGGCGCCCAGGACCGCGCCGACGAAATGCTGCACGCCGCCGATGTAGGCCATCAGCAGAACTGCGCCCGAACGGCCGGCGCCGACAGCCTCGGCGGCGACGATCTCGTAGTTCAGCGCGTGCAGCCCGCCCGCGAGACCGGCGAACATCGCCGCGACGGAGAACGCGACGAAGCGCACTCGCACCGGATCGTAGCCGATGAACGCCGCGCGCTCC
>DATJWL010000208.1:0-17902 GCA_035501215.1 Casimicrobiaceae bacterium
GTTGTTTTACTTGTTGTGCAGCGTTGTGGTCTGTTGTGAAATCGTGTCCGAGAGGGACTCTTAATCCGTTGGTCGAAGGTTCGATCCCTTCACGGCCCACCAATCCTCACCGCTCCACAACATAGCCACGGCTCGCTCGCAATCAAGGGTGTCGAAGGCCTTCGCATCGCGCCACGAACGATGACCGCACCTCGCGTTCGCTATTTCGCCTACGGCTCCAACATGCTGACCGCCCGGTTGCGCGAGCGGGTGCCCTCGGCCACGCCGATCGGCATCGGGCAGCTTCCGGGCTATGCGCTTCGTTGGGACAAGCGCAGCTCCCGGGACGCGTCGGGAAAGTGCGACGCCGAAGCCACCGGCCGGCAGGAGGACGTCGTCTGGGGAGTCGTCTTCGAGCTCGACCCGGCAGACAAGCCGGCGCTCGACCAGGCTGAGGGTCTCGGCGCCGGCTACCTCGAGAAGAACGTCAACGTCCTGACGGAAGCCGGCACGGTCGCTGCGGTCACCTACTACGCGACCGACAAGGACCCTTCGCTTCGCCCTTATCACTGGTACAAGGCGCTGGTCATTGCCGGGGCACGCGAGCATGGGCTGCCCGTGGGTTACCGCAGTCGCCTCGAGCTGGTCGTTACCGTTTCCGATCCCGATCCTGCCCGCGCCCGCGTGCACGGCGAGCTGTTGCCGGGCCACTGACGCGAACGGTGCCGACGGCAGGACCGTCAGCGGTCTCTTTCGAACAACTCGCGCAGGTCCGACTTCGCCCGTTCGAGAACCTTGCGCCGCTCGCCGCTCATCTTCCTGCCCGCGCGGTTGATGTAGAAGTTGAGCATCGACATCGCCGATCGGAACGGCGAGCTCTTGCGGCGCCTGCTCCGCTCTGCCGAGCGTTTGAGCGACGATGCGATCTCGCGCGAGCTGCGCTTGCTGAACACGCCCTTCTCCAGGGTCAATGCGTCGCTCTTCTGCGTGACGCGTTGGGACCACCGCGAACCCGGCTTCATACGCGGATAGTGTGCGAGCATCGCCGTGCGCGGACTATCGGTCCCTGTCTGATTTCGTTGTAGGATTGAATCCAGCCACATGCGGCTCGTTTCACCCGTCCATGCAGATCCACTTCGTGACCGGCAGAAAGAGCTTCGCAAGGTGGCGCGACATCGACGCGCTCGCCGCGGATGAGGTCGACCGGCTGCCGCAGCGCTTCCGCTCCGGCGTCGACGTGTGGATCGCGCAGACGTATCTGCGCCTGAGGGAGCCGCTTCGCGCAGCCGGCATCGAAGCCCGCTTCGGCGATCGATTCCTTCCCGGGGCGCTGTGCATCGCGCATCGCGACGATCTCAACAAGTTCACGAGCGGCGCGCAGCGCGCCTTCGTGGTCGCGGTGCGCGCGGACCGGCCGCCGGTGTGCATCGGCGAACGCGTGATCGTGCAGAACAACGTGAGCCCGGATACGCAGCGCCGGCGCTTTCTGCCCCTGTGGCCGCAACCGGGGCTGCTGCCACGCGACCCCCACCGTGGCGATCGACTCGAGAGGATGGCCTATTTTGGACGCGAAGGTGCGCTGCCGCTCTGGTTCCGCGAGCCTCGGTTCATCGACGCGCTCGCGCAATGCGGCGTGCGCTTCGAAATCCGGCACGAGGCGTGGCACGACTACCGCGATGTCGATCTGGTGCTCGCCTATCGCCTCGAGTCGCCCTCGATGCTGCGCGTGAAGCCCGCCACGAAGCTCGCCAATGCCTGGCTCGCGGGCGTTCCCGCCCTGCTTGGCGACGAACCCGCGTATCGCGCGCTGCGACAGAGCGAGCTGGACTATGTGCCCATCGCGTCCGCGGGCGATGCAATCAACGCGGTGCGCGTTCTGAAGTCCGATGCTTCGCGGTATCGCGCCATGGTGGAGAACGGTTCCCGGCGCGGGCGGGAGTTCTCCGTCGACGCGACCAAGGAGCGCTGGCTCGATTTCCTGTTGAAGGACGCGATCCCGGCGCACGCGGCGTGGCAGGCGGAGAATGCCTCGATCGTCGGATCGCTTGCCGCCATCGTTCGCTTCCAGAGCGGCATGGCGGCGCAGAAGCTCGCTGCGCGTTTCTTCCGACGCGGCCTCGCTTTCGAATGACGCGCGCCTTCCTCTTGCCTTGTCAGCGAGCGTCCGATGCGCAATTCACGAGGCACTGACAGCGTTCTTCCGATTTGATCAAGATCTTTCCGTTGCGACGAGCGAGTTGTCGTCGCAAACGATCGCATCTCGCGACGCAATAGGCGCACGCTGGAATTTCCTGTCGGACGCAAGGTCAATGGCATACCGGGCGTTTCTCGCTGGAGGCCGCGCGGAGAATTTCTTCTTCGCGAACTTGGAAAGGATGAACCATGAACCGCTTTCTCATTCAGCTTGCTTGTGCAGCCGCGATCGGCGTCTTCGCCGCAGGTGCGCAAGCGCAAAACACGAGTTCCTCTCAGGCTGTCTCGAGCGCCGACTTCAAGGCGCAAGCCGACGCCAGCTACGCCGCGGCGAAGTCCGTCTGCGAAGGGCAGGGCGACACGGCAAGGCTCAACCACTAGAAACAGGACAACGCCCAGTGCGGGTCACGCTGATCTACAACTTGGTAGCGGGCGACGGCGCGCAGGAGCGCCTGCGCGCGTTGACCGAGCTTGCGCGCCGTGCGGGGCACGACGTGCGCGCGCGTTCGGCACACGACGAGCGTCTCGCCGAGTTCCTCGCCGAGCCGGCCGACGTCGTCGCCGTAGCGGGAGGCGACGGCACCATTGCCGCGATCGCTCAGCTGATGCAGGGGCGCGATACGCCGATCGCGCCTCTGCCCATCGGTACCGCCAACAACATCGCCACCGCGCTGGGCCTTGCCGATCTGAGCTTCGAGGAGCAGATCTTCGGCTGGGAGCGCGCGCGCCCGGTGAGATTCGACGTCGGCATGGCCCGCGGGCCGTGGGGTTCGCGCGCATTCATCGAAGGCTTCGGCGTCGGTCTGCTCTCGCATGCGATGAAGGCGCCGCATCGACACAAGGAGCCCGACGCCAGCATGGCGCACGCGCGGCTTGCGCTGCGTGAGGCGCTCGAACGCCTTCCCGCAGTCGAGCTGGAAGCCTCGCTCGACGGGCGCGATTGCTCGGGGCGCTACATAGCGGTCGAGGCGATGAACATCGGCTGGATCGGACCGAACCTGAAGCTCGTCGCGCGCGCCGATCCCGGCGACCAGCACCTCGACGTGGTTCTGGTGAGCGAAGCGCAACGCGACGTGCTGCGCGAAGGACTCGCCGCCGAAGAAAACGGCGATGCGTGGCCGCGCGAGCTGCCCGCAGTGCGGGGCCGCCGCCTCGAGATCCGGCACTCGGAATCCGGAATGCACATCGACGGCGAAGTGTGGCCGGCCGATGGTTGCGAGCGCGCAAACGGCGAGCACATCAATGGCAAGCGCACCAACGGCACGGGCAGGAACAGTGAGCGCGGAAACGGCCACGCGCAGAACGGCGAGCCGATCGAGATCGGGCTCGATCGCGAAGGCGTGTGCTTCCTCGCCGCAGACGGTAATCGCCGCGCCGCGTGACGAACGCTAGTCGGCGCCCTCAGAATCCGAGCGCGCGCGCGCCTTGATAGAAGACGAAGCTCGCGAGCCACGCGAGCAGTAGCGGCCACGCGACGGCGAGCGCCGTGAAGCGCAGGCTTTTCGCTTCCTCGCGCAGCGTCGCAATGGCCGACAGGCATGGCGTGTAGACGAGCGCGAAGATCATGAAGCTCGTCGCGCTGACCCAGTCGAGCCGCGCAGCGAGCGCGCCAGCCAGTCGATCGGTCCCCGCGCTGAGCACGACCGCGAGCCCGCCCAGCACGATCTCCTTCGCGACGAAGCCGAACACGAGCGCAATCGACATCAGCGGATCGATTCCGAGCGGCTCGAATATCGGCGCGAAGGCGGAAGCCGCCCACCCCGCGAGCGTCTCCGGTCCGGCAGGAGCGCTGCCAGGCGGCAGGCGCGTGAGCACCCAGATGAGCAACACGCCGGCCACGATGAACCCGCTCGCACGGCGCAGGAAATGCGAGGTCGCGCGCCAGGCCTCGGCGGCCACCATCGAAAGCGTCGGCAGGCGGTAAGGGGGCAGCTCCATCAGCAGCGGTTCGCGGCTCGTGTAGCGCCGCCGCCATACGAGGGCGGTCAGGAGCGCGGCGGCGAAGCTCAGCAGGTAGAGCGCGAATAGCACGAATGGCGCCGCCGTCGGGCTGAAGATCGCGGTGGTGAGAAACAGAAACACCTGCAAGCGCGCCGAGCACAGCGAGAACGGAATCACGAGCATCGACAGGAGCCGTGCCGCGCGGTTGCGCAGCACTCGAGTCGCCAGCAGCGCAGGAACGTTGCAGCCGAACCCCATCAGCTGCATCACGAACGCCCGGCCGTCGAGCCCGAGCCGCGCCATCAACGCATCCATCAGCCACGCGGCGCGCGACAGGTAGCCCGAGTCTTCGACCAGCGCCATCGCGGCGAAGAAAACCGCCATCAGTGGCACGAAGGTCACCACGGTGCCTACGCCGTCGACGAGACCGTCGAGGACGAAACTCCGGGCGAGTGGCGGCGCCTGCGCAAGCAGAGGCGCAAGCATGTTGCTCTTGAGCCCGTCGAGCAGCCACTTCATCGCGTCCTGCAGCGGTACGCCAATGCCGTAGACGGCCTGGAAGATGGCGAACATCGCGAGCAGAAAAAGGGGAATCCCCAACCAGGGATGCAGCATCACGCGGTCGATGCGGGCGGTGGCCCCGGCGGGAAGCGCCAACGGCATTCGCACGGCGTGCGCGCACAAGCGCATCGATTCGCGCTCGCGTGCATCGCGCGCCGGGACCGCGCCGAAATCGGCGACTGCCGGCGCCGGATGCGCATCGAGAAGCGCAGCCAGCGAACGCTTGGCGGTCTCCATGCCGTGGCCGAATTTCGCCGATACCGGAACGACCGGCACGCCGAGCTCCGTCGCGAGCCGCGCGGTATCGATAACCACACCGAGTTGCGCTGCCTCGTCGATCATGTTCAGGACGACCAGCAGCGGCAAGCCCGTCGCCTTCAGCGCCAGAACCAGCGGCAGCTGCAGCTCGATGCGCGTCGCGTTGACGACGGCGACGATCGCGTGCAAAGGCACAGTGGCGAGAAAGCCCTCCACGAGCATCTCGTCCTCGCTGTGTCCTTCGAGCGAGTAGATGCCGGGCAGGTCCGCGAGGCGCAGCATCGTCCCGCCCATCAGCACGCGCGCCGTCAGCACGTCGACGGTCATCCCCGGCCAGTTCGCCACCCGCGCCGATGCGCCGGTGAGCCGATTGAAAAACGTCGACTTGCCGGTATTGGGCGGCCCCACGACCGCCGCAGTACGAAGACTCGTACGGGCGCTCGCGCGCTGCGGCGCGTTCAGGACCGCAAGGTCGGCTTCCACCGGCGAACGCCTTCGAGCAGGACGGCGCGCGCATCGGCGCGGCGGATCATCAACTCGGTGAGGCCGATGCGCAGATGCAGCGGTCCGCCGAACGGCGCCCGCCGAAGCACGGCCACATGCCGGCCCGCCCTGAGGCCAAGCGCCGCCATCCGTTCCCCGGCCATGCCTGTGGCGTGGACCGCGGCGATGGCTGCGCAATGGTGGGGGGCGAGTCGGTCGAGGGTCATCGGCGGGGGCCTGCGTTGCTAATGATTCTCATTTTCCCGGGGCGGCCGATGCGGCAGCAAGCGACAAACGGGCCTCGCTTGATTTGGATCAAGTCCCGGGGGAAACGGCCGTGCCGCTCAGGCGCTGGCGCCGACTGCCACGCTCAGCATCGCGATCGAGCCGAGCTCGATTCCGTCGACCGCGATGGCTGTGGTTTCATCCTCTCGTTGCGCGCCGAGCACGTAGAGCAGCGGCAGATAATGCTCGGGCGTCGGAACGGCGAGACGCGCGTCCTCCCCGGCGTCGTGGTATTCGATCAGGCGATCGTATTGCCTGGTCGTGAGCGCATCGCGCACGTACTCGTCGAATCGTACCGCCCAGTCGCAAGGCGCGCCGCCGTCGCGCCCCATCATGCGCAGGTTGTGCACGACGTTGCCGCTGGCGGCGATGAGGATTCCTTCGTCGCGCAGCGGCGAGAGCCGCGTGCCGAGCGCGAAATGAAACGCCGCCGGCCGCGTGGCGTCGATCGAGAGCTGCACGACGGGGATGTCGGCGCCCGGAAACGCGTGCTTGAGCACCGACCAGGTGCCGTGATCGAGTCCCCACGATCGATCGAGCGCGACCTCGGTGGGAGCGAGCAGCTCGCGCACGCGCGCGGCTAGGGCGGGATCGCCGGGAGCAGGGTACTCGACGTCGAAGAGCTCCTGCGGGAAACCGTAGAAGTCGTGGATCGTCTTCGGCTTGTCCATCGCCGTGACGGCTGTGCCGCGCGTGTACCAGTGGGCAGAGACGAAGAGGATCGCCTTCGGCTTGCCGGCCGCCGCGCCGAGCCTCGCCCAGGTTTGCGTATAGCGGTTGTCCTCCAGCGCAACCATCGGGCTGCCGTGCCCGAAGAAGATCGCTGGCATGCGTTTAGCCGTGCTGCCCATCTGCGAAACAATGCGGCCGGCGCTGCGCAAATGCAAGATGGCGCAGCGGCGGTCCGTGGCAGAGGGAAACGAGATCCGGCTTGAGTTAAACTGTCGCCACCATGAGACACCCCTTTCGCACCAAGCGAAACCGCGCGCGAGTCGGCGCCGCGGCCTGGAGCATTGCCGCAGCGATGCTGATCGCCGTGCTATGCACCGGATGCGCGACCGCGCCGCCGCCCCCTGCCGCCACGAGCACGGATAAGCTGCTTGCCGCCGGGTTCAGGGTTGTCGATGCCAAGACAAAGCTGCAGCAGGAGCGCCTCGAGGCGTTGCCTCAGGGCAGGATCAGCGAAAGGCAGCGCACCGGCAAGACATTCTTCGTCTACCCGGACCCCGCGAACAGGCAACTCTACGTGGGCACACGGAAGGAGTACGACGCTTATCGCGTTCTCGCTCCGGAAGCCGGCCCTTCACTCGCCCAGCAGCACGCGGCGGACATGGCGGTTTATAACAAGACAGACGCGATGATGCAGACGTATACCAATCGCGATCTGAGCGATCCCTGGTCTCTCTGGGACGATGTCGACGGCCTCGGCGGCCGCTGAAGCAGCTTCGACTCAGCGCGTCGCGAGAAGGCCGCTCGACTGCAGCATTCCAGCCACGTCGTTGGCAAAGGCCGGCGCCTGCTGCTGCAGCGTGGCTGGGTTGTAGGTCGGCGGGTTGTAGGTCCACACCGCGCTCGCGGTCTTCACGTCGAATAGCGTCGTGTAAATCGTGGCGGCCTGGTAGCTGGTGCTGACTATGCCGGGTTCGTACCAGCCCACGTACATGTTGGGCCCGACGGCGGCGGCGCCGCCCACAGTCCCGACCCCCACGCCGCCCTCAGTCTGAAATCCCGACAATCGCACCAGCAAGGTGGCGTCCGCACCCGACTGGAGAACTGCGGCGCGCATCGTAGTCTGATCCGGCGTGCGATCCGTTGGCACGTACTGCCACCCGGGCACGGCCGAAACGCCCGTACCCTGCAGCGCGGACACCATGAGATTCTCGAAGCCGTGTTGATCGGTCAGGCTCTGCGCGCTCAGGCCGATGACAAAAACTTTCCTGAAAGGCGGCCCCTTGAAATCGGGATCGCGCCAGGTAGTCGTGTTCGTCGGGCTGGGTATCGCCGAGCATCCGACGAGCAGCGCCGTTGCGACAAGGAATCGAAATGTGCAACGCAAGAGGATTGGCAAGTCGTTCTCCCTGAAGTACTCGTGGATCTTACCCGGACTGCCCGCCTGCGGACGAATCAATGGCGCCTGAGTCGGGCGCGCAGTTGAGCGCCGAATACGTTTTCGGCCAGGCCCGCGAGCACGAGCACGGCACCCGCGACCTGCAGCGGCGAGAGCCCTTCGCCGAGGAAGATGGCGCCGCTCGCGAGCCCAGACACGGGGATGAGTAGCGCGAACGGCGAGACGAGCGCCGTCGGATAGCGATGCAGCAGCCCCGCCCACGACGCGAAGCCAAACAGCGTTGCCACCCACGCGAGCATCAGCACGCAGCCCCAGGTGAGCGGACTCGCGCTCATCACGGCGTGCCAGACTTCAGCGCCGCCCTCGAAGGCGTACGAGAGCAGCGCGAGCGGCAGCGGCGGCACGAGGCTCGACCAGACCACGAGCGCGAACATGTCGGCCTCGTGCTCCTTCGCGGCGCGCTTGGCGACGATGTTGCCCACGCCCCATGCCAGCGCCGCGGCGATGACGAGCAAGAAGCCGATCACCGTCGCGCTCACGCCGGCCATCAACTTGTACACGCCGAGCAGAACGAGTCCCAGGGTGGCGATCGCCGCGCCGATCAGGTCTTCGCGCCGCCAATGCTCGCGGAGAAATACCACGCCCAGAGCGATGGTGAAGAAGACCTGCACCTGAATGACAAGCGATGACAGTCCGGCCGGCATGCCGAGCTTGATGCCGAGGAAGAGAAGCCCGAACTGCACGACGCCGATCGCGAGCCCGTAGCCAGCCACGAAGCGCCACGGCATGCGCGGAGGCCTCACGAAGAAGACGAGCGGGATCGCGGCGAAGACGAAGCGCAACGCCGCCAGCGCGAACGGCGGCAGCTCGCGCAGGCCCACCTTGATCGCGACGAACGAGAAGCCCCACAGCGTGACGACGGCGAGGATGAGCGCGAGGTCGCGCGCCGCGAGATGTGCTCTCGCGCTCAAAGCTCGACTACGCGACGGGTCTGGAGCGATTCGCGCAGCGCGACCGCGATCCGCGTCGCCTCGCTCGCGTCGTTAAGCGTCAGCGCCGGCGCGCGGTCGTCGAGCACGGCATCGACGAAGTGCGTCGTCTCGATGAGAAAAGCTTCCTCGAAGCGCTCGTAGAACGTCGGCGTGCATTCGTTGCGCACGCCGTGCGCGTCGGAGATCTCGAGTCGATTGAGGCGGGGATTCTGACCCACCGCGAGCCGCCCCTGCGCGCCGAAGATCTCGGTCGAAGTCTCGTGACCGTGCGCCATCGTGCGCGAAGCGTAGAAGCAGGCGAGCTTGCCGCCTTCGAACTCGCAGACGGCGACTCCGTTGTCGACGTCGCCGAACTCGCGCAATCCGTCGTGCACCGCCACGACGCCGGCAGCGAAGACGCGCAGCGGCTTCGGATTGCCGAGAAACCAGCGCGCGAGATCGATGTCGTGCACCGTGCAGTCGAGAAAGATTCCGCCGCTCGTCGGCGCGAAGCGGACGAAGAAGCCCGACGGGTCGTTGAGATCGAGGTTCTGCGAGCGCACCAGGAAAGGCTTGCCGATCAGCCCGGCCTGGATCTTGTTGTAGGCATCTGCATTGCTCGGATCGAAGCGCCGTCCGTAGCCGATCATCACCTTGAGCTTCGCATGCTTCGCCGCTTCGACTTCGACGCGCTGGCAATCGGCGAGATCGAGAGAGAGCGGCTTCTCGCAGAAGACGTGCTTGCCCGCGGAGAGCGCGGCGACGATCTGCTCGGCGTGCAACGAGGTCGGCGTGACGATGAACACTGCATCGATCTCGCGGTCGGCGAGAAGGGCCTCGAAGTTGCGATGCAGACGCTCGACGCCGAGCGCGTCCTTCGCCCAGGCGAGCTCTTCGGCGACCGGGCTGCATGCGGCGACAAGCGTGGCCCGCGGCATGTGCCGCGCGAGGTTCTCGGCGTGGCGGCGGCCAAGGCGTCCCAGCCCCCCGATGCCGACGCGCAGGCGCGGCGAGGCGCTCACAGCTCGACGATCCGCTTCTCGCGCCACGACGTCGTCGCAGCTTCGGCGAGCTCCAGCGCCTTCACGCCGTCCTCGATGGTCGTGCGCACGGCGCCCCCCTTCGCCAGCGCCTCGAAGAAATGCGCCATCTCGTCCGCGTAGGCTTTCGCGTAGCGCTCGAGAAAGAAATGCTCCGGCTTGTCGCGGCTCACGCTCGCGGCGGTCGCCGCTACGACCTCGGTCGGCCGGTGATTGTCCGCCTGCAGCATGCCCCTGCTGCCGAGCACCTCGAAGCGCTGATCGTAGCCGTACGCGGCGCGGCGCGAGGTGTTGATCTGCGCGAGCCGTCCCTTCTTCGTGCGAATCGTCACCGCGGTCGAGTCGGCATCGCCTGCTTTCGCGATCGCTGGATCGGTGAGGCAGCTCGCCGTCGCGTAGAGGCTTGCGGCTTCGTCGCCGAGGATCCAGCGGAAGATGTCGAAGTCGTGGATCAGCATGTCCTTGAAGATGCCGCCCGACACCTTGATGTAGTCGAGCGGCGGCGCGCCGGGATCGCGGCTCGTCACCACCAGCATCTCGGGCTCGCCGATCTCTCCAGCGTCGAGGCGTTGCTTTATCGCGGCGAAGGTGGGATCGAAGCGGCGCTGGAAGCCGATCATGCAGGTGACGCGCGCGAGGGCCACCGCGGCTGCGCATTCGCGGGCGCGCGCGAGCGAAAGATCGACCGGCTTCTCGCAGAAGATCGCCTTGCCTGCAGCGGCGGCGTGCTGGATCAGTTGCGCATGCGTGTCGGTCGATGAACCGATGACGACGGCCTTGATCGCGCCGTCGCCGAACACCTGCTCGGCGCTGCCGACCTTCGCGCCGTATTTTTCCGCGAGCTCGCCGGCTGCGGCGGCATTGACGTCGACGACATACTTGAGCGCGACACCGCGCTGTCGCGCGAGGTTGCCTGCGTGGATCTTTCCGATGCGTCCCGCGCCGAAGAGGGCAACGTCAGTCATCGCTTGAGCATCCATTCGTGCACGGGATCATTCCTGAAATGCCATTCGCGCGTCGGACCCGCCATCACGTTCAGGTAGTACGAGTCGTAGCCGTAGGGCACCACTACCGGATGATAGCCGCGCGGGACCATCACCACGTCGTGATCCTCGACCGCGACCGACTCGTCGAGCGAGCGATCGTCGGTGTACACACGCTGGAAGGCGAAGCCCTGCGCGGGATTGAGCCGGTGGTAATAGGTCTCTTCGAGCGAGCTTTCGACCGGAAGATTGTCGGTGTCGTGCTTGTGCGGCGGGTACGAGGAGGAGTGTCCGCTCGGCGTGAGCACCTCGACCACGAGCAGATGATCGGCGGGGGCGCGCTCCGGCAGGATGTCGCAGACATAGCGTGTGTTGGCGCCGGTGCCGCGCGAGAAGCGCTTCATGCTGCCGGGCTCGATCAGCCGCGGCGCGCGCTCGCTCGTGCCCGGCGCGCTCGCAACGCCGATCTCTGCCGCGCTTTGCGCGGTCACGGACGCCGCGGTGCGGCGCGGAACGTAGACGGCATACGGCGAGCGTTCTTCGAACACGCTGGCGCGCTCGCCGATCTCGGTCCAGCTCGACTCGCCCGCGTGCACGCTCACGGTGCCCGCGAGCACGACGATGCAGCGCTCGAGCGCGTCGGCGGCGAGCGTGATCGTCTCGCCGGGACCGAGCCGATACGCTGCGAAGCCGACGTACTTCCACCCGGCGGACCGCGGCGTGACCTCGACGATCTCGCGTCCGCTCTTGTGCGCCTTCACGAGAAGACTCATGTAGAAATTCTCCGGCCCCCTCGCCCGGCGGCGGGAGCAGAGGGTTGCGGTGACGAGCTCCCCCCGTCGAGCAGCATGCGCAGATGCCTGTAGCCCTTTTCTGCGTAGGTATAGCTCGGCGCGACGGCCGGGTCCTGCTCCGCCTCGACGACGAGCCAGCCGCGATAGCCGTGCTGGCGCAGCAATGCGATCAGCGCTTCGAAATCGATCGCGCCGTCGCCGGGCACGGTGAACGCGCCGTTGATCACAGCGTCGAGAAAGCTCCAGTTCCGATTGCGTGCCATGCGAATCACCTGCGGCCGCACGTCCTTGCAGTGGACGTGGCAGACGCGGTCGACATGCTTGGCGAGGATCGCGACTGCATCGCCGCCGGCGAAGGTCATGTGGCCGCTGTCGAAGAGAAGCCCGACCTCGTCGCCGACGCGCGACATCAACCGGTCGACGTCATTGGGCGTCTCGACGTACGCGCCCATGTGATGGTGATAGGCGAGACGCACGCCGCGCGCGAGCGTGTGCTTCGCGAATGCAGTGAGCCTGTCGGCATAGCTCCACCATTGATCCTCGCGGAAAAATCGCGGCCGCTTGTAGAGCGGCGCCGCGGCGCCCTGGATGCTGTCCGCGACTTCGCCGTAGACCATCACCTTCGCGCCGTTGTCGGCGAGGAGCCTCAGATGCGGCCCGACGGCTGCGATTTCTTCCGCGACCGAGCGACGCGCAAGCCTGCCCGAGTACCAGCCGGAGACGAGCTCGAGCCCGTGCTTCGCCAGCACGGCGCGCAGCGCCGCCGATTCGCGCGGAAACTTGTTGCCCAGCTCGAAGCCCTGGTAGCCGATCTTCCTGCCTTCGGAGAGTGCGACCTCGAGCGGCGTCTCGCCGCCCAGCCAAGGCAGATCGTCGTTGCTCCAGGAGATCGGGTTGATGCCGATCCTGACTTCGAAGCGGCTCATGGCTTCTGCTTGCGCTTGCCTTCTTCGTAGAGGGCGCGCGCCTTGCGCACCTCCTCGCGATCCGAGACTTCCGGCACCGCGACTTCCCACCACCAGCCGCCTTCCTTCGTCGTCCGGTCCGGGTCGGTCTCGATCGCGACGACGTAGGTGCGATCCGCGGCGCGGGCGCGCTTCAGCGCCGCTTCCAGCTCGCGGATGGAGATTACGTTTTCCGACAACGCACCGAGAGAGGCGGCGTGCGCGGCGAAGTCGATTCCGGGCGCGCCCTTCGCGCCCTGCACGGCGTCTTTGAGGAGATTGTTGAAGGGCGCGCCGCCGCAGGCCTGCTGCAGGCGGTTGATGCAGCCGTAGCCGTGATTATCGAGCACGACGATGACGAGCTTCTGGTCGAGCATCACCGAGGTCGCGATCTCGGAGTTGAGCATGAGATAGCTGCCGTCGCCGACGATGACCACGACTTCGCGATCGGAATGCGCCATCTTCACGCCCAGGCCCCCGGCAATCTCGTAGCCCATGCAGGAGTAGCCGTATTCCATGTGATAGCCGCCGGGGACACGGGTACGCCAGAGCTTGTGCAGATCCGCGGGCAGCGTTCCCGCGGAGCAGACGACGATGTCGCGCGTGTCCGAGTTGGCGGAGGAGCGCTGCACCGCGCCGATCACCTCGCCTTCGTACGGCAGCTTGACGTCGCGTTTTCCGGTGATGCGCGCGACCTCGACGCGCCAGGCGTCCGCGTCCTCTTTCGCCTTCGCTTCCCAGTCGGTCGCGGAACGCCAACCCCGCAGCGAACGCGACAGCGCATCGAGCCCCGCCTTCGCGTCGGCAACCACCTCGACGCCGCGCCACTTGCGCGCGTCGAAGGCAGTGACGTTGAGATGCACGAGCTTTGCTTGCGCGAACAGCGAATGCGAGCCGGTGGTGAAATCGGTGAGGCGCGACCCGACCGCGAGCACCACGTCCGCATCGCGCGCCAGTGCGTTGGCCGCCGTCGATCCGGTGACGCCAATCGCGCCCTGCTGCAGCGGATGGTCCCACGGGAGCGCGCCCTTGCCCGCCTGCGTCTCGGCGACGGGCACGCCGTGCGTCTCGGCGAACGCTCGCAGCGCATCGGATGCGAGACCGTAGAGAACGCCGCCGCCGCAGATCGCGAGCGGCTTCTTCGACTTGCGCAAGATCGCGGCCGCGCGCTCGAGCTGTTCTTCGTCGGGCGACGGAGCGTCGAACTCGACGACGGCCGGCGCGAAGAACGACTCGGGAAAATCATACGCCATCGTCTGCACGTCCTGCGGCAGCGCGAGCGTTACCGGCCCGCACAGGGCGGGATCGGTGAGCGTCGCGGTCGCGCGCGGCAACGAGGTTAGCAACTGCTCCGGGCGCATGATGCGATCGAAGTAGCGCGACACCGGCTTCAGGCAGTCGTTGGCCGAGACGCTTGCGTCGTCGAAGTCCTCGACCTGCTGCAGCACCGGATCGGGCGCGTGCGAGGCGAAAATGTCTCCGGGAAGGAAGAGCACCGGCAGCCGGTTGACGTGCGCGAGCGCGGCCGCGGTGACGAGGTTGGTCGCACCGGGACCGATCGAGGTCGTGCAGGCCATCATGCGCCGGCGCATGTGCGCCTTGGCGTAGGCGATCGCGACGTGCGCCATTGCCTGCTCGTTGTGGGCGCGATAGGTCGGCAGCTCGGCGCGATGGCGGTACAGCGCCTCGCCGATGCCCGCGACGTTGCCGTGACCGAAGATCGCGAACACGCCGCCGAAGAGCGGCGCGGTGCCGACCTCCGGGATCCGGGTATTCGCGCGCAGCGCGGCGAGATAGCGCACAAGCGCCTGCGCCGCGGTGAGCCTGACATGTCCGTTCCCTGCCTTCATTGGCATCGCGTCCACACGTTCGTCATTCCCGTGCAAGCGGGAATCCAGTGACGTGCGACCAAAGACACTGGGTCCCCGCTTCCGCGGGGACGACGATCTGAAACCCGCGATCGTCCCTTTTTTCATGCCGCCCGCTCGCGCGTGCCCTGCCGCCGCGCGTCGCGCCACGCGCCGATCAGCGCCGCGAACATCGCGCGCACCTGCTGCACCACCGCGCGATCGTCGATCTCCTGGGCGAGCCACGCACGCGCCGGTTCCTGCCAGATCGTGCGGCCCACCGCGAAGCCGCGGCAGTTACGGCTCGCGCGCGCGTCGCGGAAGCCCGCTGCGAGCTTGTCGGGCGGCGCGCTCGAGCCGAGCACGAGCACCCCGCGGCAATGCGGATCGCGCTCTTCGATCATGGCGTCGATCGTGCGCCACTCGGCCGGCGTCATCGGCTCGAGCTTCCACCACTCCGGCTGGATGCCGAGATTGTAGAAGCGTTTCAGCGCGCGCAGCACGGTGTCGGGCGCACGCGGCAGCTCCGACGGCGGGACGATCTCGAGCAGCAGCTCGTGACCGCTCGCCTGCACCGCATCGTAGAGCGCGCGCACCTGCGCTTCGTTCTCGAGCCGGGTCTCGACCGCGTCGTCGGGGTGGTACCTCACCATGCACTTCACCACGTGCTCGGACGGCCACGCGATCAGGTGCGTTCCGACCGAGGGGCCGCGATCGAAAACAAGCGGGCTCGAGCCGGACAGCTCGACCGGACGCCCGATCCACCAGCCACGTCCGGTGGCTGCGTTCAAGGCATCCTGCCCGTAGCGATCGTCGCAGAGAAGACCGATGCGGCCCGCGAGGTCCAGCGCCTTCTCGGTTTCCGCGACCGCATCGACGAAGAGCCGCTTGAGCCTGGGCACGCGCGCTTCATCGGCGCCCGCGCGCCGCGCGATCTCGAAGAACTGGTTGCGGTGATCGAAGGCCAAGGCGAAGACTTCCTCGCGCGGCGTGCGCGGCGCAGTGACCCGATGCAGCCGCGTCAGCGTGGCGTCCTGATCGGGACGCGGGATCTCGGGCGCGTGCGCGAGGTAGTAATCGAGCTCGACGCGCGTCGGCATCGCCGGCGCGCATCCGTGCCGCGAGACGACGAGCGCGCCGCAGGCGTTGGCGTAGCGGCAGCAGGCGTCGTAGTCCTCGCCGCGCACCCAGCCGGAGAGAAAGCCCGCGGAGAACGCGTCGCCCGCGCCGAGCACGTTCAGCACCTCGACCTCGACGCCGCTGCCGTTAAACGCGTCGTCGAGACTCCCCGGGATCGCACTGTCGATCACGGCGCAGCCGAGCGGGCCGCGCTTGACAACGAGCGTGGCCGGCGTAAGCGCACGGATCGCCTTGAGCGATTCGATGATCTCGCCGCTGCCACCGGCGATGTTGAATTCCTCGAGCGTGCCGATGACGAGGTCGAAGCGCGGCAGCATGCGCTGGATGTGCGCGGTGACGTTGTCCGAGCGCACGTAGCGCGTCTCACCGTCGCCACGCTTAGTGAGCCCCCACAGCACGGGGCGGTAGTCGATGTCGAGCACGGTGCGCACGGCGTTCATGCGCGCGTGCTCCAGCGCGAGGGTGCTGATACGGTTGATATACTCGGTGGAGAAGTGCGTCCCGGTGATGAGGAGCGCCTTCGCCTTCGCGATGTACGCCTCCTCGACGTCGGCTTCCACGATCGCCATGTCGGCGCAGTTCTCGCGCATGAAGATGAGCGGGAAAGTGTCGCGGTCCTCGATGCCGAGCACCACGGCGCCCGTAAGGCGCGTCGGGTCGGTGCTGACGTGCGAGACGTCGCAGCCCTCGCGCGCGATCGTCTCGACGAGGAAATGACCGAGCGCGTCGTCGCCGATGCGCGAGATGAGTCCCGCCTTCAGGCCGAGGCGCGCGCAACCGAACGCGGTGTTGGCCGACGAGCCGCCGAGATACTTGGCGAAGCTCGTTACGTCCTCGAGCCGCGCGCCGATCTGCTGCGCGTAGAAATCGACCGCGAAGCGGCCGAGGCAGATGACGTCCAGCGCGCGGCCGGCCGCGAAGTGAGTGCTGTTGCGCATCGGTGGAATGGGAATTCTGTCGCAGTTGCATAGGCAACGCAAATTGCACTCGTGTATGCTTTCGCCCACCAGGGGTAGTACAAGAGGGTCGCGGGGCCGCGATGGCCGCAGCAACGCTTACCGCTCGCCACGTTGCGGCGCAAAGGATCGCGCGCAAGGCCGGCGAGATGGCGCACGATTTCTTCGTCCGGCGCGACGCGCTGACGGTCGAGTTCAAGGGCGCGCAGGATTTCGTGAGCCACGCCGATCGCTCCGTCGAGAAGCTGATCGCCAGCGAGCTCGCGTCGGAGTGTCCTGGCGACTCGTTCCTCGGCGAGGAAAGCGCCGCTTCATTCAACGGCAAGCTCGACCGCATCTGGGTTGTCGACCCGATCGACGGCACCCACAACTTCCTGCGCGGCGTGCGCTACTACTGCGTGTCGATCGCGTACATCGAGCGCGGCGTGCGCGAGATCGGCGTCGTCTATGATCCCGAGCACGGCGAGCTGTTCCACGCGCGGCGCGGGCACGGCGCGTGGTGCGAATCGGCCGGCAACCAGACGCCGCTCCGCGCGAGCCGCTGCAGCAAGCTCGACCAGGCCTTCGTCTGCGTCGGCCACAACGACCGCTATCCCGAGGAGCGCTATCTCGAGCTGAGACAGAAGCTGATGGATGCGGGCGTGGCGACGCGCAACATGGGCGCGGGCGCATTGCAGCTCGCGCACGTCGCGGCAGGGCGCTTCGACGGATTCATCGAGCTGTCCCTCAACGCGTGGGACGCGTCGGCGGGATTGCTGCTGATCGAGGAGGCGGGCGGCTACGCGGGGCCGTATCCTGGACCGGAGGGACTGCTCGTGCCGGCGCCGACGCTCGGTTGCGCGAAGGGGATCGCGTGGCCGCTGGTGGAGCTGATCGGCGTGTGGTGATCAGCCAGTGGAACAGGAGGCCCCGGTCTCCGCCCAGCGCCGCACGACCCGCCTGATTACGCCTGCTTCAACTCCGCCGCATCGAAAGGCAGCTTGCGCAAGCGCTTGCCGGTCGCTGCGAACAGCGCGTTGGCCACCGCCGGCGCAACGACCGGCGTCCCCGGCTCACCCACACCCGATGGCTTCTCGGCGGACGGCACGATATGCACTTCGATCACCGGCATTTCGTTGATGCGTAGCGGCACGTAGTCGTGAAAGTTGGACTGCTCGACGACGCCGTCCTTCAACGTGATGGCGCCGTGCAGCGCGGCCGACAAGCCGTAGCCGATGCCGCCCTCCATCTGCGCGCGAATGACATCCGGATTGATCGCGACGCCGCAATCCACCGCGCAGACGACGCGATCGACCCTGAACGAGCCGTCGGCATTGACCGTGACTTCGGCGGCCTCTGCGACGAAAGTATTGAACGACTCGTGCACGGCGATGCCGCGTCCGTGGCCCTTCGGCAGCGGCTTGCCCCAACCCGCCTTTTGTGCGGCGAGGTTGAGCACGCCGAGATGCCGCGGGTGCTT
>DATJWL010000209.1:0-17722 GCA_035501215.1 Casimicrobiaceae bacterium
GTCGAGGAAACCTTCTTCCGGATGCTGCGGCACCGCGAGTTCGATGTGGCCGAGATGTCGCTCTCGTCGTATGTCGTGTCGCTCTTTCGCAAGCCGCAGCCTTTCATCGCGATCCCCGTCTTCCCGTCGCGCTTCTTCCGCCACTCCTCGATCTACGTCAATGCTGCGGCCGGCATCCGGGCTCCGAAAGACTTGATCGGCAAGCGCGTCGGCAATCCCGAATACCAGATGACCGCGCCGGTCTGGATCCGCGGCATTCTGGCCGATCACTACGGCGTGCCGGTGAAGAGCGTTACCTACGTGAGCGGCGGCGAGGAGCAGCCCGGGCGCGCGGAAAAACTGAAGCTCGACCTGCCGCCGGACATCAAGGTCGAGCGCATCGGCGCGAACAAGACGCTTTCGGCGATGCTCGCGAGCGGGGAGATCGACGCGCTCTACACCGCGCGTATGCCATCCTCGTACGCGAAGGGCGACGGCAAGGTGAAACGCCTGTTCGACAATTACATCGAGGTCGAGAAGCAGTACTTCCGCGACACCGGCATCTTCCCCATCATGCACACGGTGGCGATCCGGCGCGAGGTGTACGAAGCGAATCGCTGGATCGCGCAATCACTGACCAAGGCATTGGGCGCCGCGCAGCAGGAGACCTACGCCGACCTGTATCAGACCGCGGCGCTCAAGGCGATGCTGCCCTGGCTCATCGCGCACGTGGAGGAGACACGCCGCGAGATGGGTGACGACTTCTGGCCGTACGGATTGGAGAAGAACCGCAAGACGCTGGCGACCTTCCTGCGCTACTCCTACGAGCAGGGTCTGTCGAAGCGGCTGCTCAAGCCGGAGGAGCTCTTCGCGGAAGAGACTTTCGAGTCGTTCCGGATCTGACGATCGCGGTTACGGCCTGCCGAACGCGTCGACGTTCGGCCGGCGCCGGTGCCAATCGGTCGCGCGCTGAAAGGCGCGCCCCAGCCGCACCAGCGTCGCGTCGGCAAAAGGCGCGCCGATGAGCTGCACGCCGATCGGCAGATCCTGCGCTGAAAGCCCAGCAGGAAGCGACAGGGCGCATGCTCCGAGATAATTCGCGGCGCGCGTAAAGGTGGCGAGCGGCGTGGTCGCTTCGTCGACCTCGTCGAGCGGCGTTGCGGTGATCGGAAGCGTAGGCGTGAGCAGGGCGTCGCGGCCGCGCATCCAGTCGGCGAATGCGGCGGACATCCGTTTGCGCGCAGCGATTTCGTCGATGTAGTCGGCGGCGGAGAGCGCCTTGCCGCCGAGCACGCGCTTGCGCACCCATGGATCGAATTGAAGCGACTCGTCCTCGATGTACGCGCGGTGCAGCGCGTAGGATTCGGCGGCGATGATGCGGCCGTTGCGCAGCATCACGTCCTCGAAGTCGAAGGGCGCCCGCGTTTCCTCGACCGTCGCGCCGAGCGAGCGCAACGTTGCCATCGCCTCCGCGCGCGCGGCGAGCACGTCGCTTTGGGCCGGCCACGTGAACTGCTCGACAGAAAGCGCAGTCACGCGCATCCCGCGCAGGTCGGGCTCCTCGGCGAGTGCGCCGGCGAAATCGATCGCGGGCGCAGCGAGCGTCCCCGGATCTCGGGGATCGAGTCCCCCCATCACTGCGGTTAGAAGTGCGGCGTCCTCGACGGTGCGCGCAATCGGGCCGAGCGAATCGAGCGACCCGGCGAGCGGGAACACGCCGGCGAGGCTCACCACGCCGTAAGTCGGCTTGAGCCCGGTCAAGCCGCACAGCGCGGCGGGAATGCGGATCGAGCCTCCGGTGTCGGAGCCGATGGCCGCTGGGGCGAGCCCTGCGGCAACCGCGACGGCGGACCCGCTCGACGAGCCGCCGGCGACGCGATGAACCTTCGCATCCCACGGATTCCACGGCGCGCCCATCGGCGCATTGCGCCCCCATCCGCCGAACGCGAATTCGACGAGATGCGTTTTGCCTAGCGGGATCATCCCGGTCGCGAGCAAGCGCTCGGCCGCGGTCGCAGTCTCCTGCGCGATGCCGTAGGGACGAGCCTTCGAGCCCGCGGTCGTCATCCGGCCGCGGATGTGCACGAGGTCCTTGATGGCGATCGGCAGGCCGTGCAGCGCTCCGTGCGCGCGACCCGCAGCGCGCTCGCGGTCGGCAGCGTCCGCCGCGGAGAGCGCATCGTCGCGATAGATCTCGATGAAACTGTGGAGCTTGCCGTCGAGCCTCGCAATGCGCTCGAGGAAAGCGGCGACGATCTCGTGCGAGGAAAAGCTGCGTTCGACGAGACCGCGCGCCAGCTCGGTCAGCGACAGCCAGACGGGATCCAGCACGACCTCGGGCTACTTACCGCGCAGTGCTTCGTATTGCGACGGCGTCGCGCGCGCGTGCGCCAGGTATTCGCGCACGTGCAGGATGTCCTGGCGGCCGAGCGAATCGCCGTGGTGCGGCCGATGCAGGATGCCTTCGGTGCCGTTCAACTTCACGCGCACCCGGGCGCCGGACAGCGGCTCAGTCGCGGCGCCGAGATGATGCAGCAGCGATTCGACTTCGCGCCACTGGATGTTGCCGCTCACCGGATCGTGGAAGATGGCGCGCAGCAGGCTTTCGTGCTTGCGACTCACGGCTGTCAGTTTCGCGGTGGGAGAAGCCGCGTAGCATAACCGACGCAGCCCGATCGCGTCGAGTGATGGAAACCTAGGGCGAAGGCTGCGCGCTCTTCGCGGTCAGCGCGCGCCGCAGCTCGCGCAGCTTCGCCTTGGCGTGCGCCTCGTTCTCGGAGCCCATGCGCACCATGATCTTCTGCCCGGCGGAGAGCGCTTCGAGCTCCGGGTCGGCGTACTCGTAGAGAACTTTCGGCTGCGTCAGAGGGACGGCGTCGGGCGCGTCCGGCGCCGCGAGCATGTCGTCGATGGTCCCGATCAGCCGATCGTTGAAATAACCGTTGGGGTAGCCGAGCTCCACGTACGCCTGCTGGAACAGCGGATAGAACCGGACGTAGACGGCGACGAGCTGGCGCGTATCGGCCGCCTCCGCGAGGCGGATGTACGGTGTGTACCGGGCGGAGTTCTCGCGCGCGATCAACAGCCGCTCGGCCTGACCGGCCGTCACGAAACGGCCGGGCACGCTCTGCAGCGGCAGCACGCGCTGCGGCACGCTCTTGCGTGGCAGCGCATCGACCGTAGCGACGATCCGCCGCACCAGCCCGTCGAGATGGAAGAACTGTTCCCACGACTTCGGGAGCACGCTTGCCAATGCGCCATGGAGCGCGGAGTCGCTCTCCGCGAGCGTGGGCAGGGCGCCTTCTTTCGATTCGGCAGCGGCTTCCTCGATCGGGTGCTGCACGACCGGCGCCGTGCTCGAAGGCGGCGCCACGGGCGTGGCCTGCGTTGCCGGCGGCTGCGGTGCGGGCTGCTGCCGCTGCCACAGGTAATAGCCCGTCCCGGCGACGACGGCGCCGATCAGCAGGGCGAGCGGCCAGCGGAGCGCAGGAGGCACGAAAGGAATCCTAGCACGCGGCTCTCGTAGAACGGTTCGGCAGCGAGCTTGGTTTTCGCTCCCGGCGTGAAACTTGCGGAGGAATCAACTCGATGCGCCACAAGGCGCGTCTGTCGAGGGTGGGGACCAGGGCAGGAGATATGGGGGCGCGGTTGCAAAGGTCTGATTTATCAGGTGCGCAGCTACCTGTGCGCCGCCGCGCCTCATCGCCGCCACGGCGGTCTTCACTGCTCCGCGTTCGCGGCCAAAGTGCCCAAGTTCGGCAGGTGGTCGGCGTTCTCCGATGCATAGCTTCGTCGATGGCGAGGCGGGCGCGACGGCCCCGTCCGAGCCGCGCTCTCCTGTCGCGCCAAGTATAGCGGCGACAACAGAGCGCACAGCGATCGGATTCCGGCGATGAATCTCCGCAGCCTCCAGACCCGCATCCTGTCGCTCCTGGTTCTGCTCACGCTCGTGGTGCAGGCCGGCGGCTTCGTGCTGATCAATACCGTGGGCCTTGCCGCGGCGCGCAAGACTGCCACCGAAGAGCTGAACGCAGGCGCGCTCGTGTTCACGCGTCTGCTCGAGCACGACACGCATCGCCTGGTGCAGGGAGCTCGGTTGTTGTCCGCGGACTATGCATTTCGTGAGGTCATCGGCACGGGCGATGCGGGCACCATCAACTCGGTGCTCGCCAATCACGGCAAGCGCATCGACGCCGATGTGATGATGCTCATCGGACTCGATCAGCGGGTCGCCGCGGATGCGCTCGGCGATACGGCGGGGCAGCCGTTTCCGTTCCGGCATCTTCTGGAGAAGGCACAGGCCGCGCAAGAGGCTTCGTCGATGGTGCTGTTGCGCGGGCGCCTCTACGAGCTGGCGATCGTCCCGGTGATGGCGCCGACGCCGATTGCGTGGGTCGCGGTGGGTTTCGCCGTCGACGACTCCCTGGTGCGTGATCTGCAGCACCTCACGCGACTGGATGTCTCGTTCCTGACCCGCCAGGGAGAGGAACCGTGGCGCCTGCAGGCGAGCACCCTGCTGGAATCCGACCGCAAGGCATTGCAGCAGGACATGGCCGCCGACCGCTTCATCCAGGTGGACCCGGAGTCCAACGCGGTCACGAGCGATGTCGCGGTCACGCGCCAGCTGCATCTGCCGGCACGCGCAGGCGACGAGGTCGTCGCGGTGTTGCAGGAGCCGCTCGCCGTCGTGCTCGAGCCGTTCCGCCGACTGCAGCAGAGACTGGCGCTGATTTCGCTGCTCGCGGTCGCCGTCTCGGTCGTCGCCAGCCTGATGATCGCCAGCGGCATCGCGCGCCCGGTACGCGATCTCGCGCGCGTTGCGCGCCGCATCGCCGCGGGCAACTACTCGGTGCTGCCGGCCGCCGCGCGCAACGACGAGATCGGCGCGCTGGTAGCGTCGTTCCGCACCATGCAGAACGGCCTCGTCGAGCGCGAGTCGCGCATCATGGAGCTCGCCTATCGCGACACGCTGACCGCGCTTCCGAACCGCACGCTGTATTCCGACCGGCTCGACGTCGCGCTCAAGTACGCCTCGCGCATGAAGACGCGGCTCGCCGTGCTGCTGATGGACCTCGATCACTTCAAGTACGTCAACGACACGCTCGGGCATCCGATCGGCGACCTGTTGCTGCGCGAGGTTGCGGCCCGGCTGCAGCGCGTGGTCGATCGGCCGACCGACACGGTGGCGCGGCTCGGCGGCGACGAGTTCGCGATCCTTCTGCAGGGCGATACCGTCGACGACGCGCGACGCGTGGCGGGCGAAATCGTCCGCGCGCTCGAGAAGCAGATGACGCTCGAGGGGCACCTCGTCGACGTGCGCGCGAGCGTGGGCATTGCCGCCTACCCCGACCACGGCAACGAGGCCGCAACGCTGCTTCGCCACGCCGACATCGCGATGTACGAAGCGAAGCGCACCAACATGCCGATCGCCGTCTGGGACGACAGTTACGATCGGCACAGCAGCGAACGGCTGTCGCTGATGACCGATCTGCGCAAGGCGGTCGACCAGGACGAGCTCACGCTGGTCTACCAGCCGAGCGTGGCGCTCAGCGCGGGAACCGAGCACGGTGTAGAAGCGCTGGTGCGCTGGCGGCATCCGGAGCGCGGGCTAGTAACGCCGATCGAATTCATTCCCTTTGCCGAGCAGACCGGCTACATCCGAGCCATCACCCGATGGGTGCTGGCGCACGCCATTGCCCAATGCGCGGCGTGGCGCGGGGCAGGCCTGGCCATGAACGTGGCGGTCAACCTTTCGGCGCGCGACCTGATCGACGCTGGGCTGCCCGACCATTTCGCGGGGCTCCTCGAGCGCTACGGCTGCGCGGCGCCGTGGATCACCCTCGAGATCACCGAAAGCGCGATCTTCGACGATCCGGGTCACGCGACCGAGAATCTGCAGCGACTGCATGCGCTCGGCTGCAAACTCTCCATCGACGACTATGGCACCGGGTACTCGTCACTGGCGTATCTGCGGCGCTTGCCCCTCGATGAATTGAAGATCGACAAGACCTTCGTGACCGGCATGGCGCGCGACGCGAGCGACGCCGTCATCGTTCGCTCGACCATCGAGCTCGCGCACAACATGGGCTTGAGGGTCGTGGCTGAAGGCGTCGAGCACGAGGCCACGCTGGACCAGCTGCGCACGCTGGGCTGCGATGCCGTGCAGGGTTTCTTCCTCGCGCGCCCGATGGCGCCGAATGACCTCGTCGCCTGGTTGCGCGCCCGCTCGGGTCCGGCCGCCCGCGCCGCCGGGGAGCTGCCCGGCTTGCGCCGGGTCGTCTGAGCCTCTTCCTCGGCCGGAAATCGTGGCTTTCCCGCCGCTTCTGAGGCGTTTCGTAGTAAACACACACTATCAGCGAAACCGCTGTCAGAAGAGCATCTTCGGTTCATAGTCGATAAAGACGGGAACCGGAGGAGGCAAGGGCCAGTCTTAGTTGCGGTGCAACACGGCCAGGATGGCCATAGGCAAGCACGATCGTAACCTTAGGAATTTGTTATTGGATTCGGTAACACTCCCAGCCTATGTTGGGATGATGCATTGCACAAAAATGGACCTATGACAACGCGAATGGATCGAATGAAGGCCTGGCTCGGGCGAGACGTGCGCCACGCCCCGCTGGCGGAGCGAACCGCCCCGGCGCGGAAGCCGGTCGGCTTGGCTCTGCAGGGCGGCGGCTCGTGGGGCGCCTATACCTGGGGCGTCCTCGACGCGCTGCTCGCGGGCCGGAGCGTGACGATCGCCCAGCTCTCCGGAACCAGCGCGGGAGCAATCAACGCGGCGATCGTCGCCAGCGCGCTCGCCCAAGGATCGCCCGCCGATGCGCGGCGCATGCTCCGCTCGTTCTGGCTGGCGATGGCCGATCCCGCTCTTTCTAATCTGGCGCGCGAGCTGTGGCGGCCGGTCGAGCACAAATGGCGCGACTCGCTGGGCGCGTGGCTGTGGTCGACCGGGATGCTCTCGCCGTACAACGCGAATCCGCTCGGCATCAACCCGCTGCGCGACGCCATCGAGGCGCACGTCGACATCGACGCGATTCGCAGCACGGCGTCGCCCGCGCTCTATGTGACGGTGACGAACGTGCGCACCGGCTTGCCGCGCGTCATCGCCAACGATGCGATGTCGATCGATGCGCTGCTGGCCTCGGCGTCGCTGCCGCAGCTTTTCCAGGCGGTGGAGCTCGACGGCGAAGCCTACTGGGACGGCGGATACTGCGGCAATCCGACGCTGTGGCCGATGGTTCAGAGCGGGATCGCCCGCGATCTCATCGTCGTGCAGCTCGTGCCCGATCTTGCCGAGGACGTTCCGAAGGACGCGCCGTCGATCCGCCGGCGCATCGGCGAGATCGTGTTCAATTCGAGCCTCGTGGCCGAGATGCAGGCGCTCGCGGCGATGCGCTCGGTCGCGGGACGCGGTGCAGGCCCGGCCAGTGCGCTCGACGTGCGCCTCCACCGCATCGGTCCGCCGCAGCGCGATCTGCTCGAGCGCGGCTCGTCGTTCGAGCGCTCGCGCGGATGGCTCGAGCTGCTGCACGAGGCGGGTCGCGCGGATGCGAGGCACTTCATGGACCGGCACGGCGCCGACCTCGGTGTGCGCGAGACACTCGACGTCGCGCGCGTTTACGCCGACGGGCACAAGCCGAAGGTGCGCGTGCCGGCGAACGACGAAGCCCGCGAGGTCTTGCGGTCCAGCGTGCGGGGCTAGCGTCCCGCGCGGTGCTTCCTGCGCTCGATGACACGGTCCACGTTGTCGCGCAGGCGTTGCGCAAGCTCCGGCGTCATCGCGAGCGGCAGCGCGGCTTGAGCGCGAACGAGCGTCTCGCTCCGGCGCAGCGGCAGCAGGCGGGCCGTCTCGCCCGCGCTCTCGATGACCGAAGTGCTCCGATTGACGAACACATCAGTGCGGTTCGCGAGATTGCCGCCGTTGGTCTGCACGTAGAACGGCAAAAAGGCTTCGCCGACGCTTCCGAGTGCCTGGTAGTCGCCGAGAAAGAGGCCTTCGGCGTTCGGTGCGGTCGCGAGATCGAAGGTTCCGGTGACGGGAGTCTCGCGCCAGACGATGCCGTCCCCCGAGTGCGTGAGCCAGTAAGTCGTCGGCAGTGAAGAGACCGCGGCGGGCCCGCTGCGGAAATCGTAGTAAGTGACGCCCATCGTCCCGTCGCTGCGGAAAGTGACGGCCGGCTCGAATGCCGCCACGCCCGAAATCGCATTGATGCCCACCGGAGCCGACCAGGTGAGCCCGCCGTCGAGCGAGCGGGAAAAGGCGATGCCGTCGAAATTGCCGGCCGAGAAGCGCGAGTCTTGCCACACCGCCGCCAGCTCAGCGTGCGGACCGACGGCGATCGACCCGAGCGTGGAGCCATCGCGCACGGGCACACCGGTGGCAGCATCGAAAGTGCCCACCGAAAACACGGGCGAGATGGTGATCGGCGCGGACCAGGTCACGCCTTTGTCGACCGAGCGCACGATCTGCAGCGTGACGACGGTGAGCTTTCCGGAGAAGTCGAGCTGGGTGAAGAAGTCGACGAGCGTGCCGTCCGGCAGCACGACGATCTGGTTGTTGAGCGTCTGCCGATTGACTCCTGGATCGAAGATGGCGCGCGCCGCCTCCCAGCTCACGCCGCCGTTGGTGCTGCGCGCGAAGTAGCTCGGCCCGGTGTTGTCGGGCATGAGGCGGTCCCACGTCGCATAGACGAGCGTCGCATCGGTCGGATCCGCGGTGATCGAATCCTTGTCGTCGAAGAATGCGTTGTTGTCGCTGATCAACACGGCCGGTGCGCTCCACGTGCGGCCGCCGTCGATCGAGCGGCTGGCGAGCACGGCGCTCGTCGAGCCCGGTGCCTGCGGTTCTCCGCTGAAGGAGATCGCGGCCTGGTGCACGGTGCCGTCGGGCGCGAAGCTCACCCAGGGATCGCTCGTGCGCGGATAGTCGCCGCCGTTGGCGGGGTTGCCGCCGCTGCAACGCGAGAACGCAGCCATGCCGAAGGACCAGGTCTGGCCGCCGTCGAAGGAGGCGCCAGTGAGGTTGCCTGCCGCGCCTCCGTTCGACCAGCGATCCTGCTGCCACACGCCGACGATGTTGCTCGGGCTGCGCGAATTGATCGAGAGCATCGGCTCGACCTCGGCATTCGAGTACAACGTGCCCGAGGGCACCAGACCGTCGCAACCGGCTGCGAAGGGCGTCGCCGACGAGACTCGCACCTGAACGGTCGCGACCGCCGGATTGACGGCGCACATGTCGACCGGGTCCGTGCCGTAACCCTCGGCCACGGAACCTGTTGCGATCATCTGCGCCTTGATCGCAAGATCCGTGGTGTAGCGATGGTTGGAATCGGGGCGCTGGTTCCACAGCCGGTAGACAGGGATCGTTCCCGCCGCGCACGCCCCGGTCATGTCCGGCAGCGCGATGTAGAACGCGTTCGCCGTTTCGTAGATGTAGCCGCTGAAATTGGGATCGGTGGCGGTCTTCTGCAGCACGATTGCGCATTCCGCGGGCGAGGCAGAGAAGAAATGCGAGTTGCCGTGCTCGGCCGGAATGTAGAAGCGGCACACCGGGCTCACCGCCGGACCGCCGCTTGCCTGAGAGGGGAACACCTTGAAGCTGAAGCCCGTGCGGCGCCAGCCGGGAATGCGCTGCGTGTCGAGCGCGTCGATGTCGGGCTGCAGCGCGCTCATGAAGTAGTGGTCGAGCGAAGGGTTGTAATACTCGACCGCGGTGACGGGCAGCGCGAGCGCGCGCGCCGAGGCACCGGCGAAGTTCGTTGCCATATTGGTCGCGACAGTTGCCACGTTCGAGGGAGCAAGGACGAACACGGCGTTGTCCCCGTCGGTGACCAGCGACTGAATGGCGAACTGGTCGAGGAAGTTGAACGGCTGCGACGGCGTGGTAGTGAAGCTTAGGGTGCCGTTGTCGGTGGCGATGAACTGATCGGGAATCACGTAGTCGGGAACGACCAGATTGAGCGCCGCGAAACCGCGCGTGGCGATGAGCACGCGCTTGCCCGCGGTCTGGTTGCTCGGCAGATCGTTGGTGAAAAAATAGGTCTTGAGGGTGCTGGCGTGGGCGCTCGTGAGCGCGAGGCCGCGCAATCCCTGCAAGCCGTTGGCGCCGGCTGTCTCGTGCAGCACGATGTATTGCACGGTGCCGTCGGCATTGGAGTAGACCTCCTCGAACTGGAACCCGGCGTGCGCAAGCGCAGCGGCAGCGACGAGAGGTACGGCGAGGATCGTGCGTAGTACGCGCAGTAATGGATTGCGCATGGATCAGTCCGTCCGACGCATGACTTCGATGGTGAGTTGCAGCAGCTTGTCGAGCGCCTCGGTCGCGGGCAGCGTGTCCTCGGTCACTCCGATGGCGCGCAGGCAGGGCCAGTGCAGGTTGATGCCGCGCGCGCTCGCCAGCTTGAGCGGATATTCCTGTGTCGCCGAGTCGCGGCGCTCGGCGTTCGAAACGCTGTTCTCGTGCATGTCCAGCTCGGCTGCGAAGGCTTTCTGGCTCGCCGTGCCGCGCACGAGCTTGAGGCATAACATTGCATCATCTTCATTCACCAAGCAAGTGGTCGAAACCGCAATGACAGATTCGCGCTGCAACCGCAGTCTCCGATTGCGCTCGGGCGGCGCCCGAAGCGTGGGCGGGCGCTCGCTCCCGGCGGAGCAGCGCTCGCCCCGTGGTCGCAGTTCGCGTTTGGTCGACTGCTTGCGACGGGCATGGACTGCAATCACTTAGACGGCCGCATGTTTGCGGTGGAGGTCGATTGAGCTCGTGCACGACGGCCGCGAGGGAACGTTCTCGGGTCCGCAAGCTCCGTGCCCGCTGGACAGGCGGCTACGATCCCCGGTAGCATCGACCCATGGAACCGCTGGTACTGACCGTCGACATGGCCGGCCTGCCGCAGGCCTGGGTGGCGCTCGAGGACGCCATCACCTACCACGCCAAGCACCTGGTCGCGTGGTCGGTGGGCGACGTCGTGCGCGAATTCCGCGGCGGCTGGCAGCGCAACGGGATGCGTTCGCGCATCGCCACCAAGTCGATTCTCGCCATCAAGGGCACGGTTCCGGGTGAGCACTTCCACTCGCCGGGACTCACCAACGCGCTGCTTTTCGCGCGCGACCGCCAGCTTTGTGGCTATTGCGGACAGCGCTTCATGCTGCGCGACCTGTCGCGCGATCATGTGGTGCCGATTTCGCGCGGCGGACGCGACGTGTGGACGAACTCGGTGACGGCGTGCCGCCGCTGCAACACGAAGAAGGCGAATCGCTCGCCGGAAGCCGCCGGGATGCCGCTCCTCTACGTGCCTTACGTGCCGAATCGGCACGAGCATTTCATCCTGCGCAATCGCCGCATCCTCGCCGACCAGATGGAATACCTGCTAGCCGGCGTGCCGCGTACCAGCCGCCTCTACTCGGACACGCAGCTGTCCTGAGGCGTGTCCGCAGTTGCCGCCGGCTCGAGTCAGCCGGCGAGCGTTCGGCTACTGCGGGGAGCAGAAGGTGACGCCGATTCCAAACCCTTCGGGGGCCCAGCCTGCAGAGATCATCTGCGCCCGCAAGTCGGGGTCGGTGGTGAAACGGTGGTTCGGCGCCCCGCCCGCGTTCTGGTTGTACAGCCGGTAGATCGGAATGCTGCCGGCGGGACAACTCCCATCGGCCGCGGGCAGCGGGGTGTTGAAAACGGGACCTTCGAGCTCCCAGTTCGGGTTGGCGAGCAGCGAGTTGTATTCCGACATGATCCCTGTATAGAAATGCGAACTCTTCGGGGAAAAGGTCGTGCTGAAGAAACGCCAGACCGTGGCGGCCCCTGCGGGCGCGTTGGCGTAGACATTGAACTGCAGCCCCGTGCGCTTCCAGACGCCGCCGAAGGCGCCGCCGTCAAGGGCCGTGATCTCGTCGGGGATGGCGGTGATGAAGTAAAAGTTCCAGTCCTTGTAGTAGTACTCGACGGCAGGCGCGATGGTCGGCGGAGGCGCCGACACGGCCACCGAGGCGGAAGCACCGGCGAAGTTGATCGCGAGATTGGCCATCGGCGCACCAGTACGGTCGATCGCGGTCACGCCGTCGGTCGGCAGCGCTCCGTAGGTAACCTGATCGACGCCGGCGTAGTTGATCGTCCCGGACAACGGGATGAAGCCGTTGGGAATGATGTAATCGGGCTTGACCAATCCCAGCGCGGCGAAGCTGGCGGTCGCGATGAGCACATGACTGCTCGCCGTCGAGCCCCCCATGCAGCTGTAGAAATCGCACATGCCGCCGGGCAAATCGACCGGAAAGATATAGGTCTGCGTCGTCATTCCCTGCGTCGCCGTCAGTGAGTGGTCCGATAGGAAATTCTGGCCGTTCATCCCGAGCGCTTCGTGCAGGACGACGTACTGCACGGTCCCATCGGCGTTGGAGAAGATCTCCTGGATCTGGTAGGTGTGAAAGGTCGCGTGAGCGGCCGGCGCAGCAAGCGCAGCGGCGAGCGTCAGGGCGCTGAGGAGAGACCAGAGCGGTCTGAGAGTCATGGGTCCTCCTTTGGAACCGGGTCACGTCCCGACCGGCGGCCGAGACGTACGACTTGCGCAAACACGCGCGGTCGAGCCGCTATTCCGCCGCCCGCTGTCCGCGTGCGCTGTCGTCCGATCCCAGGCTCTTGACGGCGGAGGGATGCGGACACACATTGGAATGATCGAAGGAGACATTTCATGAGCGAGCGCAAACTGCAACGCGTCATCCCCGCCGTCCCGACCTCCGACGGCGCCGGCGTCAAGCTGCGCCGCAGCCTGGGCCAGTCTCAGGATGCGCGCCTCGATCCGTTCCTGATGCTCGATCATTTTTCCACCGACGTCGCCGACGACTACATCGCCGGCTTTCCGGCGCATCCGCATCGGGGCTTCGAGACCGTGACCTACATGCTCGATGGCCACATGCGTCACGAGGATCACCTGGGGCACACCGGCGATCTGAAGAGCGGGGGCGTCCAATGGATGACGGCCGGCCGCGGGATCGTGCACTCCGAAATGCCGCAGCAGGAGCAGGGACGCATGCGCGGCTTTCAGCTCTGGCTCAATCTTCCCGCGAAGGAAAAGATGAAGCCCGCCGGGTACCGCGACATCCAGCCGGATGAAATTCCGGGCGTCGCCCTGCCGGGCGGCGGTCGCGTCAAGGTTATCGCCGGCACGCTCATTCAGGATGGGCACGAAACGCGCGGCCCGATCCAGGGCTTGACGACGGATCCACTCTATTTCGATATCGAGCTTCCGGCCGGAGCGAGCTTCACGCATCCGGTGCCGGCGGGACACAACGCATTCGTCTATCCGTTCGAGGGGAGCGTCGAGGTCGGAACGGACGCCAATGCGCGCCGTCTCAGGACGCACGACGCCGGCGTGCTGGCCGACGGCGACGAAGTAACGCTCACCGCGGGACCCGATGGCGCGCGCGTGATCCTGCTCGCGGGACGCCCGTTGCGCGAGCCCGTCGTGCAGTACGGTCCGTTCGTGATGAATACGCGCGAAGAGATCGAGCAGGCGATCCGCGACTACCAGTCGGGCAAACTGGCCGAGACGCCGGTCAGAACTGCGTCTTGAGACCGACAAAAACGCTGTGCGGCATCACGCTGAGGATGACCGGGTTGTCGCGCGTGTGCGCCAAGTAGCCCGTCACGCCGCCGAGTGCCCAGGACGCGAGGATGTCGGTCTGCCAGTGTCGCCATTTCTTCCAAGCAGGAGAAACCGCTTGGGGCATTGCGCCGGCTTCATGTCCGTGCCCCTTCGCGGGACCGCGTGTTCGATGGCAGTCAGGAAGGATGTGCGTCCGCCGGCTCCGCGCGCGGGAAGGACACGCGAACGCAGGTTCCTCCGTGCTCGTCGCGCGCCTTGATCTCGAGCATACCGGCATGACGTTCCACGACTTCGCGCGCGATGGCGAGTCCGAGGCCCGAGCCTTCGCCCGGGGTGCCCGCGATCCGGTAGAAACGCTCGCACACGCGGCTGCGTTCGGTCGCCGGGATGCCCGGCCCGGTGTCCTCGACGCTGAGGTAGGGAAGCTCGCCGTTGCAGCCGGTTTGCACCGTGACCGACCCTCCCGCCGGCGTGTAGCGCAGCGCGTTGTCAATCAGGTTGTCGACGAGCTCCGGGAGCAGCAGCGGATCGCCGCGAATCATGGCGCGGTCGAGCGAGAAGCCGAGATCGATCTTGCGGTTCACCGCTTCGCGCGCCCAATCCCTCGCCGCCGCATCGGCAAGCGTGCGAAGGTCGATGACCTCGAGCTCTCTGCCCTGAGCGGCCGGGGTCTCCGCTTTCGCCAGGGCGAGAAGCTGGTTCGCGAGCCGGCTCGCGCGCACGGTGGCGCCGTGCATGCGCGCGACCTCGATCCGCACTTCCTCCGGTAGCTCGCGCCGCAGCAGCAGCTCGAGATGCATCTGCAACCCGGCGAGCGGCGTACGCAATTGGTGCGCCGCGTTGGCGAGAAAGCGCTGCTGCATCATGCTCGTCTCGCGCAGCCGCTCGAGCAGCTCGTTGAAGGCGTTCACTACCGGCGCGATCTCGACCGGGGCCGCGCTCGCCGGCAGAGGAAGCAGGTCACGCGGCCCGCGTCTCGAAAGCTCGGAGCGCAGACGCTCGAGCGGAACGAGTCCTCGCGCCACGCCGAACCAGGCGAGCGCAGTCGCGCCGATGGCGATCAGCAGCGTCGGGGCCAGCTCGGCGAACAGGATCTCTCCGACGAGGCGGTTGCGCTTGTGCAGCGTCTCGCCGACCTGGATGACGAAGCCCGTCGAAGTGCGCAGCGCGGCGAGGCGAATACTCTCGCCGCCGTAAGCGCCGTTGAAGAAGATGTGCTCCCCGGTCGCGAGCGGCGGGGGCGGCGGCAGATCCGGCGCGCCGTCGATGATTGCGTTCTGCGGCGAGCGAATCTGGAACATCACCTTGTCGACCTGGTCGTAGATGAGCGCTTCAAGCGCTTTCTGCGGCAGGTCGACGTGCGCTCCCGCGGCATCGAGGCGGACGTTGTCAGCGATGTCGAGCAGCGGATCGAGCAGCGAGCGGTCGTAGGCGTTGTTCGCCGAGTGCAGGGCGACCAGGTAGGTCACCATCGCCGCGCCCGCCACCATGAGCAGGAGCGAGCTCGCGAGAAACAAAAGCAGCCGTCGGCGAATGCTCGGAGGCCGCGCTGGCCCTTCACTCATCGCCGCCGGCCCACAGGTAGCCGAAGCCGCGCACTGTGCGGATGTGCACGCCCGCCGGCTCGATCTTCGCGCGCAGTCGGGACACGTGGACCTCGATCGCATTCGGCGAGAGCTGCTCGTCCAGGCCGAACAGGCTGCCTCCGATCTGCTCCTTGCTCAGCACCCGTCCCGGACGGGTGAGGAACAGCTCGAGCAGCGCCCATTCGCGCGGAGTGAGATCGACCGGCTTGTCGTGCACCCGTACGCGTTTGGCTGGGACGTCCACGTTCAGCCCCGCAATGGTCCACCGCGCCGACGGAGGAGCGATCCGCCGCAGGAGAGCGCGCACCCGCGCCTCGAACTCGATCAGCGAGAAAGGCTTGGTCAGGTAATCCTCGGCGCCGAGGTCGAGTCCCTTCACGCGGTCCTCGACGGCATCGCGCGCCGTGAGCACGAGGACCAGCGTCGAGGAATGCCGCGCACGCAAGCGCCGCAGCACCTCGAATCCGTCGACATCCGGAAGACCTATGTCGAGGACGACGAGATCGAAGCGTTCTTCGGCGAGCAGTCGATCGGCATGCTTGCCGGTCATGGCGTGCTCGACCGCGTGCCCGGCGCGGGTCAGCAGCTTGACCAGGCCCTCGGCAAGAAGGGAATCATCTTCGACAACGAGTATGCGCACGATCGGTCACCTGTGAATGCGTCGCCGGAGCGACACCGTGCAACACGACGCGATATTACGCTGAAGAGCTTGCGATAAGCTGTCGAAACGTTCTGGTATGGTTCGAAAATCCGGACCGACACTCGGAACGTCCGCAAGCTCAGAGGTTCCCTGCTTGGGAGAGAAGACAAGACGCGTGGCTGCCGGAGCGGCCCGCAGCGAGGCCCACCTTCGCGACGTGAGGCGGCTCCTTCGTCACGCGCAACAGGCGCATCGCGCGCAGCGTCTGCGCGAGGCGCAGGCCCTCTACGCGCAGGTGCTTGAGATCGAGCCGACGCAGCCGCACGCCTGGCTCGGGATGGGCCTGCTCGCGCTGCACACGGGGGCGCACGATGCCGCGTGCGGCATTCTCGCCAAGGCCGTCGCGCTGGCGCCGGACGACGCGGTGTTTCACCAGCAGTGCGCCTTAGCTCTCCAGAAGGTCGGCCGAATGGAGATGGCGGAGCGTGAGGTGCAGGCCGCATGCCGTTTGCAGCCCGAGGTCGCCCAGTACTGGGAAGACCTCGGCGTCGTGCAACAGGCGCTCGGGGACACCGGGCAGGCTCTGGAATCGTATCGTCGCGCCGACGCGCTCGAGCCCTCGCTCGCGCGGCGCATCAAGGAGGCGACCGTCGTCTCTCCGATCATCGCCTCCCGCGACTCGATCGCCGCCGAGCGCCGGCACATCGAGACGGCCATGGATGCATTGCTGGCCGAACCGGGGCGAAGCGGCGAAGATCCCCTGCGCCTTGCGCTCTGGCCGAATTTCTATTGGGCCTACCACGGGGAGTCCGATCGGAATCTGCAGACAAAGACCGCGGCGGTTTACCGCCATCTTTTCCCGTCGCTCGACCACGTCGCGGCGCATTGCCGTTCTCCGCAGCGAACCGGCGCGAGAAGGATTCGCGTCGGGCTCGTCTCCCAGTTCTTCCGCAACCACAGCATCGGCCGCACCAGTCGCGGATTGTTTGCGCAGCTCTCGCGCGAGAAGCTCGACGTGACCGCGATTTTCCTCGCGCCCGCGATCGACGATGAGTACTCCCGCTTCATCCGTCAGCACGCCGAGCACAGCCTGGACGTGCCCCGCGATCTGCCCACGGCGCGAAAGCGGATCGAGGCGCTGCGGCTCGACGTGCTGTTCTATCCGGACATCGGGATGGACCCGTTCAGCTATTTCCTGGCCTTCTCCCGACTCGCGCCCGTTCAGTGCGTGTCGTCCGGCCATCCGGATACCACGGGAATCCCGACCATCGATTACTACGTCTCGGCCGACATGTACGAGACGCCGGGGTCGGAAGAGCACTACAGCGAACGGCTTTTCCTGCTGCGCGACGTCGGCAACATCGCCTATTACTATCCGCCCGAAAGAGCCGAGCCACGCAAGCGGCGGAGCGACTTCGGCCTGTCCGATGAGGATCATCTTTACGTTTGTCCGCAGAACCTCTTCAAGCTGCATCCCGACATGGACGAGCTGATCGCGGGCATCTTGCGCCGCGATCGACTCGGCAGGGTGGTGATGATCGAGGGCAGGATCGAGCGCTGGTCGGAGCTTCTCAAGCGCCGCTGGGCCGCGAGCATGCCCGAGGTGATGGACCGCATCGTCTTCCTGTCGCGCCTGGACAGTCAGGACTTCGTGGATCTGATCGAAGCCTCCGACGTGATGCTCGATACGCGGCACTTCAACGGCTACAACACCTCGCTCGAAGCCTTTGCCGCCGGGACGCCGGTGGTCACCTGGCCGGGAGAATTCCAGCGCGGCAGGCATACGCAGGCCATGTATCGCAAGATGGGCGTCACCCGGTGCATCGTGAACGATGCGCGCGAGTACGTCGATGTCGCGGTTCGCGCGGGGACCGATCGAGCTTACCGGGCCGCGCTCAGGGACGAGATTCTCGAGCGAAAGGGCG
>DATJWL010000210.1:0-2001 GCA_035501215.1 Casimicrobiaceae bacterium
CCCCGTCGAGAATGCCTGCATCCTGCATCGAGTCGCCCTTGACGCGAACCAGCACCGTCTGCGAGGGGCGGTCGATCAGATAATCGTCGATGGTGAGCGCGTCGGCCGCCGCATCCTCGATCGGGTTCGGCAGCCCGGCGTGCACCGGCGAGTCGGCGAGCGGCCGCCCGAAGAAACGGCGCGTCGGCGCTAGCCTGCGGTCGGGAGTTGACTCGAGCAGGCCCGCGAGCTTCAGCCGTGCCACGAGCGCGGCGACGGAGGACTTGGAGCGCAGCCCGAGGAGCGCCCCGATCGAGGCATAAGAAGGCAGCGCCCGGTGACGCGCGTAGTAGTCCTGCAATGCCTCCAGATAGGAACGATCGTTCGACACGGGTGTAGACTAGCGAACGATCGTTCTCTCGTCAAGCGCCGATGCTTGCGCCTTCCGTCGCTTTCGTGGATCTCGAGACCACGGGCACGTCGCCCGCGGCGGGTCGGGTCACCGAGATCGGTATCGTCCGCGTCGATGCCGCCGGCGCAGCGCAGGAGTGGAGCACGCTGGTCAATCCCCAGTGCAGCATTCCGTTCGAGATCCAGGCACTGACCGGGATTACCAATGCAATGGTCGCCTCCGCGCCGACCTTCCGGCAGATCGCGGAAGAAGTCCTGTCGCGCCTGTCGGGCTGCCTGCTGGTGGCGCACAACGCGCGCTTCGACTACGGCTTCCTCAAGCACGAGTTCGCGCGCCTCGGCCGCTCCTTCAGCGCAAAGCTGCTGTGCACCGTGCGCCTCTCGCGAAGGCTCTACCCGGGCTCGGGTCCCCACAATCTTGACGCAGTGGTCGCCCGGCACGGACTCGACGCGAACGATCGCCACCGTGCGCTTGGGGACGCGCGAATCCTGCGGGCGTTCGTGGAAGCGATCTACCGCGAGAAGCCGGCGCAGGAGATCGAAGCCGCGGTGCAGCGCCTTCTGCGTCGGCCCAGCTTGCCGCCGCAGCTGCCTGCGGACGCTCTCGAGACCATCCCGGAATCGCCCGGCGTGTACCGCTTCTATGGCGCGAACGCGCTGGCGCTCTACATAGGCAAGAGCAAGAACCTGCGCGAGCGCATCGGCGCGCATTTCTCCTCCGACTATCGGAGCGCGAACGATCTGCGCCTGTCCACGGAGATCACGCGCATCGACTTCGAGGAGACGGCCGGCGAGCTCGGCGCGCTGTTGCTCGAGTCGAAGCGCATCAAGACTCTGCTGCCTGCGTACAACTTTCGGCTGCGCCGAAGGGCGCACATGCTGGCACTTCGCGTTTCGGCGGAGCCCGGCCTTCCGCGCTACGTGGCGTCGGACGAGATCGATCCGGCTGCTCTGGACGATCTCTACGGGCCGTTCAACTCCCGGCGCGCGGCCCGCGAGGCGCTGCGCGGATTGGCCGCCGAGGCTGCGCTGTGCTGGACCGCTCTCGGGCTCGAGCGGCGCGAAGGACCGTGCTTCGCGCGCCAGCTGGGCCGCTGCGCCGGCGCCTGCGTCGGAGCGGAGACGCATGCGGCACACCACCTGCGGCTGCGCGCGGTGCTGACGAAGCACGCGCTGCAACGCTGGCCTTATCCGGGCGTGATCGGCGTACGCGAGGTCTCGCTCACCCGCGAGCGCATCGACGTTCACGTGCTGCGCGACTGGCGCTGGCTCGGTACCGCGCGAAGCGACGCCGAGCTCGCTTCGCTTCTCGAAGCGCCGCCACGCGCCGAATTCGATCTCGATATCTACCGGCTGCTCGTGAAGCACCTGCCGAAAGTCCAGGTGCATCGCCTCGGGCCTTGACGCACCGCGCCGGGGCGCCGCCAATGCGCCCTGCCCCGCCTGCCACAGCGAACGACCCCGGTCGTCACAGCGCTGTAACACCGCGCGCGCCAAGATTAGCTCGCCAGCCAGCGGAGGCGAGCCATGACGGTCCGATGCGAAGGTGATGCGAGGGTGATGGAGTTGGTCGGCGAAAAGCAGGATTTCGAGGCCGAGCTGAGCCGATTC
>DATJWL010000211.1:0-24530 GCA_035501215.1 Casimicrobiaceae bacterium
GGGCGCCAGGCGTTGTAGTGGTTGCGCCACGGATACGCGCCCGGCTTGATGGTGACGAAGCGGTAGCGGCCTTCGCTGTCGGTCAGCACGCGCCCGCAGCCCGTGAAATTCGGATCGAGCGGCGCGTCGTGATCGTCCACCGCGTGCCGATAGCGTCCCGCCGCGTTGGCCTGCCACAGCTCGACGAGGGCGTGGGCGACGGGCCGGCTGTTCTCGTCGAGCAAACGGCCCGACACGACGATGCGCTCGCCGAGCGGGTCGCCGTCGTGCTGGCGGGTGAGATCGCTGTCGGTCGGCTTGACCTCGTCGTAGCCGAACACCGGTCCGGTAATCTCGGAGAGCGTATGCGGCAGCAGAATCAGCGGCCGGCTCGGCGAGCGCTTCACCGTCGAGCGATACGGCGGATAGAGATACGGCGGCTGCGACTCGAAGTACGGCCGTCGGTAGCCGGTGATGGCGCCCAGCACTTTCTCGGTGACGGTGTTCAAGATTTCTCCTCCAACAGCAGATTCCTCGCTGCGCTCGGGATGACGCGCCTCAGACGCGCCTGATGATCATCGCGATGCCTTGCCCGACGCCGATGCACATCGTGCACAAGGCGTGACGGCCGCCGCTGCGCTGGAGTTGATACAGCGCCGTTGTCACGAGCCGAGCGCCGGACGCGCCGAGCGGATGACCGATCGCAATCGCGCCGCCGTTCGGGTTCACGTACGGTGCGTCATCGGGGATGCCGTGATCGCGCAGCACGGCCAGCGCCTGCGACGCGAACGCCTCGTTCAGCTCGATCACGTCCACGTCGGCCAACTTCAGTCCCGCCCGCGCGAGCACCTTGCGCATCGCGGGCGCCGGGCCGAAGCCCATGATGCGTGGCGCGACGCCGGCCACCGCCGTCGCCAGCACCTGCGCTTTCGGTGTCAATCCGTACTTCTTCACCGCCTCACCCGAGGCGAGCAGGAGCGCGCAGGCGCCGTCGTTGACGCCCGATGCATTGCCGGCGGTGACCGTGCCGTCCGGTCTAACCACGCCCTTGAGTTTGGCGAGCGCTTCCAAACTCGTCTCGCGCGGATGCTCGTCCCTGCCGACGATAACGGGATCGCCCTTCTTCTGCGCGACGCTGACCGGCACGATCTCCTCGGCGAGCCGCCCTGCCGCAATCGCGGCGGCCGTGCGCTGCTGGCTGCGCAGCGCGAACGCGTCCTGGTCCGCGCGCGAGACCTTGAACTCGACGGCCACGTTCTCCGCCGTCTCGGGCATCGAGTCCACGCCGTACTTCGCCTTCATGAGCGGGTTGATGAAGCGCCAGCCGATCGTCGTGTCCTCGATCTTCGCGGCACGCGAGAACGCGCTCTCGGCCTTGGCCAAGACGAACGGCGCACGCGACATGCTCTCGACGCCGCCGGCGATCATGAGCGATGCCTCGCCGCTCTTGATCGCGCGCGAAGCGATGCCGATGGCGTCCATGCTCGAGCCGCACAGGCGGTTCACCGTCGAGCCGGGCACCTGCTCCGGCAGCCCGGCGAGCAAGAGCGCCATGCGCCCGACGTTGCGGTTGTCCTCGCCCGCCTGGTTGGCGCACCCGTAGACGACGTCGTCGAGCGCGCTCCAGTCGACGCTCGCGTTGCGCGACATCAGCGCCTTGATGGGAATCACGCCGAGATCGTCGGCCCGCACCGACGAGAGCGCGCCGCCGTAGCGTCCGAAGGGTGTGCGCACCGCGTCGCAGATGAAAGCTTCGGCCATGACTTTCCGATTCCTTGATTACGCCGCAGCCTGCCCCGGCATGTTGTAAGTCGGGGCCGTCGCGTCGACGAGCGCCACGCCGGTCAGCTGCTGCAGCTCCGCGAACGAGAGGCCCGGCGCCTTCTCGATCACGCGCAAGCCCTGCGGCGTCACGTCGATGACCGCGAGATCGGTGAAGATGCGGTTGACGCAGCCCACCCCGGTCAGCGGATAAGTGCAGCGCTCGACGATCTTCGGCTCGCCCTTCTTGGTGAGGTGCTCCATCATCACATACACGCGCTTGGCACCGATCGCGAGGTCCATCGCGCCGCCGACCGCAGGTATCGCATCGGGCGTTCCCGTGTGCCAGTTGGCGAGATCGCCCGTCACCGAAACCTGGAAGGCGCCGAGCACGCAGAAGTCGAGATGGCCCCCGCGCATCATCCCGAAGGAATCCGCGTGATGAAAGAACGAGGCGCCGGGCAAGGCAGTGACCGGCTGCTTGCCGGCGTTGATGAGATCGGCGTCTTCTGCCCCCGGTTCCGGGGCGGGGCCCATGCCGAGCAGCCCGTTCTCCGTGTGCAGGATGATCTCGCGATCCTTCGGCAGGTGATTCGCGACCAGCGTCGGCAGGCCAATGCCGAGATTAACGTAGGCGCCGTTCGGAATGTCCTGCGCCACGCGCGATGCCATCTGCTCTCTCGTGTAGCGTTTCATGTTCTCGCTCCGTGCCTCATTTCTCACCTCACGCGGCGGCGCCCGGAAGCGCGACGAGCTTCGCTGCCGCAGGAATCTCGACTACGCGCTGCACGAAGATTCCCGGCGTGACGACTTCTTCGGGATCGAGGTCGCCGAGATTGACGACCTCGCGCACCTGGACGACGGTGCACTTCGCGGCGCTCGCCATGATCGGCCCGAAGTTGCGCGCGGTCTTGCGGTAGACGAGGTTGCCCCAGCGGTCCGCGCGCAGCGCCTTGATGAGCGCGAAGTCGGCGTGGATCGGATACTCGAGCACGTAGTCGCGGCCGTCGATCCGGCGCGTCTCCTTGCCTTGCGCGAGCTCGGTTCCGAATCCGGTCGGCGTGTAGAAAGCCCCGATGCCGGCGCCGGCCGCGCGGATGCGCTCGGCGAGATTGCCCTGCGGCACCAGCTCCAGCTCGATCTCGCCGGCGCGGAAGAGATTGTCGAAGTGCCAGGAGTCGGTCTGCCGCGGGAACGAGCAGATGATCTTCTTCACGCGCCTCGCCTTGAGCAGCGCCGCGAGGCCCGTTTCGCCGTTGCCGGCGTTGTTGTTGACGATGGTGAGGCCTTTCGCGCCCTGCGCGATCAGCGCGTCGATCAGCTCCGAGGGCATGCCTGCGGTGCCGAAGCCGCCGATCATGATCGTGGCGCCGTCGGGAATGTCGGCGACGGCGGCCGCGATCGTCGCGACAATCTTGTTGATCACGAATACTCCTCCAGCTCCTGCCGTTGCCCGTATGTGCGATTATCGGATATTTGTGCGCTGACCGCACAACTTTACCCACACAGGTTGCCGGCGTCAAGGGCGATTATCGATAAAACGTGCGGTTACCGCCCCAATTCCCGCACTTTGTGCTAGCCTGTGCCATCGCCCGTTTCCGCGCGAGAGAAGACCCGATGGCCCGAACCTCCGTCGCTTCGCGAACCCACTCGCGCACGCCTCGCGGCACGCGGGCTGCACCACGAAACATGATCGCGCCGAACGCGGCTGCTGTCACGCCCGCCGCCGAGATCCAGGGCTTCGCCGGCGACCCCAATTTCATGGCCTCGCTCGCCCGCGGCCTGGCCGTGATCCGCGGCTTCACGCAGCAGAAACGGCATCCGACCATCGCCCAGTTGAGCCAGCGCACCAGCATCCCGCGAGCCGCCGTGCGCCGCTGCCTGTATACGCTCGCGAAGCTCGGGTACGTCGGGAGTGAGGACGGGCGTACCTACGCCTTGCGCCCACGCATTCTCGCGCTCGGGCACGCCTACCTCTCCTCGACGCCAATCGTCAACGCGGTGCAGCCGCTCCTGGACCAGATCACCAGCGTCCTCCACGAGTCCTGCTCGATGGCCGTGCTCGAAAGCGACGAGATCCTCTACATTGCGCGCTCGAGCACGACCACGCGCGTGATGTCGATCGATCTCGGCATCGGCAGCCGCTTGCCAGCGTACTGCACGTCAATGGGCCGGGTGCTGCTCGCCGGGCTTTCCGCGAGCGATCTCGATGGCTATCTCTCGCGCGTGAAGCTGACCAAGCTCACGAACCGGACGGTGTCCGAGCCAGACGAGCTGAAGAAAGTTCTCGCGGCAGTCCGGCGCCAGGGCTACTCGCTCGTCGATCAGGAGCTGGAGATCGGGCTCCGCTCGATCGCCTTCCCCGTGACCGATGCCGCGGGCCGGGTCGTCGCTGCACTCAACATCGGCACGCAGTCCTCGCGCGTCCCGGTGACCGAGATGGAAACGAAGTTCCTGCCGGCATTGCAGGCCGCCGCGCACGAGCTCGGCCTGCTTCTCGGCACTTGAGCGCGGATTCCTGGCAGATCGACGCGATGGTCGATTTCTTCGGCTACTGACCGGGCACCGCAAGCGCGCGCTCCAGCACGCGCGCCACGTGCAGCGCCTCGCGTCCGCTGCCGTCGCGAATCTGATGGCGGCAGCTGAACCCGTCGGCGACGATGAGGGCCGACGGCGCGGCAGCGCGCACTGCGGGCAGCAGCGCGGCCTCGGCCATGCGCATCGAGACCTCGTAGTGCTCGGCCTCGTAACCGAAGGCGCCGGCCATGCCGCAGCAGCTCGTCTCGATCGTTCGGCCAACGAGTCCGGGGATCCAGCTGAGGACTTTCTCGATCGGCGCGACGGCGGCAAACGCCTTCTGATGACAATGCGCGTGCAGCAGCGCCTCGGTCGCTCCCGGTGAGCGCAATGCCAGCGATAACCTACCCGCCTCGTGCTCGCGTACGAGGAATTCTTCGAAGGTCAGCGCCGCCCGCGCGACGAGCGCGGCATCTTCGCCGAAGCGGTAGTCGAGAAATTCATCGCGCATGCCGAGCAGGCACGACGGCTCGAGCCCGACGATGGCCGCCCCACGCCTCGCGAACGGCTGCAGCGCATCGATGGTGCGGCGCGCTTCGGCCTTCGCTTCATCGACGAGACCGGCGGAGAGAAACGTGCGGCCGCAACACAGGGGCCGCTCGCCGGGGACAGCGTTGAGATAGACGCGGTAGCCCGCGACCTCGAGGACCTTGCGCGCGGCCAGCGCATTCTCGCCGGCGAAATAGTTGGTGAAGGTGTCGACGAAGAGCAGCACTTCCCGTTCGTTCGTCTGGGTGCGCGCTGCATTGGTCTGCGCGGAATCCGCGCCGGGGCCGCCGGCATCGCGCAGAAAATCGCCGTTCCACCGCGGAAGGCTTCGGCGCGCGGAGAGACCGAGCAGCCGCTCGGACAGCGCAGCGCCTCCTGGGATGGCATCGCGCAGGTTCGTGATGGCCGCGATCCGGCTCGCCGTCGGCGCATAGCGCGGGAGATAGCCGACCAGGCGATCGCGCAACGCCAGCCCGTGCTGCTCTCGGCGGGCCGCCAGCGCTTCGATCTTCATCTTCGCCATGTCCACGCCGGTCGGACATTCACGCTTGCAGCCCTTGCACGATACGCACAGCTCGAGCGCATCGCGCACCGCGTCGCTCGCGAGACCGTCGCCGTTCAACTGCCCCTTCAGTTGGCCACTGAGCGCCAGCCGCAAGGTGTTGGCGCGACCTCGCGTCACGTGCCGCTCGTCGTGCGTCGCGCGATAGCTCGGGCACATCGTGCCGGCGTCGAACTTGCGGCAGTGCCCGTTGTTGTTGCACATCTCGACCGCCTTGGCGAGCCCGAGCGTGACGTCGCCGCCGGTGCCGGGCGCGGATTCGCGGCCGGTTACCGGATCGCGATCGACGTTCCACGACGACCAGTCGAGCTTCGGTCGTAGCGCGATGCGCTCATACTTCGGGCCGGTGCGGAAGAGCCGCGCATCGTCCATGCGCGGCGGTGACACGATCTTGCCGGGATTCATCCGGTTGTCCGGATCGAACAGAGCCTTCACGTCACCGAACGCGCGATCGACCCGCGGCCCGAATTGCCAGGCCACCCATTCGCTGCGGCAGAGGCCGTCGCCATGCTCGCCCGAGTAAGCACCCTTGTACTCGCGCACCATCGCGGAGGCCTCTTCGGCGATGGCGCGCATCTTCGCGGCGCCGTCGCGACGCATGTCGAGGATCGGCCGCACGTGCAGCGTGCCCACGCTCGCGTGCGCATACCACGTGCCCTCGGTTCCGTGCTTGCGGAAGACTCCGGTCAGCCGCTGCGTGTAGTCCGCGAGATGCTCGAGCGGGACGGCGCAATCCTCGATGAAGGAAACCGGCTTGCCGTCGCCCTTCATCGACATCATGATGTTCAAGCCAGCCTTGCGCACCTCCCACAGCTCCTTCTGCTCCCTGGCAGAAGTCATCGGCACGACCGCGCCCGGAAGGCCAAGATCGCCGGCGAGATCGTTGAGGCGATCGAGCTGCGTGCGCGATGCATCGCCGGCGAACTCGACCAGCAGGATCGCTTCCGGTGTGCCGATCAGCGCGCGCTCGATGATCGGCCGGAAGCTCGCGTTCTGGCGCGCAAGCTCGATCATCGTGCGATCGACCAGCTCGACGGCGGTCGGCTTCAGCTCGACGATCCGTTGCGCCGCTTCCATCGCGCGATAGAAGCTCGGGAAGTTGACTACGCCAAGCGCCTTGTTCGCAGGCAGCGGCGCGAGCTTGAGCGTGAGGCGCGAGAACCACGCCAGCGTTCCTTCCGAGCCGACCAGCAGCTGTGCCAGGTTGACCGAGCCGTCGGCGGTATAAGGCAGCACGCTCTGCGGATGGAACACGTCGAGGTTGTAGCCGCCGACGCGGCGCAGCACGTGCGGGAACATGCGCGCGATCTCGTCGTGCTCGCGCTCCGCGACCGCCGCAAGCCCGTCGATCAGCTCGCCAGAGCGCCCCGCGCGCGACATGTGCTCGACCGGGCCGAAGGCGATCTGGCTGCCGTCGGCGAGCACGGCGTCGATGCCGAGCACGTTGTGCACCATGTTGCCGTACTCGATCGAGCGCGCGCCGCACGAGTTGTTGCCGGCCATGCCGCCGATCGTCGCCTGCGCGGAAGTGCTGACGTCGACCGGGAACCACAGCCCGTGCGGCTGCAGATAAGCGTTGAGCCTGTCGAGGACGAGGCCCGGCTCGACCGTGACCGTGTGCCGGTCGGGATCGAAGCCGACGATGCGGTCGAGCGAGCGGCTGTGGTCGATGACGAGCGCTTCGCCGACCGTCTGACCGCACTGCGACGACCCGGCGCCGCGCGGCAGCACCGGCGCCTTGAGCTCGCGTGCGACCGCGAGCGCCACCATGGCGTCAGCCTCGTCGGCAGGCACCACGACGCCGAGCGGCATGATCTGGTAGATCGACGCGTCGGTGGCATAGCGTCCGCGCGACGCGGCGTCAAACATGACCTCGCCGCGGCACGCGGCGCGCAACCGGCGCGCGAGCAGCGAGGCGTCCAGGTTATGAGCGGGCATCGCAATCTGTATACAATATGTCCTGCAAAGTGTCATCCCGAGCACAGCGAGGGATCTGCAGTTGCTCCGGAGCATCGGGCTTCCGACTGCAGGTTCCTCGTCGCTGGGCGCTCCTCGGAATGACCCCATATGAATCGACGAACACCGATGCTCCGCCTCGACGATCATCCCAGCGGCCGCCATTTCCTGCAGATCCCGGGGCCGACCAACGTGCCCGACCGGATCCTGCGCGCGCTCGATCATCCGACCATCGATCACCGCGGGCCTGAATTCTCGCGGCTCACGCTGGAAATCCTCGACGGGCTGAAGAAGGTCTTCCAGACCGACGGGCCAGTGGTGATCTATCCGGCCTCGGGAACCGGCGCCTGGGAAGCGGCGCTGGCCAACACGCTCTCGCCTGGCGATCGCGTGCTGATGTTCGAGACGGGGCACTTCGCGACGCTGTGGCGGAAGATGGCGGCCAAGTTCGGGCTGGAGGTCGATTTCGTCGCCGGCGACTGGCGCACCGGCGTCGATCCTTCCGTCGTGGAAGGGAAGCTCGCGGCGGACAGAGAGCACGCAATCAAGGCCGTGATGGTCGTGCACAACGAGACCTCGACCGGCGTCACAACCCGCATCCCGCCGATTCGCGAGGCGATCGACCGAACGAAGCATCATGTCCTGTTCATGGTCGACACGATCTCTTCGCTTGCGTCGATGGACTACCGGCACCGCGAATGGAAAGTCGACGTCACCGTCGCCGGCTCGCAGAAGGGCTTGATGCTGCCGCCGGGACTGTCGTTCAACGCGGTGAGCGAGAAGGCGCTAGCAGCGAGCAAGTCCGCGCGCCTGCCGCGCTCCTACTGGAGCTGGGACGAGATCATCGCCTCGAATCGCGACGGCTACTTTCCGTACACCCCGGCGACGAACCTGCTCTACGGTCTGCACGAATCGATCGCGATGCTCCTCGAGGAAGGTCTCAGCGCGGTTTTCGCCCGGCATGCGAGGCACGGCGAGGCGACGCGGCGCGCGGTGCGCGCCTGGGAGCTGGAGCTGCTGTGCCGCAAGCCCGAGGAGTACAGCAATTCGCTCACCGCGATCAAGCTGCCTGACGGCCACGACGCGGACCGCTTTCGACGCATCGTGCTCGAGCGCTTCGACATGTCGCTCGGCACGGGCCTCGGCAAGCTCGCCGGCAAGGTGTTCCGCATCGGGCACCTCGGCTTCTTCAACGATCTGACGCTCGCGGGGACGCTCGCCGGCGTGGAGATGGGCCTCGCGCTTGCCGGCGTGCCGCACCGCGCCGGCGGCGTCCAGGCCGCGATGGAGTATCTCGCCGCGGCTGCCGACGCAAAATAACGACAGCAACACGAACTCTGGAGGAGATATGACCACGAACGAGTGCGTGCGCATTCGCCATTCATTCTTGAAATCCCTCGCCATGGCTTTTTGCGCAGCCGCGACGGCGTTCGCCGCCTCATCGGCTTTCGCGCAGCTCGAGATTAAGCTCGGCCACGTCGGGGAACCCGGCTCGCTGTTCCAGAAGAGCGCCGACGAATTCGCCAAACGCGCCAACGCCAAGCTCGCCGGCAAGGCCAAGGTCATCACCTACGGCTCGAGCCAGCTCGGCAGCGACGAGGAGTTGATCCAGAAGCTCAAGCTGGGAACGGTCGACATGGCGCTGCCCTCCACCGTCATGAGCTCGCAGGTCGACCTCTTCGGCGTCTTCGAGATGCCCTACCTCGTGAAAGACCGCGCGCACATGGGCCGCATCGAGAAGGAGATCTTCTGGTCCAAGCTCGAGCCCGAGGTCGAAAAGAAGGGAGTCAAGGTCATTGCGGTGTGGGAGAACGGGTTTCGCCAGATCACGAACAACAAACGCCCGATCAAGGTGCCGGCCGATCTCGCCGGCATCAAGCTGCGCGTGCCAGGAGGCAAGTGGCGCGTGAAGATGTTCCAGGCCTATGGCGCAAACCCGAGCCCGATGAAGTTCTCCGAGCTTTTCGCGGCGCTTCAGACCGGGGTCATGGACGGCGAGGAAAACCCCTTCACGCAGATCTACTCTGCACGGCTGCAGGAAGTGCAGAAATATCTGTCGCTCTCCGGCCATGTCTACACTCCCGCCTATCTCACGGTAGGTGCGGCGCACTGGAACACGCTGCCGCCCGACGTGCGCAAGGTGCTCGAGGATACGGCGAAGGAAACGCAGGCCTACGTCTACCAGGTCGCGGCGAAGGACGACGAAGAGCTTCTGGGCAAGCTCAAGGCAGCCGGGATGCAGGTGAACGAGGTCGACAAGGACGCATTCATCGCCGCGAGCAAACCGATATATGAGGAGTTCGGCAAGGAAGTGCCGGGCGCAAATGAGTTGATCGCACGCGCCGTCGCGCTCGGGAAGTGAGCGCGACCACCGGACTTGCGGTGGCTGCCACTGCGGTTCTCTCCCCGCGAGGGACGCCGGGTACGGACTGCGTCCCGCGATGACGCGCTTTCGCGCCGCATACGAGCGGCTGCTCGAATGGGTAGTGGTCGCGCTGATGATCATCCTCTTTGCCGAGGTGACCATCGGTGTCGTCTTCCGCTTCGTCGGCCAGTCGCTCGCGTGGTACGACGAGCTGGCCTCGCACCTGCTGGCCTGGCTCACTTTCTACGGGGCCGCGCTCGCGTCGGTCAAGCGGGCCCACATCGGCTGCCCCGAGGTCGTCGAGATGATGCCGTGGCGAGCGCGGCGGCTTGTCAATATCGTCGCCCAGCTGATCGTGATTGGCTTCTTCGTGCTGCTCGGTGGCGTCGGGGTGTGGATCATGCCGGTGCTCGCCACCGATGCGTTGATCAGTCTCCCTGAGATTCCGATGAGCGTGGTCGAGTCGGTCATTCCGATCTCGTCGCTGCTGATCGTAATCGCCGAGACGGCCTATCTGCTGGAGTTGATCGGTGCGAAAGCTCCCCCAGGATCGAGCGGCGATGTCGCGCTCGCCGACGAGCTGCAGTAGCTGAGGACGGCGCCTTATGGTCACCATGCTCGGGCTGTTCGCGGCGGTTATCGCGATCGTTCTCATCAATGTTCCGATCGCGGTGGCCCTCGGCGTAGTTGCGCTGACGGCGATGGTCGCGACCCACGGCGTCGCTATGCTGCCGAACCTCGCGCTTGTGACCTACAACGGAGCGACCAGCTTCCCGCTGCTGGCGATTCCGCTGTTCATTCTCGCCGGCGCGATCATGAACGCCTCGGGCATCTCGCGGCGGCTGATCGCGTTCGCGTCCGCGCTGTTCGGCTGGATCCGGGGTGGCCTTGCGCACGTGTCGATCGGCTCGATGATGTTCTTCGCCGAAATCTCGGGCTCGGCGGTCGCCGGTGTCGCGGCGCTGGGCTCGATCCTGATTCCGGGCATGAAGGCACAGGGTTATCCGGCCCCGCTCGCGGCGGCGACCATGTCGAGCGCCGCCACGCTCGCCATCATTATTCCGCCGTCGATCCCGATGATCATCTACGCAGTGATGGCGGAGACCTCGGTTGTGCAGATGTTTGTCGCCGGAATCATGCCTGGCATCATCGGCGGGCTGGGCCTGATGGGGATGGCCTATTGGATGGCCCGACGCTATAACCTGCCGCGCGAGGCATCGTTTTCGCTCAAGCGCGTAGGCACGACAGGACGCGATGCGCTGTGGGCGTTCCTGATGCCGATCATCATACTCGGTGGCATCTTCGGCGGCGTCGTCACCGCGACCGAGGGCGCCGCGCTCGCGGTCGTCGCCGCGCTCTTTGTCGGGCTTTTCATCTACCGCGAGCTCGATCTCGCGCACTTGTACAAGTCGATCCTCGAGGGCGGCGTGCAGACCGCGGTCGTCATGCTGCTGATCGCCACCAGCGCGCTCCTTGGGAGCTACCTGTCGGAAGTGCGCGCACCACAGGAGCTCGCCGCCGCCGTGGCGGGCTTCACGCGGAACAAGTGGGTGGTGCTCGCGTTGCTCAACGTCTTGTTTCTGATCCTCGGCATGTTCCTGCACTCGGCAGCGGCTATCATCCTCGTCGTTCCGATCGTCATGCCGCTCGTCCGGGCCGTCGGCATCGACCCGGTCCATTTCGGCCTCATCGTCACGGTCAATCTCGGGATCGGACAGCAGACGCCGCCCGTGGCGAGCGTGCTTATGGTCGCGAGCGCGATCGCCAAGGAGTCAATCTGGAATGTCACGCGGGTCAACATCTGGTTCATCGGCGTGCTGCTCGCGGTACTCCTTCTCGTGACCTACGTTCCGGTCACCGGGATGGGTCTGGTCGAACTCTTTTATCGCTAGGAATGCGCGCCATGACCGAGCACGTCGAAGTGCTGCGCGACGGTGCGATCGCGACCGTCGTGCTCAACCGCCCCGAGAAGCTCAACGCGCTGACCAAGTTGATGTGGCGCGCACTGGGCGATGCAATCACCGCCCTCTCCGCCGACGATCGCCTGCGCTGCATCATCCTCCGGGGAGCCGGCGAGAAGGCGTTTTCCCCCGGGAACGACATCGGCGAATTTGCAACCGAGCGCGCGAACAAGGCACAAGCCATCGCGTATGGCGCGGTGATGCACGCAGCGTTGCAGGCACTGCAAGCCTGTCGGCACCCTATCGTCGCGCAGATCCACGGCGTGTGCGTCGGCGGCGGGTTAGAGATCGCCGCGCTCGCCGACCTGCGCATCTGCGGGGAGGGGAGCCGGTTCGGCGCGCCGATCAAGAATCTCGGACTAACCATGGCGTATGCCGAGATGGCACCGCTGGTGCGGCTCGTCGGATCGGCCGTCGCGCTCGAAATCCTCCTCGAAGGACGCATCTTCGACGCGGCCGAAGCGAAGCAGAAGCGCCTGGTTACGCGCGTCGTGCCGGATGCGGAAGTCGCCAGCGAAGCGCGCGCCACCGCCGAGCGCATCGTCGAGGGCGCGCCGCTCGTCGCGCGCTGGCACAGGAAATTCGCGCGCCGTCTTGCCGATCCGCGACCGCTCAGCGCGGCCGAGATCGACGAATGTTTCGACTGCTTCGACACCGAGGACTTCCGCATCGGCTACGCCGCGTTCCTTGCCAAGAAGAAGCCCCGGTTCGTCGGAAAGTGAACAAATCGCCGCACCCCGGACCGCTCGCGGGCATGCGCGTGCTCGAGCTCGCGCAGATCATGGCCGGGCCGACCTGCGGGATGATGCTCGCCGATCTCGGCGCCGACGTGATCAAGGTCGAGAAGCTTCCCGGAGGCGACGAAGCGCGCGGCTACAGCGAGCCGCGGGTCAACGGTGTCTCGGCGCCGTTCCTGATCATGAACCGCAACAAGCGGGGCCTCGCGCTCGATCTCAAGCATCCGCGTGGACGCGACGTGCTGCTGCGGCTCGCCAGGAACGCTGACGTGCTCACCGAGAACTTCCGCCGCGGCACGCTCGAGAAATTCGGCCTCGGCTACGACGCGCTCGCGAAGCACAATCCGGGACTGATCTACTGCGCGGTGTCGGGCTACGGGCGCGACGGCCCGCTCGCCGACAAAGGTGGTTTCGATCTCATCGCACAGGGATTCGCGGGACTCATGTCGATCACCGGCGAGCCCGGATGCGCCCCTGTGAAGAGCGGCAATTCCGTTGCCGACATCAATGCGGGCGTCCTCGCTTTCGGCGGCGTGCTGGCTGCGTACATCCACAAGCTCAGGACCGGCCGCGGACAGCTGGTCGATACCTCGCTCATGGAGGCCGCGCTGCAGCAGACCTATTGGCAAGCGGCAATTTACTTCGCGACCGGCGTCTCGCCGGGACCGACCGGATCGGCGCACGTGCTGACCGCGCCGTATCAGGCGTTCCGCACGAGCGACGGCTGGATCAATATCGGCGGAGCGAACCAGGCCAACTGGGAGCGCATCGCCGAGGTCCTCGGTCATCCCGAGTGGCGCGAGGATCCGCGCTTCGCCACCAACGCCGCGCGCATGCAGAACATCGACGTGCTCGCCGCGCTGATGGAGGTGGTGCTCGTTGCGCGCGGCAAAGACGAGTGGATCGCGGCCTTCGATGCCGCCGGCGTGCCGGTCGGCCCGGTGCACAGCCTCGGCGAGGCCCTGACACACCCGCAAACGCTCGCCCGCGGCATGGTCGTCGACCTCACCCATCCCGAGGCCGGCCCGACCAGGGCGCTCGGCTGCCCTGTGCATTTCTCCGCAACGCCGCCGCGCATCGACCGTCCGGCGCCGCTCCTGGGCGAGCACACGCGCGAGGTATTGCGGGAGTCGGGCTACTCGGATGCCGAGGTCGACGCGCTCGCGGCCGAAGGCGTCGTGGCAACAGGGGGCTAGAAGTAGCGCAGGTTCTTCTCGCGCGCGAAGCTCATGTCCGTCGTGGTCTGGCGCAAGCGGTTGGAGAGAAAGCGGGCGAGCGCACGATAGAACTTCGCGGCGACCGCCGGCGACTTGTCGAGCGCTACCGCGATCTTCGCGTAGTCGAAACGGAAGAGCGAAGTCGGCTCGAGCGTTTCCGCGGTTGCCGAGCGTTTGGCGCCGTCGATGAGCGCCATCTCGCCGAAATGCGATCCCGTCCCGAGCACGGCCACCTCGATCCTCTCTCCGCCGGCGGCAATGGTCGTGATCCGGACCGAGCCGTCCTTGATGAGATACAGCGCGGTCGCGGCATCGCCGGCGCGAAAGAGCTGGGTTCCGGCGCCGACATTCATCGGCTCGGCCAGCCTGGCCAGTTGTCCGCGTTCGTCCGCGGTGAGATCGGCGAAGAGATAGACGCCGTGCAGCAGGCTGTCGCTGATCATGGCTTGCAGGTCCGTTCCGGTTCTATGTCGATGCGGCGGCTGCGATGCGCCGCGGAACGGTGCTCATTGTACGCGAACGCACGAGCAGGATGGAGCGCGATGCGGTACGGAGGGCGCCGAGTTGTGCGACAATCCGCGCGGTCCAGGCTTCTGCACGATGGCAACTCCTGCTCTGTTGATCGCAACGGCGACGCACCGGTTCGCTTCAGCGCGGATGCCGCGCGCGCTGGCCAGGGCCGGGTTCGAGCCGTCGCTGCTGACTCGGCGCGGCTCGCTCGCGGAGCAGAGCGCTTTCTTGTCGAAGGTTGGGCATCTGCCGGACGCCGCCGACGCGACGGAATGGGTGTTCGCCTTCGCCGCATTCGTGAAGGCAACCTCGCCGCGGCTCGTCATACCTTGCGACGGCGCTGCGCTGCACTTCCTGACCATGCTGGCGTCGGCACAGCCCGAGGGCCTGGACCCGACGCTGCATTCTCAGCTCGCTTCGCTCATTCGCGATTCGCTGGGCGATCCTGCGCACTACCGCGACAGTCTCGACAAGACCCTGCTGCCGCCCGCGGCCGAGGCATTGGGCGTGGCGGTTCCGACCTACCTCGTCACTGGCGAATCAGGTGAGGCGCAGGACTTCGCCGGCCGCAACGGATTTCCTGTGGTGCTGATGCGCAGCGATTCATCGGGACGCAGCGGTCTTGCGATCTGCGCCGATTCGGCCCAGCTTTCGCAACGCTTCACCGAGTTGACTCGAGACGGCGCCGGGCGCCTGCTCGTGCAGGCGTGGATCGATGGCCGCACGAAGGTCTATCCTGCGGTCGCGTGGAACGGTGCGATGCTGGTCGGCTACGCCGGCATGCGAGTCGTCAGCGACGCCGAGCTGAGCGGAGTGCCCGCCGTGAATCGCTACTACGCCAGTCCGGAGCTGCGGGCGATGACGGTCAAGCTTGCCGCGGGCTTCGGCATCAGCGGCTTCTTCGCGCCGGATTTCGTGGAGGAAGCGCGCACGGGGCGTACCTATGTGCTCGGAATCAACCGGCGCATCGTTTCCGGCGCGCATCGCGGCGCGGCAATCAATGCGGACCATTGGACCGCGTTGCATGCGAAGCTGCAGGGAGTGCCGTCTCCGACGCGCGGCGACCTCGATCCCGGTGAGGAGCACATTGCCGCCGACTTCCCGCAGGAATGGCTACGCGATCCTCAGAGCCGCTGGCTACGGGAATATCCGGTCGACGTTCCCTGGGACGAGCCCAAGCTTGTCGAGGCGATGCTCGCGCTGCGTCGCGCGCGCTGATCGCGCTCGCGCGGATGGATCCGCGCATGCCGCGCGGCTCAGGCCGCCACAGCCGCTGCCGGCACCGACATCTGCTCGAGCGCCGCGAGCGCGTCCGCTGCGTACATGAGCGAGGGGCCGCCGCCCATGTACACGGCAACACCCAGCGCTTCCTCGATCTCGGCGCGAGTCGCGCCGAGCTTGGCGAGAGCCTTGACGTGAAAGCCGATGCAGGCGTCGCAATGTCCGGCTACGCCGAGACAGAGCGCGATCAGTTCCTTCGTCTTATGATCGAGCGCGCCGTCGCGCATCGCGGCCTGCGACAAGGCGCCGAATGCCTTCATCAGCTCCGGCACGTCAGTACGGAACGTGGCGAGCGACGCTGATACCTTCTGAGTAATCTCGCGAAAGTCCTTGCTCATGATCGCGCTCCCTTCGGCAGTTGCTCGAGGCGCACGGGAGCCCCTTCGATAGGCCGCTATAATGTTCGCACGACTGGGTGCGGACGGTTTGATCTGCCTCAACAACCGAGCAGCGGAAGCTTCATGCATATCGACTGGACGGCATTCACGCCGTGGTCCGCCCTCGCAGGCGGGGTGTTGATCGGCATCGCCGCGGCCCTGCTCGTGCTCGCCACCGGTCGTATCGCAGGAGTGAGCGGGATCGTCGGTGGGCTGCTCCGTCCCGCTGGCGGCGATGTCGGCTGGCGCGTTGCGTTCGCCGCCGGCATGCTGCTCGCGCCTCTCGCCTTCACTGCGTTCTCCTCGCTCCCTGCGCTGGAGATCGACGCAAGCTACCCGATGCTGATCGCGGGCGGCGTACTGGTAGGCATCGGCACGCGCTTCGGATCAGGGTGCACCAGCGGTCACGGCGTGTGCGGAATGGCGCGCGCCTCGCCGCGCTCGATGGTCGCCACGCTTGCATTCATGCTGGCCGGCTTCGTCACCGTTTACGTCGTTCGACACGTCGCTGGTTCATGAAACGCGCGCTTCCGATCATTGCCTCCGGGATCGTCGGGCTCGTCTTCGGGATCGGCCTCATCGTATCGGGGATGTTCAACCCAGCCAAGGTTCTTGCCTTCCTTGATCTCGCCGGGGCCTGGGACCCTTCACTCGCATTGGTGATGGTGGGCGCGGTTGCAGCCGCGTCGATCGGTTTCGCGATGGCCGGCCGGCGCGGCACGACGTTGCTCGGCGCGACGCTGCAGTTGAGCTCGGCTCGCAACATCGATCGCCGGCTCGTGCTCGGGAGCCTCGCCTTTGGCGTGGGCTGGGGGCTCGTCGGCTTCTGCCCCGGCCCTGCGCTGGTCGCACTAGGAACCGGCCATATCAAGGCCTTCGTCTTTGTCGCCGGCATGATTGCCGGCATGCTCGCGTTCGAAGTCGCGGAGCGCCGGCGAAAGTCGGGACTTGAGAACGTCGCGCCGGAACAGATACACCCCACGACCGCCGACGGCTAGCGCCGGTCTACTTCGCGAGCTTGGTCAATCCGGTGGGCGGACCGTCGATCGCGGTCCAGCCGGCGTCGATCAGCATCGTGCTGCCGCTGATGTAGCTCGCGGCGTCGGAAGCAAGAAAGGCCACCGCGGTCGCCACCTCCGACGGCTGGCCCCAGCGCCCGATAACCGTGTGCCTTGCAAAAGCCTCGTAGATTTCCGGACGACTCTTGATCGGCGCCGAGAGTGCGGTCTCGATGATCGACGGCGCGATTGCGTTTACGCGCACGCCGTGCATGCCGACCTCCGACGCGAAGCCTTTCACGAGGAGCGAGATCGCCGCCTTGGTCGCGCCGTAGACGGCAAGCCCGGGCTCGATCGTGGTCGCGCGGATCGATGAGCAGGCGATGATGCTGCCCTTCTTCTGCTCGACCATGACGCGGCCCACTTCCCGGAAGAAGAAGAACGTTCCCTTGAAGTTGAGATCGACGATGCGGTCGAACTCGGCCTCGCTGTAGTCAAACACGATCTTGCGGATGTTGATGCCGGGCGTCGTGACCGCGATGTCGATGCGCCCGAGGGCGGCCCGGGCGCGGGCGACGAGCGCCGCCACCTCGGTGCCGTTCGCTGCGTCCGCGCGCGAGGCCTCCGCGGCTCCGCCGGCGGCGCGGATTGCCGCCGCGGTCGCCTCGGTTTGCGCGAGATCGATATCGGCGCAATGCACCGCGGCGCCGAGTGCGGCAAGCGCTTCCGCCGAAGCCTTGCCGATGCCGGAAGCCGCGCCGAGCACGAGCGCCTTGCGTCCGGTCAGGTCGAAGAGCTTGCGGTAGTCCATCGCATTGACGGGGGGCAGAGCCCGATCGATACTAGCACTCATGTCATACGATGACCAGACCAGCAGGGACGGATCCGCCCTGCTCTCGCTGCTGGGGCCGCTGCCGCGCGCGCCGAGCCGCGCGAGCGAGCTGGTCGACCGGTTGGCGAGCGAGATCGTGACCAGCCGCATTCAGCCCGGTGCGCGGCTTCCGACCGAGCAGGCGATGATGAAAGCCTTCGGCGTGAGCCGCACGGTCGTGCGCGAAGCCGTCGCTGCGCTGCGCGCCGAAGGACTCGTGGAGACACGGCAGGGCGTGGGCGCCTTCGTCAGTCGCGATGCGCAGCGGCGGCCGTTTCGGATCGACCCGGGCGAGGTGCGCTCGCTCGCCGAGGTGCTCGGCGTCATGGAGCTTCGCACCGGCGTGGAAGTCGAGGCCGCGGGCCTCGCCGCCGAGCGGGCGACCGCCTCGACTCGCCAGGCGATCGAGCGGGCGCTGGGCGCCCTCGATCGCGCGATTGCCCGCGGGAAGGTGGCGATCGACGAGGACTTCCGCTTCCATCAGTCGATTGCCGCTGCCGCGCGCAATCCCCAGTTCATGCGCTTCCTCGAGTACCTCGGGCGCTTTCTCATACCCCGCCAGAGCGTGCGCATCGGGCTGCGGCGGCCGGAGGATCTGCGCGCCTATCTCGAGCGCATCCAAGGGGAGCACCGGCGCATCTGCGACGCGATTCGCGTCGGCGACCCTGCCGCGGCCCGACAGGCGATGCGCCGGCACCTCATGGGGAGCCGCCGCCGCTATCAGCGCTTCGCCCAGGCGAGCGCATCGCATCACGCGCATCGAATCCAGCGATGAGCCCCGACGCCGAGCTGGCTGCGCCGGCGGCGGCAACGCAGCCTGTCGAGCGTGGCTCGCTGCTCGCAGCGGTCGACGCCGGCGCGGAGGCGCTCGTCGTCGGTGCGCTCCTAGCCGAGCTCGCGCTCGTGCTCGCCAACGTAGTGGCGCGCAGCGCTTTTCACACCTCCTTCCTCTGGGCCGACGAGATGGCGCGGCTCGTGCTCGCCATCCTCGCCTTCATCGGCGGCGCGGTCGCCTATCGGCGGCGCCAGCACGCGTTCGTCCGCGTCGTGCTCAATGCTTTCCCGACGAAGATCCACCACGCGTGCCTCGCCTTCGCCGACGTGCTGGTCGTCTTCATGGCTGTGCTCACCGGCTTCGTGTCGATCGAGTTCCTCGCCTCGAGCTGGTCCGAGCGCACGCCGATCCTGCAGATTCCGGCGGCCACGATCGCGCTGCCGCTGCCGATCGGGATGGCGCTGCTCACTCTGTATGCCATCGCGCATCTGTGGCGCGAGCATCGCGCCATAGCCTGGCGCATTGCGGTCGGGCTCACGCTCGCGTTGGGCGTCGCGATCGCGACGCGCTCGGCGTGGCTGTCGTGGTTCACCGGCGATGCCGCAATCACCGCCACGCTCGTCCTCTTCCTCGTCGCGATTCTTGCCGGCGTGCCGGTCGGCTTCGTGCTGTTGCTCTCGACCGCGATCTACATGTGGATCACCGGTACCGCGTCGCTCGTCGTGCTGCCGCAGAGCATGGTCAACGGCACCGGCAACTTCATCCTGCTCGCGGTTCCGTTCTTCATTCTCGCCGGCCTGGTGATGGAGCGAGGCGGCATCAGCGTGCGGCTGGTACGCTTCATCTACGCGCTGGTGGGCCATGTGCGCGGCGGCCTTCTGCAGGTTGCGGTGGCGAGCATGTACATCGTGTCCGGATTGTCGGGCTCGAAACCGGCCGACGTCGCCGCGGTCGGCACCGTGATGCGCGACGAGCTCAACGAGCGGCACGGCTCCGCCGAAGGCGCGGCGGTGCTCGCCGCCTCCGCGATCATGGGCGAAACGGTTCCTCCGAGCATCGCCATGCTGATCGTCGGCTCGATCACCAGCGTATCGGTGGCCGGAATGTTCATCGGCGGGCTTATTCCCGCCGCGGTGATGGCGCTGGCGCTGATGGCGCTCATCTACTTTCGCGCGCGCCGCTCCGCGCTGCCGCGCGTCGCGCGCGCTCCGACGCGGGCGATGCTCCGCGCCGGCGCCGGCGCGATCCTGCCTCTCCTCATGCCCGGGATGCTGCTCGCCGGAATCCTGTTCGGAATCGCCACGCCGACGGAAGTGGCGGCGTTCGCGGTCGTCTACGGCGTCGTGCTGTCGATGCTGGTCTACCGCGAGATGGACTTCAGGAGCTTCCTCGCCACCGTCGGCGACACGGCAGCACTTACCGGCGTGCTGCTCTTCATCTTCGCTGCCGCATCGGGCTTCTCGTGGACGCTCACCGTCGCCTATCTGCCGCAGCGGCTGGTGGCGCTGCTCCACTCGGTCGGCAACAGCACCGCGATCTTCATGGTCGGCTCGATCGCGCTGCTGGTCGTCGTCGGCGTGCTGCTCGAAGGCTTGCCGTCGCTCAACGTGCTGGCGCCGCTGCTGCTGCCGATCGCGGGCAAGCTCGGGCTTAGCGGGCTGCACTACGCGCTGGTGCTCATCATCGCGATGGGGGTGGGCGGCTTCATGCCTCTCGCCGGTGTGGGTTTCTACGTCTGCTGCGCGATCATGCGCGCCGACATCGAGGCGGCGTCGCGCGCCATGCTGCCCTATCTCGGCGTCGTGCTGATCGGATTGCTGGTCGTCGCTTTCGTGCCGTGGTTTGCGTTGTTCCTGCCGCATTACTTCGGTTTTCGCGGATAACTCGAGGAGGAGAAAATCATGGATCGCAGATCGTTTCTGAAGACCGGTGCCGGCGCCGCGGGGGTTACGCTTGCCGCGCCGTACGTCGCACGCGGGCAGGCGCCGCTCACGCTGCGCTGGGCGCACTTCGCGCCCGAAGATCATCCGGCGAACGTCGCTTGCAAGCAGTTCGCGAGCCGCGTCGAGCAACGCACCCGCGGCGCGATCAAGATCAACATCTTTCCGAACAACGCGCTCGGCGGGCCGCCCGAGCAGGCGCAGGGGATTAAGCTCGGAACCATCGACATGGGGCTCCCGACACAGGGGCAGCTCGACAAGTTCGACAAGGCGTTCGCCGCGGTGATGCTGCCGTTCATCTTCGAGAACTCGGCGCAGGTATACAAGGTCCTCGACGGTCCGGCAATGGCGTGGCTCGCGCCTCTCGCCGAAAAGCAGGGATTCATCCTGTTGCGCAACTGGGACTACGGCTTTCGCAACGTCACCAACAGCGTGCGGCCGATCAACACGCCCGACGATGCCAAGGGATTGAAGCTGCGCACGCCGCCCGAGCTGCAGATCCAGGCGTCGATGGAGGCGCTGGGCGCGACCGTGCAGGCGATCGCGTTTCCCGAGCTGTACCTGGCGCTGTCGCAGAAGGTGGTCGACGGAGAAGAGAATCCGATCCCGGTGATCTACTACAGCAAGTTCTACGAGGTGCAGAAACACCTGGCGATCACGCGACACATCTACAACAACATGATCCACACCATCGGTGCGGCGACCTGGAACAAGCTCACGTCGGAGCAGCAGAAGATCTTTCGCGAGGAGAGCGCAGCTGCCGGCGACCTCATGCGCAAGCTGATGGCCGAGCAAGAGACCGATCAGATCAAGAAGCTGGAAGCCGCGGGCATGCAGATCACGCGTCCCGACCTCGCGCCCTTCCGCGCCAGGATGGCCCCGGCGTATCAGCGCATCGCGGCCTACGCGGGCGAGGACAACGTCAAGATATTCCGCGACATCGTGGAGGGTTCGCGGAAATAGCGGCTACTCGCTCGGTCGCCGTCGGACGGTCTCCTATCGCGACGTAGGAGAACATCTCATTATTGCGTTCGGCTCTGCCCTTCCGAAACTCCCCAACCCAGCCTAGGTCATTTCGGTACGCGCCGCCGACTCAGGTGGTAGTGCCTTGTATCGCGTCCGGTGCGCTTACGAACAGGAGACATCATGAAGATACGAAGCATCGTGGCTGCGCTGGCGATAGCTGCCGGCACGCTCGGTGTCGCGGCGACCGCCTATGCAGACCGCGTCGAGTTCGAAATCGGGGTCGCGCCACCCGCGCCGCGAGTCGAGGTCGTGCCTGCACCGCGTCCGGGCTACATCTACGAACGCGGGCACTACGTGATCGATCACGACCGCTACGTTTGGCACGAAGGCCACTTCATCAAGGAACGCGAAGGCCATCACTGGCAGCCGTACGTCCTGGAGCATCACGGGGACCGCTGGCACTATCGCCCGGGTCACTGGGATGACGAGGGCTGACGCGAGTCGTAGCTCATAAGGTCGGGAGGCGGCGGCAATCGCCGCATTCGATCCAACAGAGGGGCCCGGCAGTCGCCGGGCCTTTTTTCGCGCGCCGCGCTAGCCGCGGCGGGACTCTGACTCCGGCAAGTCGATCTCGCCCCCGTCCGGCTTCTCTTCGCTGCGCCCCGTGTCGCGAAGCATGTCCGCGGGAACGGGCTCCCAGGTCGAGAGCGCGGTGATCGCGTTGCGCCGGAACGTGCCGTAAAGGCGCAAAGCGCCCTTGGTCGTCATTCCGGGGATCGTTTCGAGGGCAGCCTTGGCCAGGGCCGCGGAAAGTTGGCTGTCGAACTGCTGAAAAACGGATTCGATGTTTAGGCGCACGTCACTCACCGAGAACTCGCAACAATTGCACACAAAGATGTTCGCGAATGCAAACACCCGTCGAACGAACCGATGGTACTCTTCGACACATGACGGCGCAATGACTGCCACAGCGTGCGCGACGTGCATCGGCGATTGCGGTTGGACGCGCGCCTGAATGGATGGTTCACCTTCTGTTCGATCGTAGCGGCCAGGTTGCTAATGGCCGTGTCGACGCTCTAGAATCTGGCCGTTCTTGGCGACGCCAAGGGGACAGGATGCGATCCGCTCGGTCCGTTCGTGTCGCACTTGCTGCTGCATTCTCGCTCGCGGCTCCGCTCGCCTTCGCCGCCGGGCCATCGACTACGACCGGTCCATGCGCCGACAAGGCGAGCCGCATCGAGGCGCAGATTGCTCAGGCCAAGGCGAAGGGTAACAACAAAGCCGTGGCGAACCTCGAGCGCGCCCGCAGCGAAATGGTTCACTGCAGCGACGACGGGTTGCGGGAGAAGCGCAAGATGGCGCTGCAGCAGGGGCAGCACCGCATCGATTTGCGCGAAGCCGATCTCAAGAAAGCCGAAGCAAGCGGCGATCCCGCAAAGATCAAGAAGGCTCAGCAGAACCTGGAAGGCGCGCGCAAGGTCTACGCGGACATCGAAAGCGCGCCGCTGTAGCGTGAGCGACTAACCAGGCAGCAGCGCCCGGCGTCTAGTAGATCTCCGGCATCGGCACCGGCTGCGCTTCGGGCTTGCACTCGCCGCACCAGAGCGCGTCGGCCACGACGACCGCCTTGGGCGTGCTGTTCGCCCCGACGTAAATCGTGGCGATGTAAGGCATCCGCTTTTCGGCGTGCGTCCTGCACGCAGCTCGCCCGCAGAAACGGCAGACCCCGACGGCTTCGTTATCGTCGAAGAAGCATTTCACTTGTTCGCTCCTCCTGTATCTCGCTATGGTCTACCCATCGCCTTCCGTGGTCAGCTCCGCGGCTCGTTCCCTCAAGTCAAGCGCGGTGCGAATCCGGAAGTGGATGCTCTCCCCAGCCACATTATGCCCTACGAGCTTGCTTCGTAGCAGCTCCCAGAGACTTGCACGAGGCGCGGCAGGCGTCTCGAGCTCCGCCAGCGTCTGGCCGAGACGAGCCCAGAGCGACCACGTCGTCTTGGGCATGATCGAGCGCGCGAGGGACATCACGTACATGCCCACGTCGTGCCGCGCCCGCTTCAGCTCCCGCTTCAGTTCGGCGATCTGGGGCTTGATCACCGCTCGAAGCTCCGGATCCCGAGTCCGTTTCAGCAAGTTCTGCTTCATCGTCAGCTGCGCGCCGAGACGCAGTGCATTTGCGACCTGCTCCCGCTTGATTTCGCCGAAGCGCTCCTCGATCGGGATGAGCAGCTCGTCCAGATCATCGATTCGCTCCACGAGCACCGCTTCTCCACTTGAGACGCCCGCGCTCATTCCGAGCGAACGGCGCAACCTGCGCCGCTCACGGCGCAGGCCCCAGAGAATCGCCGCGCAGAGGATTACAAATGCAGAAAAATTGATGGCGGCGAGAACCAGCAAACCGGTCTGTCCGAAGACAAAATGGTGGAAAGCGGTATTGTTGTAGGTGAGATGCAATGCACTCGCCACAGTAAGACCGACCACCCACGCGACCAGGGGATGTCTGTTCAATCTTCCCATGGGAAACCCCGCAAGCGCCATGCCGACGAACGCCGTGCAGGTACCGTGTCCAATCGATGATATGAAGGCGCGAATTGTGCTGACCACTACGCCCGTATCAACATCAACCCGACTCAGGTAGAGCATATTCTCCGCGATCGCGAAGCCAATTCCGGACGCGAAGCCGTAGACCGCGCCGTCGACGAAGAACGTCGTGTCGGCGCGGCGGACGAGATAGAGCAGCACCAGGGATTTGAAGACCTCTTCTACGATGGGCGCGGTGTGAGTGGCGACAAATACCGGCCCCAGAACGAGCCGCATGGGGTGGCTCACCTGGTATGAGAGTTCCACCGATATAGCGCCCCAAACCAGCGCCAGGAGCACTAACCGCGCGCGATGCGTCTCGAAGAAATTCAGCCATTTGATGAGAAAGAGAAACGCCAGCGGAATGACGCTGGCGACGAGGATGGAATAACTCATGGTATGGACTGACTCATCGTCACCGCACAGCCAAGTCCGGCAAAACAAAAAGCGGTAGTCGACCGACTACCGCTTCCGCCGTGGCCGGAAAACCCGGCGCTGATGACTCCGGCAAGTACCGACCTAGCGCAACGCCGACTTACTGTGATGCTTGCGAGGCCTGCGACGCTTGCGATGCTTGCGAGGCCTGTGATGCTTGCGAGGCCTGTGACGCTTGCGAAGCCTGCGCCGC
>DATJWL010000212.1:0-32285 GCA_035501215.1 Casimicrobiaceae bacterium
GGCGCCGACGGCATCACGGTGCACCTGCGTGAGGACCGGCGGCACATTCAGGACGAAGATGTGCGGCGGCTCCGTCAGCTGGTCCACATCAAACTGAACCTGGAGATGGCGCCGACGGACGAGATGGTGGCGATCGCCTGCGGGCTCAAACCGGAAATGGCCATGCTGGTCCCGGAAGGTCGCGAGGAGATCACCACCGAGGGCGGTCTCGACGTCGCCGGACAGGAGGCGCGTCTGAAAGCGGTCGTGGGGCGATTGACGGCGGCCGGCATCGTGACCAGCGTGTTCATCGACGCCGAAGGGAAACAAGTCGAAGCCGCCGCGCGCATCGGCGCGCGCGTCTGCGAGATCCACACCGGTCCCTATGCACATGCGTTTCACGCCAAGGGACGCGATGCGGAGAGCGCTGCAGTGGTTGCCGAGCTGGATCGGATCCGCGAAGCCGGGGCGGCCGTGCTCGCGCGCGGCATGCGCTTCAACGCCGGACACGCGCTCAACTACTTCAATGTGCAGCCGGTGGCGGCGCTGCCCGGTGTCCGCGAATTGCACATCGGGCACGCGATCGTGAGCCGCGCCGTGTTCGCGGGCCTGCGCGAGGCGGTCCGGCAGATGAAGGCGCTGATTCGGGAAGCGGCGCGATGATGGCGAGCGGCGGAGCCCATCGCGCGCCCTCGCCGCAAACGCCGACCTACGGGTACCCGGCGCGGCTTAGGTCGTCACACACGATCTCCCTCGCCGCGCCACCCGTAACGGTCGGCCGCGGCGCATCGGCGCACGCTGGGCTTCCGCCGCTCCCTGGCGAGGCGCCCCTGCGGCGCATCGCGTCATGACGGTCCCGATGCAGTTGCCGCGTGGGCCGCTGATGTTGGATGTGTCGGGCCTCGAGCTCACCGCCATCGAGCGTGAGCGCCTGACGCATCCGCTCGTCGGCGGCGTCATTCTCTTCGCCCGCAATTACGAGTCGCCGGCGCAGCTCAAGGCATTGACGGCATCGATTCGCGCCTTGCGCGATCCCGCGCTGCTGGTCGCGGTCGATCACGAAGGCGGCCGGGTGCAACGCTTCCGCGAAGGCTTTACCGCGATCGAGCCGATGCGCGCGCTCGGCGAGCGCTGGGATCGCGATGTCGCTGCGGCCACGGCCGAAGCGAGGAAAGTTGGCACGACGATCGCGTCGGAGCTGGGAGCTCATGGCGTCGACTTCAGCTTCGCACCGGTCCTCGATCTCGATTACGGCGCGAGCAGTGTCATCGGCGATCGCGCCCTGCATCGCAACCCGAACGCGGTGGCGCATCTTGCTGCTGCGCTTTGCGATGGGCTGCGCGCGGGCGGCATGGCGGCAGTGGCGAAGCATTTTCCCGGGCATGGATTCATCGCTGCGGACTCGCACGCCGAGACGCCGGTCGATGAGCGGCCGCTCGCCGCTCTGGAGAAAGACGATCTCGTTCCGTTCGCTGTTCTCGTGCGCCACCGCATCGAGGGCGTGATGCCTGCGCATGTGATCTATCCGGTGGTCGATGCGCAGCCGGCAGGCTACTCGACGATCTGGCTGCAGGAGGTTTTGCGCAAACGGTTTGGATTCGACGGGCTCATCTTCAGCGACGACCTGTCGATGGCCGGTGCGAAAGTCGCGGGTGGGATCGCCGCACGGGCGGAGGCGGCGTGCGCCGCGGGTTGCGACATGGTTCTGTTATGCAACGATCCGGCGGGCTGGGACGAGCTATTCTCGCACTGGCGACCCGCTGCGTCGTCCGATCTCGCGCGGCGCAGCGCGGCGATGGTGCGAAAGGCGTAATTCAGCACGGCGCAGAACGCAGCGGTCGGCGCGCGCAGCAGTTCTGCTAATACGGATGCGGCCAGCGGCCGCCGAGGTGACGCGTCAGCTCTTCCGCCACGTGCGCGACCACCGGGCCCAGGTGCCGGATCCGCTCGTCGACGAGCCGCGACGAAGGTCCGGCGACGGAAATCGCGCCGAGCGGCTCGGCATGCTCGTCGTAGACTGCGGCGCCAACGCAGCGCGTCGAGCGCGCATGCTCCTCGTCGTCGAACGAATACCCGCGCTGCCGGATGACGCGAACGGCCGCCCACATCGTCTCGGTGGCGACGATCGTGTTCTCGGTGATCCGCGGCAGACCCCTTACCTTCAGGATGGCGTCGATCTGCTCGTCGGGCAGCGCGGCAAAGAGCGCCTTGCCGACGCCGGATGCGTGCAGCGGCACGCGGCTGCCCAGTCGCACCAGCGTGCGCATCATCTCATGGCATTGGACCTGGGCCACGAAGACGGCCTCGGTGCCGTCGAGAATGGCGAGGTTCGCGGTCTCGCCCGCTTGCTCCATCAGCCGATGCATGTAGGCGTGGCTCTGGGCGATGAAGTCGCGATTGGAGAGGAAAGTCGTGCCCACCCGAAACGCCTGCAGTCCCACGCACCACAACCCGACGTCGCCGGCTTGGTAGACGTAACCCATCTTCTCCAGCGTGGAGAGCAAACGGTGCGTCGTCGACGCCGGGAGCTGCGCGCTGTGCGCGAGGTCGGTCAGGGTGAGGCCGCCGTCGCTTCGCGCCAGGGCTTCCAGGATTGACAGCCCGCGGGTAAGGCTCTGCACCTGGCCAGTCGGCGCGCCCGGTTTGGCCGGATTGCGGCCACGGCGTGGCGGGATGGCGAATCGGTGAGGCATCGAGTCAGCTTAGCCTGAGATGCGGCGTGACCGCAAACGTCTCGCCGGCGATGTCGATTGCGTAGCGCGCCGCGAGCCATGCTTCGTCGGCAAGGATGCGATCGGAGCGAGCGTAACCCATCGCCAGCGCGCGACCGTGCCTGCGGCTGTAGCCCGTTGAGGTCAGCTCGCCGACGTTGCGCCCATCCATCAGGATCGGCTCGCCGCCCCAGGGAAATGCCGCAGGATCGTCGAACGTGAAGATGAGCAGCCGCTTCGACAGTCCCAGTGCGCGCTGCCGCAGCAGGGCGTCGCGGCCGATGAAGGGGGCGGACTTGTCGAGCTTAACCGCATAGTCGAGCCCCGCTTCCCACGGCGTATCATCGGGCGACAGCTCCGCGCCCCAGGCGCGGCGGCCGGCTTCGATGCGCAGGGCATCGATCGCGTAGTAACCGGCGTCCTTCAACGCGAAGGATTCGCCCACGCTCCACAGTGAGTCGTAGAGCGCAACGGACTGATCGGTCGGGACGCAAAGCTCGTAGCCCGGGCCACCGACGTAGCTCATCCGCGCCGCGCGCACGCGTGCGTAGCCGACGTCGATCTCGCTTGTCGACGAGAACGACAAGCCTGCCTTCGACAGATCGTCGGGCGAGAGCTTCGAGAGCAGCGCTTCCGCCTTCGGGCCCATGACCGAGATCACGCACCACGCCGAAGTCACGTCGACGAGCGCCGCGAATTCACCTTCGCCGAGGTGGCGGTTGATCCAGTCGGCGTCGCGCGTCGCCTGCGCGGATCCCGTGAGAATGAAGAAGGTGTCGGCGGCGAGCCTGCTGATCGTGACATCGCTCTCGAAGCCGCCGCGCGCGTTGAGCATCGCGGTGTAGACCATGCGCCCCACGGGGACATCGATCTCGTTGGCGCACAACCGCTGCAGCAATGCAAGCGCATCGCGGCCCTTGAGCACGAATTTCGCGAATGAGGTCTGATCGAAGACCACGACGTCCTCGCGGCAGGCGCGCTGCTCCTCGAGGACGAAGGGAAGCCAGCCCGGCGCATCGAGCGTCGGCGGCGGTTGGGGCGTCCCCCGAGGCAGAAAGTAGTTCGCGCGCTCCCAGGCAAGCTTGCTGCCGAAGACCGCGCCTTTGGCCTTGAGCCGATCATAGAGTGGCGAACGGCGCAGAGGCCGAACGGTCTGCAGTTCCTCGCGCGGCCAGCGCATCGCGTAATGCAGGCCGAGCGTCTCGGCGGTCCGATCGAACAGATGCGCGCGATTGGCATGCAATGGCGCGAAGCGTCGAATGTCGACGTCCCACAGATCGACCGGCGCCTCGCCCGCGGCGATCCATTCGGCGATGAGCATGCCCGCGCCGCCGGCGTTGGCGATGCCGGCAGAGTTGAATCCGGCGCAGACGAAATACCCGCGGACTTCGGGGGCTTCGCCGAGGATGAAGTTGCCGTCGATGGTGAAGCTCTCCGGGCCGTTCAGGAGCATCTTCACTTCCGCCGTCTCGAGACACGGCGTGCGGTGGACGGCGTTCTTCATCAGGATCTCGAAGTGATCCCAGTCTTCCGGCAGGAGCTGGAACTCGAAGCGCTCGGGAATGCGTGCGACGTCCCACGGTTTGGCAACCGGCTCGAAGCCGCCCATCACCAGCCCCCCGACCTCTTCCTTGTAGTAGATGCGGCCGTCGGGGTCGCGCATGACAGGCAGGTCAGGATGCACACCGGGAATCGGCTTCGTGACGAGATAGAAATGCTCGGCCGGGAACAGCGGGACGTTCACGCCGGCCAGCGCCCCGAACTCGCGCGCCCATTGTCCGGCGCAATTGACGACCGTCTCGCAGCGCATCTGTCCTTCGCCGTCCGCGGTGCGGTAGCGAAGACCTGCGACCCGTCCGCGCTCGACGTCGATTCCGATAACCTTGCAGTCTTCGACAATGCGCGCGCCCCGCATCCGCGCGCCACGCGCGAGCGACTGGGTGAGATCGGTCGGGTTGGCCTTGCCGTCGCCCGGGATCCACACCGCGCCGGAAAGATCGTCGGTGCGAAGCAGCGGGTAGATGCGACCCGCTTCGGCGGACGTGACAAACTCGAATTCGATGCCGAAGCTCTTGGCCCGCGCCATCTGCCGCTTGAGGAGCTTCAGGCGCTCCGGCGTCTTCGCCACGTTGAGGCTCCCGCAGCGCTTCCATCCCGTCGCGAGACCCGTTTCCGCTTCGAGCGTCGAGTACAGCTCGATCCCGTAACGGCTCATCCGCGTCGCGTTACGCGTCGCGCGCAGCTGTCCGACGAGCCCGGCCGCGTGCCAGGTCGTGCCGCAGGTGAGCTTGCCCTGCTCGAGGAGCATGACGTCCGTGATTCCTGTCTTCGTCAGGTGATAGGCGGCCGAGGCGCCGGCGATGCCGCCGCCGACGACGACGACCTGCGCTGTATCGGGAACGCCTGTCATTCCTGAGCGAAGCGAAGGATCTCCTGTTGCCGCCATCGCGGACGCGGCTAGCCCAGCTTCAGCGCCGCAATGCCGGCGACCACGCTCGCCGCGCCGGCAAGACGCGGCAGCCCGAAGCCCTCCTTGAGCCAGAGCGAGCCAATGAGCGCGGCAAAGAGCACCGAAGTCTCGCGCAGCGCCGCGACCGCGGCGACGGGCGCGCGAGTCATCGCCCACAGCACGATGCCGTAGGCGGCGAGACTGCACGCGCCGCCGACGAGCCCCCGGGGAGCGCTCGCGCGGACATAGTTCCATGCGGCCTTCCCGCGCCGTACGAACACCCAAAAGAGAAACGGCAGGCCCTCGAGAAAGATGAGCCACGAGACGTAAGCCGCGGCATTGCCGGAGGCACGCGCTCCCGTGGCATCGATTAGCGTATAGAGCGCGATGAGCCCGGCATTGGCGAAGGCCCAGTAGGCGGCGCTGGGGGGATGGCGGCGCATGCCTCCGCGGCCGGCGCCGACGAAGGCGATGCTGACGATCCCGAGCGAGATCAGCACGATGCCGAGCGCCATCGGCGCGGTCGGCAGCTCGCCGAGGAACACGATGCCCAGCAGCGCAACGATCAAGGGCGCACTGCCACGCATCAGCGGATAGGCGAAGGAAAGATCGCCGGTCCGGTACGCCTGCGCCAGCGTCAAGTAATACCCGAAGTGAATGACCGCCGAGGCCGCCATGTAGGGCCACGCGGCGCTCGCTGGCACGCCGACGAAGGGAACCACGGCGAAGCCCCACAGCGAGGAGCCGGCCACGACCGTTGCGGTGTCGAGCAGCGCATCGCCGCCCGGCGCGGACTTGAGCAGGGCGTTCCACCCCGCATGCAGGAGACCGGCACCCAGCACCGCCAGCGTAATGCCGAAGGTCAGTTCCACGGCGACAGTAGGACGGGATCCGCGAGCCTTGGCACCCGTCTCACTATGCCGTGCGCGGCTTGCGTTTCTTCCAGCTTTCTTCGGGCGCCGCTTCGTTCGGCACCGCGGCCGGCTTGGGCGGGGCCTCCGGCGCTTCCTTGAGTCGCGTCTTCGCCAGCACGCCGGCCTGCTCGAGGATAGGATAGGCGATCGAGCAGATGTGCGAGTTGATGCGCTTCAGATCGCTGAGCAGATCGAGGTGCAACGAAGAGGTCTCGATGCTTTGCTGCGTGTTGGTGGTGAGCCGCGCGATGTGCGAGTCGGCGTACGAGCGCTCGAGGTCGCGGAAGAGCACCTTCTCGGCGAGAAGCTGCTGCGCGCTCTTGAGGTCTCCATGGAGGAAGACGCTCATCCCGAGCCGCAGGTTGGCCACGAGCCGTGCGTGCAGGTCGCAGATCTCCTGCATGCCGGCGTCGGAGAAGCTGCGACCCTTTTCGATCTTCTTGTCCTCAAGATCGTTGATGATGCGCTCAATGATGTCGCCGACCTGTTCCATGTTGATCGTGAAGGAGACAATGTCGGCCCATCGCCGTCCTTCCTTTTCTTCGAGCGCCTCGCGGCTGATCTGTGTGAGATAGAGCTTGATCGCGGTGTACAGATCGTCGACCACGTCGTCCATTTTGCGAAAGCGGTCCGCCAGCACCCGATCGTTGGTCTTGAGGACCGTCAGCATGCCGGTCAGCATCTGCTCGATCACGTCGCCAAGGCGGATCGCTTCGCGCGCGGCGTTCCCGATCGCCAGCGCCGGGGTGGCGAGCGCCGATGGATCGAGGTAACGCGGCTTGGCCGGATCGTCGCGATCGAGCCTGGCGGGCATCAGGCGGGTCGCAACGCGCGCGATGGGCTCGGTGAAGAACACGAAGGCGACGGCGATGGCGACGTTGAACAGCAGATGGAAGTGCACGACCACACGGTCGGGACCGGCGTTGATCACCGCGAGCAGTGTCTCCGACTGCTCGAGGAAGGGCGCGAAGGCAACGCACCCGATGAGGCGGAACAGGAAATTGCCCAGCGCCACGCGCCGCGCGTCAGGCGCCGCAGGCAGCGTGTTCATCATCGCCAGCAGGCCGCTGCCGAGATTGGCACCGAGGACCAGCGCCAGCGCCACGTGAACGCCGATCACATTCGAGGCGGCGAGCGCCGCGGTGAGCAGCACGACCGCGAGGCTGGAGAAGCAGAGCACCGTGAACACTGCGGCAACCAGCATGTCGAGCACGACGTCGCCGGTGAGCGAGGCGAAGATCGCCTGTACGCCGGCGCCCTGCGTCAACGGCTTGGCGGAGAGCACGATCCACTGCAACGCCATGATGATGAGGCCGAGTCCGATCAGGATGCGGCCGAAGCGTCCGGTGCGGCTGTTCTCCCAACGCAGGAAGAGCACGACGCCGGTGAAGATCAGGAACGGCCACAGCCATGAGAGCTTGAACGAGAACACCAGCACCATAAGGCTCGTGCCGACGTCGGCGCCGAGCATCACTGAGAGCGCGGGGGCGGTGGCGATCAGGCCTTGGCCGACGAAAGAAGCGACGATCAGCGCGGTCGCGGTGCTGCTTTGGAGAAGCGCCGTGACGAAAACCCCGGCGCTGAAGGCGGCGAAGCGGTTCGCTACGCTCTGCCGCAACACGCGACGCAGATTGCCCCCGTAGAGGCGCAGGATGGCGGTGCGCACGAGGTGCGTGCCCCAGACCAGGAGCGCGACGCCGGCGAGCAGATTGAGCAGGACCTGCATCGCTACGCGGCCTCGACGGCGGCGAGCGCCGCGTCGATGATGTCGAAGGCGCGATCGAGATCGTCCGGCGCGATAACGAGCGGCGGCGAGAGCGCCAGCACGTTGCCCTGGCCGACCTTGAACGAGAGCCCGCGTGCGAGGCACTCGTACATCAACTGCTCGGCTTCGTGCGCGGCGGGTCGACCGTCGCGCGCAAGCTCGATCGCGAGCAGCAGCCCGAGCCCGCGCACGTCGCCGACGAGCGGGTGCCGATGCTCGAGCGAGCGCATCCTTTCGAGTGCGCGCACACCGAGCGCACGCGAGCGGTCGAGAAGGCCCTCGCGCTCGATGACTTCCAGCGTGGCGAGCCCTGCCGCGCAGCCCACCGAACTCTTCTCGTGGGTGTAATGCCCCAGCGCGCGGTCCCCCGCGACGTCGAAATCGCTGCGCGCGATGAGGGCCGCGAGCGGAAAGACGCCGCCGCCGAGTCCCTTGCCGAGCACGACCATGTCGGGGACGATGCCGTAGTGCTCGAACGCGAACATGCGTCCCGTCCGGCCGAGGCAGATGGGAATCTCGTCGAGGATCAGCAGCGCGCCGTGGCGGTCACACGCCTCACGCACGATGCGGTAATACTCGGGCGGCGGGATCTGCACGTCGGTCGAGCGGACCGTCTCGATAACCACCGCTCCGATGTCCTCTTCCTTGCCAAGCACGTAGTCGATGTACTCGGCGCAGCGCAGATTGCACGTCCCAGCGCAGCCGAAGCTGCATTGGCGCGGATCGCAGGGCGGCGCATGCTCGGTGCCGGGCAAGAGCGGGCCCGCATCCCGGCGGAAGACCGCTTCGCCCCCGATCGAGATCGCGTCGAGCGATGCGCCGTGGAACGAGTCCCACAGCGAGAGTGTCTTGTGCCGGCCGGTTACCACGCGCGCGAGCTTGAGCGCCATGCCGATCGCGAGCGTCCCGGCGGGAGCGAACAGCACCTTGCCAAGGGGATCGGGCGCCAGGCGCGACAGCTTTGCAGCCAGCTCGATCGCTGCGGCGTTGGTGAAGCGGCGCGGCGAGAAAGGCAGTGCGTCGAGCGCGTCCTTGACTGCCGCGATCACGTGCGGATGTCGATATCCGACCTGATGGACGTTATTGCCGTGAAAATCCATGATGCGGCGGCCTTCGACATCCTCGAGCCAGATGCCGTCGCAGGATTTGAGCGCGTTGAAGCACGGCGTGGACAGCGATTGATGCAGGAAATGCTCGCTGTCCGCGTCGAGCAGTGCGCGCGTCGCGGCGCCGACGTGCTTGCTTTCCCACGCGCGGCGCAGCGGCGAAAGATTGACGTCGCCTTCGGAAGCGAGATTGCACTCCGGTGTGCGCATGGCCGCATTGTAGCCGAGTCCCTCGCCCTGGACCGCCACGGTGCTCATCAGCGGCCCTGGCGTGCGGCGTGGTGCGCCGCTCGTGTTTGCCGCATGCGCTCGCGGCTTCCCATCACTTGGTCGTGCAATGCTTTGGCGGTGGCAGCGGCGTTGCCCGATGCGATCTTGGCGACGATGTCGCGATGCTCGCGCGTGAACAGCGGCAGCACTCCGCGTTGCGCGAGCGTCTGGCGTGCCACGCGTCGGCATCGTTCTTGGCCGCCGCGTGCTCCATCCCGCTCGAGTTCCCTTTGCACCAGCATCGGGAGCGAGCTGGAGCGCACCAGCGCGATCGTCGCCGCGGGTGGCGCCTCAATGGGCAGTGGCTTGAGCGCGCTCTTCGGCATGGCGAGGGCTTGCCTACGGCCTCTCGCCGCGGTGGATGCGTTCCTGGATGTCGTCGATGCAGGGCATCAGCTCCGCGATCGTGTCGACGACGTAGTGCGCGCCGCACTGCCGCATGCGAGAGTACGCGCGGCTGCGCTTGGCCTCTTTTTCGGACGCGGGAAGCGCTTGCCACCGCTCGAGCGGCAGGCCGACCTCGTTGCCGCTCACCGCGAGCCCCACGGTCCACATGCCCGCGTTGAGCCCTTCCTCGACGCCGGGGACGGTGTCGTCGACCTTCACGCAGGACTGCACGGTCGTTACTCCCAGGTTGATGGCGTTCTGCAAGCACATGTACGGGTAGGGCCGTCCCGCCGGCACATCGGATGCGCAGACCGTGGAGTCCGGGTCGTAGCCCTGCCGCTTTCCATCCTCGCGGTTGATTTTCATCATCTCGGTGAGATAGCCGGTGGTCGAGCCGATCTTGGCGCCGCGCCGGCGCAACTCGGCCACGGCCGCGAGCGTTCCCGGAATGAGCGTCGAGTATTGTGAGAGGCACGCCAGCTGGAGCGGTACGAAGTCGGCGAACATGGCGTCCACGTCGCCCTCGGTGGGCGCGCGGTCGTGGACTTCCTGCCAGCGGCGGCGCACCGTCTCCAGCTCCGAGATCTTGCGGATGTGCACCTTCTTGTGCGCTCCCATCGGAGCGCGCGCCTCTTCGATGGTGATGGGCACATTCTTGCGCTCGTAGATCTGCATGAACACGACGGCCGGCGCCATGCAGCCGAAGTCCATGGTCGTGCCGGCCCAGTCGAGCAGCACGGCCTCGACCGGGCCGCGATAGGTGCGTCGGTAGGAAAAAGTCATGAGTCAGTCTCCTCGGAGCTGTCCGGTACGCGGCGGCGGGGCGCTGGGTTGCCGCGCTGGTCTCCGGCGCCTCACCATGGCAGCGAATACGTCTTGACGTTGGTGAAAAGCTTCATCGCCTCCTGCACGCCTTCCTTGTAACCGAGCCCGGAATCCTTGATCCCTCCGAAAGGCGTCGATTCGAGGCGATAACCGGGCACCTCGCGCACGTTTACCGAACCGACGTGCAGCTCGGCGACCAAACGGGTGATGTAATCGAGACGGTTGGTGCAGACCGCCGAAGAGAGCCCGTAGTCGGTGCCGTTGGCGATGCGGACCGCCTCGTCGACGTCCTTGAACCGGATCACCGGCGAAACCGGGCCGAAGGTCTCGTATTTCACGACCGGCATGTCGGGCGTCACGGCATCGAGCACCGTCGGCGAGTACAGAGCGCCGCGGCGGACGTTGCCATAGACGAGCTTCGCCCCGCGCGCGATTGCATCGTTCACCCGCTCCTCGATCGCGCGGGCGGCGGCCTCGTCGATGACCGTGCCCATGTCAGTGGCGGGATCGGCGGGATCGCCGTACTTGATCGCGCGAGTCCGGGCGAGCAGGGCCTCGACAAAGCGATCGGCGACCGATTCGTGCACCAGCATGCGCTTGATCGCCGTGCAGCGCTGTCCCGAATTGCGGTACGAGCCCGTGGCGGCGATAGTCGCCGCCTCTTCGATGTCCGCATCCTCCATCACGATCAGTGGATCGTTGCCGCCCAGCTCGAGCACCTGCCGCTTGTACACGGCCTTGGCCGCTATGTGCTTGCCTACTGCGATGCCGCCCGTGAACGTGATGAGATCGACATCCGGATGGGTCAGCAACTCGTCGGCGATCTCCCCGGGATCGCCGGTCACCACCGAGAACATCTCCGGTGGCAGCCCCGCCTCATAGAGGATGTCGGCGAGGAGCAGCGCCGAGAGCGGCGTCTTCTCGGTCGGCTTCAGCACCATGCGGTTGTTGGTTGCGATCGAAGGCGCGACCTTGTGCGCGACCTGGTTGAGCGGGTGGTTGAACGGCGTGATCGCGGCGATCGCGCCCTGCAGCGGCTCGCGCAGGGTGTACACCTTGCGCTTCCTGCCGTGCGCGGTCAGGTCGCAGGAGAAGATCTGGCCGTCGTCGTGAAGCGCCGCGTTGCCGGCGAAGAGAAAAACGTCGCAAGCGCGTCCGACCTCGTAAACCGAGTCCTTCTTGCAGATCCCTGATTCAGCCGTGATCAGATCCGAGATCTCGTCGCTGCGCGCGCGGATCAGCTCGATCGCGCGCATGCAGATCCGATAACGGTCGTGGCGCGAGAGCGTAGCCCTGAAGCTCTTCGCGATTGTCAGCGCACGGCGGACCTCATCGACGTCCGCCTTGGGCACGGTACCGACGATCGCGCCGGTATAGGGATTCATCACCTCGATGATGCGGTCTCCGCCGACGAGCGCGCCCGCGATGCGCATTTTTTCGTGCAGCGCACGGCCGTTCCTGACGCCGGGCAGTTCCGCCATCATGTTCATCGATCGCTATTCCAGGTGGTTGAGCGCCAGGTCGAAGGCGTCGAAATTGCGCCATTTCCGGTCGGGCGCGATCGTGGCGAGCGGTTTGTTGGCAATGAGCGGCACGCGCTGTTCGGAGATGCCTCCATGCGAGCGCAAGGGGACGTCTAGACCGGACAGGTCGTGCCGGCTGGCACTGCCTCCCAGCACGGTCAGACGCTCCGAGACGATGACCAGATCGCCTATCCGGTCCGGCGGGAGCTCGAAACGCTCCGCCGCAGCGCAGCGCGGGAGGACCAGCTCGATGCCGGCGAGCACCGAGAGCCGCGCCGCCGCGTCGGCGAGGCGGCCGGGCGGAAGGTACGCGGTCGCGAACGATCCCAGGGCGCCATGATGCGCGACGTACGGGTCGGTTATCGGCAGAATCACACGCGCTTCGCCGGCGCCATACCAGGCGTCCAGCAGGTCCTGGAGGTAGATGATGTTGGGGCGTCCAAACGCGTCGGTCTTGGAGTTCATCCCATGATCGGCCGTGACGACGATGCCCGCGCCGAGCGCATCGAGCTCGGCGAGGTAGCGATCCATCATCGCGTAAAAGCCGTTTGCCGTCGGCGTTCCCGGCGCGGCCTTGTGCTGAACGTAATCGGTGGTCGACAGATACATGAGATCGGGACGCTCGCGCTGCATGAGCTTGATGCCGGCGGCGAAGACGAACTCGGACAGCGCCGCGCTGTACACATCGGGCAGCGGCATACCGACCAAGCTGAGGACGTCTTCCACGCCGTTATTCGCCTGCGTGACCTGGTCCGCCTTCTCGGAGGAGAAGCAGATGCCCTGCATCCGGTGCCCCAGCAGAGTTCGCAGCTTGTCCTTGGCGGTGACCACGGCAACCTTCGCTCCGGCGGCAGCGAAGGCCGCGAGAATCGTTCCCGCGCGCAGGTATTTCGCGTCGTTCATCATCACTTCGGCGTCGGCCTCGCGGTCCCAGAAATAGTTGCCGCAGATGCCGTGCACCGACGGGGGCACGCCTGTGACGATGGAAAGGTTGTTCGGATTGGTAAAGGAGGGCACCACGCAATCGGCGGTGAGGCAGGTGCCGCGACCGTCAAGCTTTTCGAGAAAGGGCGCGACCCCGGCGGTGATGGCCTGATTGATGTAGTCGGGCTCGCAGCCGTCGACGCAGATCACGACGACAGGGCGCGTCGGCCAGCGATACGCGCGTGCGTTGACTGATAGCGTTCCGGGCATCAGCGACCCCGGCGCGGAGCCGCCGCAACGATGCGGCGCCGCGTCGCGGGCGCCGCGTCGGGGTGAGCCCGGTGCATGCGCTCGCGTCCCGCCAGAACGTGGTCGAGCAGCGCTTTGCCGGCCGCGGCGGGATTGCCCGAGGCGATCCGTTCGACGATTTCGCGGTGCTCGCGCGTCGAAACGCTCATAGTTTCGCCCCGGGCAAGCGTCTGGTGACGGAACAGCGAGAGCTCCTTCACCAGCCGGCGATAGGTTGCCACGAGCTTGGGATTGCCGCAGGCCGCGACCAGCCGGTCATGGAATTCAAGGTTCAGATGGTAGTAGCCGTCGACGTCGTGTCGGGCGGCGGCTTTTTCCATGCGCTCGACGTGTGCCCGCAGGCCGCGGATCTGCTCCGACGTTGCCGTTTGAGCGAGATGGCGACCGATCCATTCGTCGAGGATTCCGCGCACCTCGTAGATCTGATCGGCTTCCTCGACGCTGATCCGGCGCACGAACACCCCGCGGTTCTTCTCCACGCGCACCAGGCCCATCTCGCCGAGGGCGCGGAACGCTTCGCGCACGGGACCGCGGGAGACGCCGAGCCGGGCGGCCAGCGCGGCTTCGGTCAGCTTGGCGCCCGAGGCGAGCTCGCCGCCAAGGATCATCCGCTCGAGCTCCTGGCGTACCAGGTCCGGAAGCGAGCTCGTGCGAACGAGCGCGAGAGCATGCGCAGTAGGCGCGTGTACTGCCGGTGCGGATCGCGTCGGCGAATCGAGCGTGGCCATGCTTGCAATGATCCACGCGACAGGTGTAGATTGTCAACAATCTGCAACTTATGGTGTCCAAGATCATCGACCGGGCCTCTCGAAAGCCTGTTCCCCGGTGCGCTGCTTGCTCCCGTGGCTACGCGCTCCAGCCAGTGTAGGATGGCGCCGTCTCGGGGAAATCGGTCGACAGGCCTCGGTTGTCGATCGCATCGTTTCGATGAATTTTACCAAGGGAGGAAACTGATGAGCCGCTGTTCCGTAGTCGCTATCCTCGCGCTCGCTGTCGCTATGGTCGCCGCAATTCCCGCGCAAGCCCAGAACGTCGTCACTATCTATGCGGCTGACGGACTGCGCGACGGCAAGCCGAACTGGTTCGATACACAGTTCGACGCGTTTACGAAGGAGACCGGGATCAAGGTGCAGTACATCGAAAGCGGTTCCGGCGAAGTGATCAACCGGGTCGAGCGCGAGAAGACCAACACGCAGGCGGACGTTATCGCCACGCTGCCGCCGTTCATTCAGAAGGCTGCCGCCGACGGCATGACCGAGGCGTACACGCCCGCCGACATCAACGCGATTCCGGCGAACACGCGTGACCCGAAGGGTCACTGGTATCCGCTGGTCAACAACTATTTCTGCCTGATCTACAACGGCTCGGCGCTGCAAGGACCGCCGAAGACTTGGGACGAGCTGCTCGATCCGAAGTACAAGGGCAAGATCCAGTACTCGACGCCCGGACAGGCCGGAGACGGCACCGCAATGATGGTGCTCGTATTCCACGCGATGGGCAGCAAGGAGGCCGGTTTCGAGTACCTGAAGAAGCTGCAGGCGAACAATGTCGGCCCGTCGTCGTCGACGGGCAAGCTCGCCGCCAAGGTGAACAAGGGCGAGCTGTTGGTGGCCAACGGCGACATGCAGATGAACTTCGCCCAGATGGCGGACAACCCGAACCTGCGCATCTTCTGGCCGGCCGATTCGAAGGGCCAGCGGACGACGTTCTCGCTGCCGTACTACATGGCGCTGGTCAAGGGTGCACCGCACTCCGCAAACGGCAAGAAGCTCATCGATTTCCTGCTCTCCAAGAAGGCGCAGGAGACGGTGAGCTCGATCGCGCGCGGGCTGCCGGCACGCTCCGACGTGATGCCGACCGACGACAACTACAAGCAGCTGCATAAATTCATGGAGGGCGTGACCATATGGACGCCCGACTGGGACGCGGTCTTGCGGGACTTGTCCAAGGACGTCGCCCGGTGGCACGAGGTGACCGGCAGCTGATGAGGCGCCTGCCGTGCTAGGCGCGGAGCCCGGTCGCAAGGCGGCGGCGGACGATATCGCGCATGACCCTGCCGCCCGGCGGCAACCAGGCATCCGCTTCGAAGGCGTCACGGTCGCCTACGGGCACACCGTGGCGCTGGAGGACTTCAGCCTCGACATCGAGCCGGGCGAGGTCATGGCGCTGCTCGGCCCGTCGGGCTCGGGCAAGACCACGGCGCTGCGGGCGGTCGCCGGCTTTGTCACCCCGGTGCGCGGGCGCATCTTTCTGGGAGACACCGACGTCACGCGGATGCCGCCGCACCGGCGCGGCATCGGCATGGTCGTGCAGCAGTACGCGCTTTTCCCGCATATGCGCGTCGAGCAGAACGTCGCGTTCGGCCTGCGCGCGGTCGGGGCTCCGCGCGCAGAGATTGCGACGCGCGTTCGCGAATGCCTGCAACTCGTCGGCATGCAGGCTTACTCGGGCCGATACCCGCAGGAGCTCTCCGGCGGACAGCAGCAACGCGTGGCGATCGCCCGGGCGCTCGCGATCCGGCCGAAGGTACTGCTGCTAGACGAACCGTTGTCGGCCCTCGATGCGCAGCTTCGCAGCGGCATGCTGAACGAAATCGCACGCCTGCACCGCGAATTGCCCGATGTGACGATCCTCTACGTCACGCACGACCAGATCGAGGCGCTCACGCTGGCCGACCGGATCGCCGTGATGAACGAGAGCCGGCTGGTCGACGTCGGCAGCGCGCAATCGCTGTATCAGCAGCCGCCTTCGCGTTTTACCGCGACCTTCGTCGGCAATGCGAACCTGCTCGCGGTCACGGTCGAGCAGTTCGATGATGCCCGTCAGCAAGCGACGGTACGCCTCGGCCCGCGGATGCTGCACGTGGCGGCGTTCGCCGCGGCGCGTCCGGGCGAGACGCGGATGCTGTGCATCCGGCCGCATGCGCTGAGTCTCGGGCAGCACGCCGCAGGCACGAACACGATCGAGGGCACGGTGACCGAGGTCCAGTGGCGCGGCTCCGCACATCGACTGTATCTGGAGGTCGACGGCGCGGAGATGTGCGTCGACAGCAAGCCGCTTCGCTCACCCCCGCCGCGCGGCGAGCGTGTGTCGGTGCATTTCGCCCCACACGACGCGACGCTGCTTGCGGCGCCAAACGGCGCATCCGTGGCCGGCCGGCACGGCGAGTCGCCCATCGGTACGCTCTGACCGTGGCGACACCCGCGAGCGCGACTCTCACCCTCCCGACCCGTGGAGGCGGCGGCACCCGGATCCCCGCACCGCGATGGATCTGGGTGGTCGTACCGCTCGCCGTCCTCGTCGGCATTTTCTTCTATCCGCTGATCTTCATCGCCAAGCAGTCGCTGACCGGCGATGCCGGCCCGGCGACTCTCGGTCACTACACAGCTTTGCTGAGCTCTTCGTTTTTCCAGGGCGCAATGCTGCGCACGATCCAGATCGCGGTGCTGTCGACACTAGGCTGTCTCGTCCTCGGCTTCGTGCTCGCTCTGATCGTGTCCTTCGTGCCCTTTCCGGGCGCGCGCCTTTTCAGCGGCTTCATCGACACGATACTGGCCTTTCCGTCGTTCCTTATCGCGCTGTCTTTCACTTTCCTCTATGGCTCCGCGGGAGCGTTCAACTTCATCTTCATGGATCTGCTGCACACGACCGAGCCGCCGATCGACTTCGTCTACACGAAATGGGGCGTGATTCTCGCCGAGATCACCTTCTATACGCCATTCGTCATGCGGCCGCTGCTCGCCGCATTCTCTCATCTCGACACGGCGCTGATCGAGGTGGCGAGCAGCCTCGGGGCAAGGCCGTTGCGGATCATCCGCGAAGTCATTTTTCCCGAGTCTGTGCCCGCGCTCCTCGCGGGCGGCAGCCTGTGCCTGCTGTTGACGCTCAATGAGTTCGGCATCGTGTTGTTCATCGGCGCGAAGGGCGTCATCACCCTGCCGATGGTGATCTACGGCAAGGCGATCCAGGAGTTCGACTACACGGCGGGGTGCGTCGCGGCCGTGGTGAACATCGTGCTGTCGGTTGGACTCTATTCGCTCTACCGTTACATGCTGTCGCGCACTGGAGGGGGCCGTGCTTCTGTCCTCTAGGTTCGGGCGCTTTCTTGCATGGTGCCTTTTCGCGCTGCTTTTCGTGCCAGTATTCGGGCTGCCGCTGATGATGGTCGGAGCGGCGAGCGTCGCCGGCCAATGGAACGATGTGCTGCCCAGCCATCTCACGCTGCGCCATCTGAACGACGCGGTCCGCAGCAGCGCAGGCGAGGAGCTGCTGACGAGCCTGCTGACCGGTCTGATCGCGAGCGCAATCGCGCTTGCGCTTGGCACGTGGGCCGCGCTCGCAGTGCGCAATCTGCGCGGGCGTACCCGGCGGGTTGCGAGCACGCTGTTCCTGCTGCCGATCGCCGTGCCGTCCGTCTCGGTCGGCCTCGGGTTGCTGGTTGCGTTCAGTCGTCCACCCCTGCTGTTGAACGGGACCCCGTACATCGTGCTGATCGCGCATGTCGTGCTGGTCACGGCCTTCGCGTATGGCAGTGTTGCGGCCGGGCTGGCGAGGCTGCCGGCGCATTTCGAGCAGGTCGCGGCGAGTCTCGGCGCCCGACCAGCCTATGTGCTCTTCAGGGTCACCCTGCCGCTCATCACACCATCTCTGGTGGCTGCGGCCGGCCTGTGCTTCGCACTGTCGATGGGCGAGCTGGGTGCGACGATCATGGTCTATCCGCCAGACTGGGTCACCCTGCCGGTCGGCATTTTCGCGCTGACGGATCGCGGATCGGTGTTTGATGGTGCCGCGCTGACCATTCTGCTGCTGGCGGTGACGCTGACCGTATTGATCGTCGTTGCCCGCATCCGGACCAAAGCGAGCTTCCGATAGAGAAGATCAGTCGAGGACAGAAGATGAGCAATGTCGACCGCGACCCCATACTCCTCACGCCGGGGCCGCTTACGACCTCGCCTGCCACGAAGGCGGCGATGCTGCACGACTGGGGCTCCTGGGACAGTACGTTCAACGCCGTGACGGCGCGCGTGCGCGAGCGGCTGACCGCCATCCTGGACGCTGCCGCAACCCACGTCTGCGTTCCGATGCAGGGCAGCGGAACCTTCTCGATCGAGGCTGCGGTGAACACGCTCGTTCCCCGCGATGGACACGTGCTGGTGCTCGTCAACGGCGCCTACGGCAAGCGCATGGCGAGGCTCACCGAGATGATGGGCCGCCGGCTCACGACTTTCGAGACCGCCGAAGACACGCCGATGACCGCAAGCGACGTGTCGCGGCTCCTCGACCGCGACGCATCGATCACGCACGTCGGCCTCATCCATTGCGAGACCTCGACCGGCATCCTCAATCCGCTACCCGAGATCGCGGCGGCAGTTGCGCAGCGGCGGAAGAGTCTCATCGTGGACGCGATGTCGAGCTTCGGCGCGATCGCGATCGACGCGCGGGAGATTGCGTTCGACGCGCTCGTCGCCGCCTCGGGCAAGTGCATCGAGGGGCCGCCCGGGATGGGCTTCGTGTTCGTGCGCAAGAGCGTGCTCGAGCGCTGCGCAGGCCGCTCGACCTCGCTCTCGCTCGACCTCCACGATCAATGGACCTACATGGAACGCACGACGCAGTGGCGCTATACGCCGCCGACGCACGTCGTGGTGGCGCTCGACGCGGCGCTCGAACAATATGCCGCTGCAGGCGGCCAGCCGGCGCGGCTCGCCCGCTACACAGCCAACTACGAAACGCTGGTCGGCGGGATGAGCGAGATGGGCTTCCGGGCCTTCCTCGATCCGAAGATCCAGGCGCCGATCATCGTGACCTTCCACGCTCCGGCCGATCCGAAGTACAGCTTCAAGGAGTTTTACGAGCGCGTGCGCGACAAGGGCTTCATCCTCTATCCGGGCAAGCTCACGCAGGTCGAGACGTTTCGGGTCGGCTGCATCGGCGCGATCGGCCTGGTCGAAATGCGCGATGCGGTCGGCGCAATGCGAGAAACGCTGCGCGAGATGGGCATCCGGCAGGTGACGCCGGCATCGGCCACCGCAGCGCGTGTCGCCTAGGCTGGCCGTTCTGCGCGCCGCAGCGCATCGAGCGCGGTGAAGCTCGGATCGTCGCGCGGAACGTGACCATGACGGAGCAGAAAATCGACGATGACGAGGCTCGCGTCGGCGGTGACGTCCTCGGTCGCGATGACGGCGAGGACGTCTGCGGGTGCGCAGAGGCGATGCTCGACCGCCTCGCCGTCCTGATTCGCGGGGGCGAAATCCGCCGGCAGCCACAGGTCGTGCACGTGAATCGTTTCGCGCTGCAATCCGTCGGACTGGTCGCGGCGGATGTCGACCGACCCGCCCTGGAGCGCCTCGCGCGCGAGAGGCGCGGCGATGCCGGCTTCCTCCCACGCTTCCCTGGTCAGCGTATCGGCGATCCCAGCCCCGGCCGGGATGCCGCCGCCGACGAGGTTGTCGAGGAGGCCCGGATCGATCGGCTTCACGGGACTTCGGCGCGCGAGCCACATACGCCAGTCGGCGGGACGGCCGACGACTCCGTTGCAATGCGCGGCGAAGGTGTGGACGCCGAAGTAACGGGCGGCGGCGCGCTCGATCTCGAACAGGATTGTGCCGCCCGGTCTGGCTGCCACGGGGTAGCGCTCATTGCGCCAGGCGGTGAGCGCGCCTTCGGTGGCGAGCGTCCGCGCGACTTCGGCAAGAGCGGCCGTGCGGGCCGCAGCCGTGGTCAGCGATGGCGCGCAGTCCACGGCGTCTGCGCCGACGAGGAAGTAATCGGGCCAGCCGGCGAGCCTTCGCGCGCGCTCGGGCGTGACCCGGCCCGCGGTTTCACCCTCTACGCGCAGCGGCAGGTACGCGCGGGAGGGCGGCGCGAGCGCGCGCCGCAAGCGCTGCGCGACTCGCGCTAGCATGGGCGCCGGCGCCGTCCAACGATTGCTCATCGGCGCATTCTAGCGATGAACACGCTGCCCGATGTGATCGCGCTCTTCGACCTCGACCGCACCTTGCTCGCAATCGATGCCGACGAAGCCTGGGTCGAGTTCCTGATCGAGGAGCGCGCGCTCGACGGCGCGCGCTTCGAGCCCGCGATGCACGAGGTGAGCGAGCGCTACCGGCGCGGCGAGATCGGGGGCGAGGAGTTCTGCGGATTCTATCTCTCGACGCTCGCGCAGCACGAGCCAGCTCAGTTGGAAATCTGGCGAGACCGATATCTCGTCGGGAAGATCTTTCCCGCGATCTCCGCGGCGGCGCGCGCAGTGGTCGCGAAGCATCGTGCGACGGGACATCTCGTCGTGCTCACCACCGCGGCGAGCCGGTTTCTGGCTGCACCGATCGCTATCCATCTCGGCATCGACCACCTCATCGCCTCCGAGGGCGAAATGAGAGACGGCCGGTACACGGGCAGGGTCGAAGGCACTCCGAACATGCGTGAGGGCAAGATCGCACGCCTCGACGCGTGGCTCGCGGAGCGCGGGACGCGGCTCGACGCCTTTCGCGAGAGCTGGTTCTACAGCGATTCGCGCAACGACGTTCCGCTGCTTTCGCGCGTGACGCATCCGGTCGCGGTCAATCCAGACCCGACGCTCGCGGCGCTTGCCGCTCAGAAGGGCTGGCCGGTCCTGCAAATCCGGTAAACTGCGCGCTCTTTCGGAAGCCCTTCGGTGATTCGTTCGCTCTAAGCCTGCCGAATCCGCAACGACAGCTATCCGACATGACCGCGTGCATCATCGACGGCAAAGCGCGTGCCGAGCGTCTGACCGCTGAAGTGAGAGAGCGCGTCGCGGCGCGCGTAGCATCCGGCAAGTCCGTACCGGGATTGGCTGTCGTGCTCGTCGGCGAGAACGCGGCCTCGCAGATTTACGTGCGCAACAAGCGGAAAACCACCGACGCGGCCGGGATGCGCTCCTTCGCGCACGACCTCCCTGCAACGGCGGCGCAGGACGAGCTCGCGGCTCTGATCGATCGCCTCAATGCCGATCCCGCCGTCCACGGCATTCTCGTGCAGTTGCCGCTGCCGAAGACGATCGACGCGGATCGCCTGACCGAGCGCATCGATCCGCTAAAGGACGTCGACGGACTGCATCCGCTCAACATGGGACGCCTCGTGCTCAAGCGCCCGCTGCTCTCGCCGTGCACGCCCGCCGGCTGCATGATCCTGCTGCGCGATACTGGCGAGGACCTCGTCGGCAAGCACGCGGTTGTGATCGGACAGTCGAACATCGTCGGCCGGCCGATGGCACTCGAGTTGCTGATGGCGCGCTGCACGGTCACTATCTGCCATTCCGCCACGCGTGACCTGCCGGCGATCGCGCGCGAGGCCGACATCCTGGTCGCGGCCGTGGGCAAGCCGGCGTTCGTCAAGGCGGACTGGATCAAGCCCGGCGCGATCGTGATCGACGTCGGCGTCAATCGCAACGCGGAGGGCAAGCTTTGCGGCGATGTCGACTTCGCGGGTGCGAGGGAGCGCGCGGGCTGGATCACGCCCGTGCCCGGCGGCGTCGGCCCGATGACCGTCGCGATGCTGCTCGCCAACACGCTGCGCGCCGCGGAGCTGCAGGAGCGCGGGGCACTGGCCTGAGCCGGGCTTCTTAGCTACGGTTCCGTCTCGCCATCAGCGCGCGGCGTCGCTCGAGGCTGGAAGCCGGCCAGTACTTCTCGCGATCGTAGTATTCGGCGACCGCCGGCATGTTCGGCGGCAGAACGACCCAGGGTTGCTTCGACGAAGTGAAGATGTGAATGTCGGGAGGCAGCCGGTCGGGCTCGTCGAGCGTGCCGACGCGAACGAAGCGGATCGCGTCGCCCGCCCCCGCATAGTTGCTCCACAGCGCGATACGGCAGATGGGGCAGCGCGTGATCTTCTGCCCCTTGCCGCTGTTCGAGGGCGTGTCGACGACTTCCGGATTTCCCTGCAGCAGGACCACGCGATCGGCTTCGATCATCGCGTTCAGCGCAAAAGAAGCGCCGGTCTCGCGCTGACACCAGCGGCAGTGGCAGCAATGCACGAACAGCGGTCCGCTCGTCATCCGGTAGCGCACCGCGCGGCAGGTGCAGCCACCTTCGAACGGGCGGACTTGGTCAGCGGGCATGGAACCGCTCCATCGAGGTCAACGCTCAGCGACGGCCAACCGCAGCCCGAGAAAGACGAACAGTGCGCCGGTCGCGCGAGAAACGCGAGCGAGCGCTCGCGGATGTCCCGCGAAGAACCCGCGGACGCGCGACGCTCCCAGCGCCAGCACCAGGCACCACGCCGTCCCCGTCACGATGAAGGTCAGGCCAAGCGCTAGAAAGGCCGCGAGCTTGGTCGGGCTGTCGGCGTCGATGAACTGTGGGAGCAGTGCGAGAAAGAACAGAGCGACCTTCGGATTGAGAACGTTCGTCAGCACGCCCTGGCGAAAGGCCGCAAGCGCAGTTTTCGCGGCAGCATCGCGCGACGGCGGCGAGACGCTGACGGGCTTGATGATGAGGCGAACTCCGAGATAGACGAGATAGGCGGCCCCCGCGAGCTTGACAACGATGAACGCCGCGGCGGAAGTCGCGAGAATGGCCGACAAGCCGAGCGCGGCGGCGAGCGTATGCACGGCGCAACCCGAGCCAACGCCGAGCGCGGAGGCGACGCCGACGCGCCGTCCGTGAGCGATGCTTGAGCCGAGGATGTAGAGCGTGTCCTGCCCCGGCGCGAGGTTCAGCAGGATGCCCGTGGCAACGAACAGCCAGTAATCATGAATGCCGAGCATGCGTGGTGGCGAGAGCCGCGGTGACTTGCTGCGATCTTTCCGTCAGGCCAAGTCGACTTCGCCTTCGATCTCGACCGGAATGTCGAACGGCAGTTCCGCGAGTCCTACGGCGCTGCGGCTGTGCGCTCCGATCTCCGGACCGTACAACTCGAGGATGAGATCGGAAAAGCCGTTGATGACGCTCGGCTGTCTATTGAATCCCGGCGCGGAATTCACCATGCCAAGCACCTTCACCCACGCGCCCACGCGGTCGAGATCGCCGAGCGCTCGGTGCAGGCTCCCGAGAACCGACAGGGCGGTGAGCCGGGCCGCGTGATAACCCTCTTCGATGGTGAGGTCCTTCCCCACCTTGCCGCGGGGCGAGGCGATCGAGCCGTCGGGAGCCTGCGGCCCATGACCGCTGATGAGTACGCGGCGTCCGACGACTCGAACGAACTGGAACGGAAAGACGACTCCAGGCGGCGGCTTGAATGGCGGCGGCAGAGCGAGGCCGAGCGAGCGCAGCTTGTCTTCAATTCTTGGCATGCGGTTTCCGGTCGGTCGACGATTCGGTCAGAGTTATTCTAGCCAACCATGCGCATCAACCTGCAGCGTCGACCGTAGACAACCACCAGCCAGAGCCTGTGCACCAAGCCGTCTCATCCGCCATGTCGTCTCTACGGAGAGACCGAACGGATTTGAACGATTGCCTTTCAAGCGCTGAAGCAAGGGTTTTGGACATTGCGTCATCCCTGGCGCCGATGCAAGGGATGAACGCGGCACGCGTAACGACGCTCGCGGCGTAGGCGCTTTCGCTTGTGCGCGTCACGAGCAGCATACAGCCGAATCCCTCGTTCGGGGTGAGAGGGAAGATCAGACGTCCCCCGATGTTCAGGGCATCCAACCACGACGGAAGCGGATGCGTAGCTCCTGCGTTCACGTAGATGAGATCGCAGGACGGCAGCGAGCCATCTGCAGCCGATGCAGCGGACACGGCGACGTTGCGCAAATAGGCGAGATTGTCTCGAGCGCGCGCGGCCAGGTCCGGCTCGATCTCCAACGCCAGGACTTTGCCCCGCTTTCCGATCAACTCCGCAAGCACAGCGGTGTAGTAGCCGGTACCTGCTCCAACGTGGGTGACGGTCTCGCCGGGGCGCGGCGCACACGCGGCCAGGCACCGCGCATGTAACGAGGGTTGCCCGTTGTTGATGCCGCGATCGGTGGCGAGGCCTACGACTATGTCCTGATACAGCAGCCGCGGGTCGCTCGAGATTGTAGGCAGGTAGCCCGTGCCAACGAAAACCTGCCACGGGCCTGGACCGAGGTACTTCTCACGAGGCACAGCGGAGAAGGCCGCAATCAGGCGCTCGTCTGACGAGCCCGAACTTTTGACGATGAAGTGCGCGTAGAACTTCCGGAAGTCTTCAATCGGGTTCACGAGATTCGGGATGTCCTCACCGGCGGCTCGGCTCGAACAGTTCGATGGGGTTGCCGGAGGGATCATTGACGAGGACCTGCTTCCCGCCCGGGCCTGAAACGATCTCACCCCGAAATGGCGCGCCGACGTGCTTTAGCTTCTCCACGAGTGATGCGAGATCGTCGGTTTCGATCACCAACCTGTTCCACCCGCCCGGGGCGGGTTTGGAACCATCCGCAAGCGGCCGCGACGCGGAGCTGCCGGGACCGCTAAGCCATAGCGTGAGGTCGGCTCGCTTCACCATGGCAAATGGCGGACCCCACTGTTCCACGAGTTCGAAGCCCAGGATGTCGATGTAGAACTCCACCGCGACATCGACATCGTTTGACAAGGTAGCGGATGGCGGCCATGCGGGTTGTTTCTGTCCAGGGAGTGGCACCCACGGCCGGAGTTGAACCGGCGACCTGCCGCTTAGGAGGCGGCCGCTCTATCCACTGAGCTACGTGGGCGTAGCGGAGATTCTACCGCAACGGCTTCACAAGACTTGCCGAAGGAGAACGCCGCCGACGCGTTTGCACGAGCGCAACGCGAGAACGCTCGTGTACTAAGTTGCGAGGCATGACGAACGAACGCGACAAGGAATTCGGCTTCGCTCCGAGCTACGACGCACCGATTCCGTACCTGCAGCGGATTCGCAGCTACTACCAGGCGCTTGGCTATGGCGCGCCGCTTGCTCTTCCCCGACTTCCCGCTCGCTCCTGGGCTCACTGCAGCCCGTACAGTGCGCCGTACTTCGTCTTCAAGTATGAAAGATACGGCTTGATCGACAGCGGCTCGCCCGTCGCGCGCTCGACGATCTCCGGCGCGGTGAATTTGCGCCCGTGGCGGTAGATGTTCTGCGTCAGCCACCCGCGAAGCGGAGCGTACTCGCCGGCGGCGATCTGCTCGTCGAGGTCGCCGACGCCGCGCCGCGCCGCGGCGAAGAACTGCGCGCTCATGATGTTGCCGAGCGTGTAGCTCTGGAACTGCCCGCCCACCGTCCCGCCGTACCAATGCACGTCCTGCAGCGCGCCGTCGCGATCGTCGCGCGGCGCGACGCCCAGATCCTTCTTGATCCGTGCGCGCCACGCGTCGGGCAGGTCGGCGACCTTGAGCCTGCCTTCGAGCATGTCGAGCTCGAGATCGAAGCGAAGCATCACGTGCAGGTTGTAGGTGACCTCGTCGGCATCGGTGCGCACGAGAGACCGCTCGACCTTGTTGATCGCGTGGTAAAACGTGTCGACGCCGGCATCCCGCACCGTCGGAAAAGCGCTTTTGAGCGGTGCGTACCAGCGGCGCCAGAACGGGAGGCTGCGTCCCACCAGGTTCTCCCACAGACGCGACTGGCTCTCGTGCACACCCGCCGTCGTCCCGTGGTAGAGCGGCGTGCCGTCCAGCGCGTCGTCCACGCCCTGCTCGTACATCGCATGCCCGGCTTCGTGGATCATCGAGAACAGGCCGTCGGACAAATCGTCGGTGCGATAGCGGGCGGTGATCCGGACGTCTCCGCGTCCGAGCTTGATCATGAACGGATGCGCCGTTTTGTCGTTGCGGCCGCGGTCGAAGTCGTAGCCGAGCGAGCGAATGACCTTTTCGCCGAAATCGCGCTGCGCCGGCTCGGGGAAATCACCGCGAATGCAAGCGTCGTCGGGCTGGGGGCGGGCGCAGATGGCATCGATCAGAGGGAGCAGGCCGGCGCGCAACTCTCCGAAGAGTGCGCGCACCGCCTTCACGGTCATCCCATCCTCGGCGAGGTCAATGAGCACGTCGTACGGGTGCTCGTAGCCCGGATAGAACGAGGCCAGCTCACGGCTCAGCTCGACGGTCGTTTCGAGCAGGGGCCGCACGGCGCCGAAGTCGTTGGCGGGGCGCGCACGCTGCCATACGTCGTAGGTCTTCGCGGTGTGTTCGCTCAGGCGATTCACGAACTCGGAGGGCACACGCGTCGCGCGGTCGTAGTCGCGGCGCGTGACTCGCACCAGCGCCGCCGCGTTGGAATCGGGTCCTTGCGACTCCGCCCAAGGCGTGACCGAATCGAGGAGCCGCCCCATCGCGGGATCGGACAGACGTTCGTGCGACAAACTCGCCAGCAGCCCGAGTTGGCGCCCGCGCGCTTCGGCGGCGCTCGCCGGCATGTGCGTGGCCTGATCCCAGATCAGAACTCGCTCGGCGTCGCGGAGGTCCTCGATCGTCTGCAGGCGTTGCTTGAGTTCGGCAAAATCGGTGTCGATGGTCATGAGCGGGGTTCGGGGAACGAACGGATATTTGTGGGAAAAGGTCGAATTGTAAGGTGTCGCGGCCGGCGCTGGCTACCGATACAGGCGGCGCGACTACAATGCACGTGCAAACAAGGCACAATCCGCGCAGCGGTGACGGTGCTCTTGTAAACCTTTCTCATGGCTTCGCAATCCGATCCCCGCACGCGTCGGCCGACGCTGCGCAGCTTCCGCCGCCTCGGCACTTTCCTGCTGCCGTACCGCGCTCGCTTCGCGATCGCCGGCACGGCGCTCCTCGTCGCCGCGGGTTGCACGCTGGCGGTAGGGCAGGGGCTCAAGCTCGCCGTCGATCGCGGCTTTTCGGCCAATGACGGCGGCGCGCTCGATCAGGCGCTCGTCGCGCTGCTGGCGATCATCGCCGTGATGGCGGTCGCGACCTACGTGCGTTTCTACAACGTGTCGTGGATCGGCGAGCGCGTTACCGCCGATCTGCGCCGGCGTGTCTTCGATCATCTGCTGACGCTCTCGCCCGGCTTCTTCGAGATCACGCGCACCGGTGAGGTCATCTCGCGCCTCACCAACGACACCACGATGCTCGAGAGCATCATCGGCTCGAGCCTGTCGCTTGCGCTGCGCAACGTCGTGCTCGGCATCGGCGCGCTCGTGCTGCTCACGCTGACGAGTCTCAAGCTGACGTTGCTCGTGCTGGCGGGACTGCCCGTCGTCCTGCTGCCGATCATTCTCTTCGGGCGCCGCGTGCGCCGTCTCGCGCGCGCGAGCCAGGATCGCGTCGCCGATACGGGCGCTTATGTCGACGAGGCGATCCACGAGATCCGCACCGTGCAGGCCTACGCGCACGAGCCGGAGGATCGGGTCGGTTACGCCCAGCGCGTGGAGGCGGCGTTCGCCGCCGGCGTGAACCGCATCCGGCAGCGCGCTCTGCTCATCGCAGCGGTGATCTTTCTAGTCTTCGTGGCGGTGGGCATCATCCTCTGGGTTGGCGGGCACGACGTGCTCGCCGGACGGCTGTCGGCGGGGCAGCTCGCAGCGTTCGTCTTCTACGCCGTGATCGTCGCGACGTCGGTGGGCGCGGTGAGCGAGGTCGCGGGCGATCTGCAGCGCGCCGCGGGCGCGACCGAGCGCCTGCTCGAGCTTCTCGAGACGGCGCCGGAGATCGACGCGCCGGCCGATCCGGAGCCGCTCCCAGAGCCGTCGCCGGCGACCGTGGCGTTCGAGGACGTGACCTTCGCGTACCCGTCACGGCTAAACGATCCGGCGCTGCGATCGGTCTCGGTGCGCGTTGCCGCCGGCGAGCGCGTCGCGCTGGTCGGGCCGTCGGGCGCAGGCAAGACGACCGTGTTCCAGTTGCTGCTTCGCTTCTACGATCCGCAGTCGGGCGCGGTGCGTGTGGACGGCGTCGACGTAAGGCGCGCCGATCCACGCGCAGTGCGCGGGCGCATCGCCGTGGTCCCGCAGGAGCCCGTGATCTTCGCGGCGAGCGTGTGGGAGAACGTGCGCTACGGGCGTCTCGACGCGAGCGACGATGAAGTGCGTGACGCCTGCGAGGCGGCGTACGCGAGCGAGTTCCTCGCGCGTCTGCCCCAGGGCTTCGATACGCCGCTGGGCGAGCGCGGCGTCAAGCTCTCCGGCGGGCAGCGGCAGCGGCTCGCCATCGCGCGGGCCGTGCTGGCGCGCCGCCCGATCCTGCTGCTGGACGAGGCAACGAGCGCGCTCGATGCCGAGAGCGAGCGCATGGTGCAACTCGCGCTCGACCGATTGATGGCCGGCCGCACGACCTTGATCATCGCGCACCGCCTCGCGACCGTGGTCGGCGCCGATCGGATCATCGTCCTCGACGGAGGTATGGTTGTGGCCGAGGGAACGCACGCAACGCTCGTGCGCGACGATCCTCTCTACCGGAGGCTGGCAGAGCTGCAGTTCGGGGTGAGCGGGGGCGTTGGAGCGCGCGTTGCGGCCGAGGCTTAGACCTAGCCTAAGAAAGATGATTCCGCATCATAGGCCATGATGCTATGATGCTATTCATGCGAACCACTATCCGCGTGGATGACGAGCTTCTCGACGAGCTCAAGGTGCAGGCGCGAAAGGAAAACGTGAGCCTGACGCGCCTCATCAACCGCACGCTCAAAGCAGGCCTTAAGGCCGGTGCCACGCGCCGGCCGAAGCGGCCGCAATATCGAGAACGTACGTATGCTCTGGGAAAGCCGAAGGTTCCGCTCGACAAGGCACTTGCGGTGGCTGCGGCGCTCGAAGACGAAGAGATCGCCCGCAAGCTCATGCTGCGTAAGTGAAGATCGTCGATCTGAACGTCCTGGTGTACGCCGTGAATTCTGATGCGGCGGAGCACCAGCGCGTCCTCAAGTGGTGGGAAGCGGCCATCAATGACGAGGAGACCGTTGGCCTCCCGTGGATCGTTCTGCTCGGGTTTCTGCGTATTTCAACCGATGTGCGCATTCTCGCGCATCCGCTGACGCCGGACGCGGCAGCAGCAAAGCTCGACGTGTGGCTTGCGCAGGAGAACGTTCGCGTCGTACGCGAGAAGGACGATCACTGGGAGCAGCTTAGGACACTTGTTGTCGATGCGGGAACTGCAGGTAATCTGACGACCGATGCGCATCTGGCAGCGCTCGCGTTGACCAACGACGCCATGCTTGTATCGTGCGACAACGACTTCGCACGCTTCAAGAGGCGGGGGCTCCGCTGGGTGAATCCGCTCGCCTGAAGCAAGTCACCAGGTGGTCATTCACCAGTCCCGTCGCCTGCATGAACGCGTAGCAGATCGTCGAGCCGACGAAGCGGAAGCCGCGCTGCGCGAGCGCAGCCGATAGCGCGTCGGACTGTGCCGTACGCGCCGGCACGGAGGACCGGCGCCGCCAGCGGTTAACCCGCGGCGCGCCGCCGACGAAGCCCCACACGAAGTGATCGAAGCTTCGGTGTTCGCGCTGCACGTCGAGAAACGCGCGGGCGTTGCTGACCGTGCTCTCGATCTTCAGCCGGTTGCGAACGATGCCTGCGTTTGTCAGCAGGCGCTCGACGCGTCGGCTGTCGAAGCGCGCCACGCGAGCCGGATCGAAGTTGGCGAACGCCTCGCGATAGGCGTCGCGCTTGTTGAGGATCGTCGACCAGGACAGCCCCGCCTGCGCGCCCTCGAGCGTGAGGAATTCGAAGAGCAGCCGATCGTCGTGCACCGGCATGCCCCATTCCTGATCGTGGTAGGCAATCATCCGCGGGTCGGTCCCCGCCCAAGCGCAGCGCTTCGGCTCTCCCATCGGTCGCATTCTCCACCGTGATTATCGCGTTCAGGACGATGCGCGCGAAGCTTGTTCGCGACCCGGCGCAGCGGCAGAATGACAGGATGGTTCCCTGGCTGCGATCAGGCTCGCCGTTTCCTCCACTCGACGCCGCGCTCGGCGATCCCAATGGATTGCTCGCGGCCGGGGGAGACTTGTCGCCCGAGCGCCTGATCGCGGCGTACGGCCACGGCATCTTCCCCTGGTACAACGAGGCTCAGCCGATCCTCTGGTGGAGCCCCGATCCGCGGATGGTGCTGTTCCTCGACGAGTTCAAGATTCCGCGCTCGCTGCAGAAGACGCTGAGGCAGCGCCGCTTCGAGCTGCGCGCCGACACCGCCTTTCGCGCGGTGATGGAGGCGTGCGCCGAGCCGCGCGCGGGTCAGAGCGGAACGTGGATCTCGCCGCCGGTGGTCGATGCGTACACACGCTTGCACCGCATGGGATATGCCCACTCGGTGGAGGCCTGGCGCGATGGGCAGCTCGTCGGCGGACTGTACGGCGTGGCGATCGGACGGATGTTCTTCGGCGAGTCGATGTTCGCGCGCGAGGCCGATGCGTCCAAGGTCGCGCTGGTGCAGCTCGTGGCGATCCTCAGGAGCAAGGGCATGCCGGTGATCGATTGCCAGCAGGAGACGCAGCACCTTTCGCGCTTTGGGGCGCGCCCGATCCCGCGCCGCGAGTTTGCGGGGTGGCTCTCGCGGTTGGTACACTCGGCGCAGCCCCATGTCGCCTGGGCACCCGTCGAAGAAGCCCAGGTCGGGTAGCGATGACCAAGCTCAACGACCTGCCACTTGCCGCGCTGCAGTTCTACGCGACCGCGCCTTATCCGTGCAGCTACCTGCCAGACCGGGCCGCGCGCTCACAGGTCGCAACACCCAGCCATCTGATCGACGCCCGTGTCTACGCCGACCTGGTCCGCCTAGGGTTCCGGCGCAGCGGCGCATTCACCTATCGGCCGTACTGCGACCACTGCCGGGCCTGCGTTCCCGTAAGGGTCCTGGCAGCCGACTTTACCCCTTCCCGCAGCCAGCGCCGAACCTGGAAGCGGCACTGCGAGTTAACCGCAGTTAGGCGCAATTTGCAGTTCGATAGCGAACATTACACGCTGTACCTGCAATATCAGCGGCATCGTCACCCCGGTGGCGGCATGGACCAGGACAGCCGCGAGCAGTACCAGCACTTCCTCCTGCACAGCAACGTCGCGACCGACCTTTTCGAATTCCGCGACGAGGGGAAGCTCCGCATGGTGAGCCTGGTCGACCGCCTGCACGACGGGCTGTCGTCGGTCTATACCTTCTTCGATCCGACCGGCCCAGGCGCCAGCTATGGGACCTACAACGTGATCTGGCAGATCGAGCGTTGCCGCCTGCTCGGGCTGCCGTACCTCTACCTCGGCTACTGGATCGCCGAGAGCCGCAAGATGGCCTACAAGGCCAGCTTCAAGCCGATCGAGGGGTTGGTGGAGGGGGTGTGGAGGAGGTTGTAGGGTGTACGACTTTTGGCTGAGACAGCCGCAGATGAACTTCGCTAGTTTTGGCTATACAACTGTGGCAAAACCGTTCATCCCCGCTTGCGAAGAAGCTAACGCCAAGCAGCGCTGCGCATGATCAAGAATGTAAAGATAGGCAAGGTGATAGTAGAGCGAACGGCCTGCACGCCAGAGTCGCTATTGCCGATCCTTCGCGCAGTCGAAACCGAACAGCCTCTGGAACCTGTGGTGACGAAGGTTGTTAACGAGTTGGGCTTCGATAGTTTCGTATTCGGTATGAGCGCATGCCCTCAACTCAACCAAGAGAGTCAAGTCTATGCTTACACGACGCTGCCGGTCGAATGGGTCGTGCGGTACGACCAGATGGATTACATCGAGGTTGACCCGCGAGTCTTAAAAACTCGTGATAATCCTATTCCTCTAGTCTGGGACCAGCGAAGTGAGCGCGGGTTAGACAACCGAACCGACGAGTTTCTAGACGACGCCGCTGCACACGGAATCTCAAGTGGCATCGCGATCGAGCTTAACGATACACACTATGTCCGCGGGTTGCTGGGCTTGAATTCCAAGAGACCGGTCATCGATGATGCGCGGCGCGCGCAAATTGCCCGAAGTCTTGGCGAGCTCATGCTGCTCGGAGCTTATTTCCACGAAATCTTTCGGAGAGGCGTGATCGAGCAGCGCGTCGCGCCAGTCGGGCGCGGAGGCCCTCTCAGTCAGCGCCAGCGTAGGTGCTTGGAATTGGCCGCGCGTGGGCTTACGACCGAGGACATTGCCGCAGAGCTCAGCATTTCGGCCAGAACTGCCCAGTATCACTTCGACAGCATTAGGACCAAGTTGGGTGCGGCGACACGTCAAGAAGCCGTCGCGCGCGGTATCGCCCAAGGCGTAATTACCCCGTAGACTGTGTCCGAGAGGAAGGGCTTCTGAGGCCATCAAGGTCGGACT
>DATJWL010000213.1:0-16017 GCA_035501215.1 Casimicrobiaceae bacterium
CTACCTCGCGTATTCGATCGCGAGCCGACATCTCGGGCGCGATCTTGCGCCGAGCGCCACCGACTGGCGCTCGATCGGCCGCTCGATCGTCGACCACCTGCGCTTCAAGCATCCGACCGGCGAGGCCGCGAAGCGCTACAACGTGCTGCAAAAGCTCGCCTATCTCGCGGTGATCTTCATCCTGCTGCCGCTCGTCGTGATGATGGGCTTCGCCATGTCGCCGTGGCTCGACACCTTGATTCCGGGCTGGGTCGATTTCTTCGGCGGGCGACAGTCGGCGCGCACGATCCATTTCATCGTTGCCTGGCTGCTCGTGGCGTTCGTGCTGGTGCACGTCTTCGAAGTGATCGTCAGCGGATTCTGGAACCACCTGCGCTCGATGATCACCGGCCGCTATCGCGTCAATGCGGAGGTGCGGAAATGAAAACGCGCAGCGAGTTGTCGCGCAGGCGTTTCTTCGGCCGCGCGCTCGGGGCCGCCGGAGCGGTCGCGCTGTCGGGCTGCGACGCGCTGTCGCAGACACAATGGTTCCCCAAGATCCTTGCGAGCGGCGAAGCACTCAGCCGCACCGTGCAGCACCTCATCGCACCGCGCCGGGCGATGGCGCAGGAGTTCGGCGAAGCCGATCTTTCGCCGGGCTTCCGCAGCAACGGCACGTCGAAGCCGGACAATCCGCAATATCAAGCCCTGGCGGCCGCGAGCTTTGCGCAATATCGCCTCGAAGTCGGCGGGCTGGTCGAGAAGCCGGCAAGCCTGTCGCTTGCCGAGCTGCGCACGCTGCCGAGCCGCACGCAGATCACACGTCATGACTGCGTCGAAGGCTGGAGCGCGATCGGCAAGTGGAAGGGAGCGAGGCTCGCGGCCTTGCTCGAGCAGGTGCGTCCGAGACCGGAGGCGCGCTTTGTGATGTTCTATTGCGCCGATCCAATGGAGCGTGACGGAACGAATCTCTATTACGAGAGCATCGACATGGAGGATGCCTTCCATCCGCAGACGCTGCTCGCCTACGAGCTGAACGGTGTCGCCCTGCCGATCCAGAACGGCGCGCCGGTCCGGCTGCGCGTCGAGCGCCAGCTCGGCTACAAGCACGCGAAGTACGTCATGCGCATCGAGCTGGTCGACAGTTTCGCCAAGATCGCGGGCGGCAAGGGCGGCTACTGGGAGGATCAGGGGTACGAGTGGTGGGCCGGTATCTAGATCACGATCACGCTGCCAGAAAGCGGGGGAGGGCGATCTTTTCCTGTCAAGATTGACCGTATCCCGGCGCGTCGGCCACACTTCGCGCTTTGCGCGCTTGAGCCCGACATGCCGGACGTCCGCTTCGACCGCTTCTACCGCTATCGCGAGCTCACCGATCTGCTGAAGGCGTTCGTCTCCGAGTTCCCGCAGCTGCTGAGCCTCGAGTCGATCGGACGCAGTCACGAAGGCCGCGACATCTGGGTCGTCACGGCCACCAATCGCGTCACCGGCCCCGCCGAAGAAAAGCCAGCCTTCTGGGTCGACGGCAACATCCACTCCACCGAAGTCGCCGCCTCGGCGGCGTGCATTTATTTTCTCAACGAGCTCGTCCGCGGCTACGGGAAGGACGCAGATGTCACGCGCGCGCTCGACACACGCGCCCTCTACATCTGCCCGCGCATCAACCCCGACGGTGCGGAATGGGCGCTCGCCGACAAGCCCAAGTGGGTACGGTCGAGCACGCGCACCTATCCCTATGACGAAGAAGCGATCGAGGGTCTCACGGTGGAGGACATCGACGGCGACGGGCGCATCCTGCAGATGCGCATCGCCGATCCGAACGGCCTGTGGAAATCGCATCCGCAGGAGCCCCGGCTGATGGTCCGCCACGATCCCGCCGAAGTAGGCGGGACCTATTTCCGAATCCTGCCGGAGGGGAGCATCGAGGATTACGACGGCTTCATGTTAAGGGTAAAAAAGCCGAAGCAGGGTCTTGATCTAAATCGAAACTTTCCTGGCAATTGGCGCCAGGAGTTCGAGCAGCTGGGGGCGGGCAGTTTCCCAACCTCGGAGCCGGAGGTACGCGCAGTGGTGGAATTCGTGATCGGCCATCCGAACATCGCCGGCGGGGTGGCGTTCCACACCTGGGCCGGCGTCCTGTTGCGGCCCTTCGATCATCTGCCCGACACCGAGATGCACGCCGAGGACCTCTGGCATTACCAGAGGGTCGGGGTGAAGGGAACCGAACTGACCGGCTATCCCAATATCTCCGTCTATCACGAGTTTCGCTATCACCCCAAGCAGGTGATCGGCGGTGCGTTCGACTGGATCTACGACCATCTCGGGATGTTCAGCTGGGTGGTCGAGATCTGGAGCCCGATGCGCGAAGCAGGGCTCGAGAAGTATCCCTACATCGACTGGTTCCGCGATCATCCGATCGAGGACGATCTGAAGCTCTTCCGCTGGAGCGAGGAGAAGCTCGGCGGCGCGGCGCACGTTGACTGGAAGCCCTTCGATCATCCGCAGCTCGGGCGCATCGAGATCGGCGGCTGGAATCGATTTCAAGCCTTCGGGAATCCCCCGCTGCCGTTGCTCGAACGCGAGCTGGCACGATTTCCGAAATGGCTGCTGTGGCAGGCGCTGCTCACGCCCAGGCTCGAGCTCGTTGCGGCCGATGCGCAAGCGATCGGCGACGGCAATTGGCGCGTGCGGCTCGTGGTCCAGAACACCGGATGGCTACCGAGCTATGTGAGCAAGCGCGCCCTCGAGCGCAAGGTCGTGCGGGGCGTGATCGCCGAGATCGCCGTGCCCGCCGGCTGCGAGTTGATCGCTGGGCGGCGCCGCGAGGACCTCGGGCAGCTCGAGGGCAAGGCCTACAAGCACACGGGCATTTCGTTCTGGCCGGATTATCATGTGACCGACGACCGTGCGAAGTTCGAATGGATCGTGCGGGGCAAACCGGGGGGCTCGGTCGAACTGACCGCGCGCCATGAGCGCGCGGGTACGGTGCGGGCGAGCGTCGTGCTGCGCTGAATACGGAAAAAAATACCATGGCGAAAGTCGTCGGCGTCGGAGGCCTGTTCTTCAAATCGCCCGATCCGGAGCGCCTGCTCGCGTGGTACGCGAAGTGGCTCGGCATGGGCGACGGCAAATCGTCGGTCGAGTTCCAGGCGGGCGCGGTACCGGCGCACGGGTTCACCGTCTGGAGTCCGTTCCCGGCCAACACCGACTACTTCGCGCCCTCGAAGCGGGAATTCATGTTCAACCTCATCGTCGACGATCTGGACGGAGCGCTCGGCCAGGTGCATCTCGGCGGCGCGCAGGTCGTGGGCGAGGTCGAGGAGCACGAGTACGGCCGCTTCGGCTGGTTCATCGATCCGGACGGCAACAAGGTCGAGCTGTGGGAGCCCTCGTCTGAGAGCGCCGCGCCGTGATGGCGCCGGGCGAGCGAACGTAAGCGAGAAGGGTCGGAGCGAGGTGGTCTCTGGAAGGACGCTGCGAGTGCCGGCGACTTGACCGCTGCCTTCGACTTCTCGCAGTGATGCGCGGCCCGCGCCGAATCGCCTGGCAACTGAGCGCATCGAAAATCGATGAAGGTCTCCGCCGTGTCGAGCCTGCCGGCGAGCGTGTGGACGCTCGGCATCGTATCGCTCCTGATGGATACCTCATCGGAGCTGATCCACAGCCTGCTGCCGCTTTTCCTGGTCACGACGCTCGGCGCGTCGACCTTCGCGGTGGGGATCATCGAGGGCATTGCTGAGGCGACCGCGATGATCACCAAGCTGTTCTCCGGTTATCTCTCGGACTATGCACGCAGGCGCAAGCCGCTCGTCGTGCTCGGCTACGGCCTCGCGGCACTGACCAAACCAATCTTTCCGCTGGCGTCTTCCTTCGGTTGGGTCGTGTTCGCACGCTTTCTCGACCGAGTGGGGAAGGGTATCCGCGGCGCGCCGCGCGACGCCCTGATCGCCGACATCACGCCTCCCGACTTGCGCGGAGCTTCCTACGGGCTGCGGCAGGCTCTCGATACCGTCGGCGCCGTCGCCGGGCCGCTGCTCGCGATTGGCGCGATGCTTTGGCTCGCCGACAACTTCCGTCTCGTGTTCTGGGTGGCAGTCGTGCCGGCCTTCGCCGCGGTTTCCGTGCTGGTGCTCGGCGTGCGGGAGCCGGAGCGAGCGGAGCAGGCAGCGGGCGCTAAGCCTCGGATCAGCCTTGCCCACTGCAAGCGCCTCCCGGCGAGCTACTGGTGGGTCGTGACGCTGGCAGGCGTGATGACCCTGGCACGTTTCTCGGAAGCATTTCTCGTACTGCGCGCGCAGAGCGTTCATATGGTCACCGCATGGATACCGCTCGTCATGGCGCTGATGAGCGTTGTTTACGCTGCCGTTGCATTTCCCGCAGGCCTCTTCGCCGACCGCGGGCATCAGCGCGCGCTGTTGTCCGGCGGATTGCTGGCGCTCGTCGCAGCCGACCTGATCCTCGCCGGCGCAGCGTCGGTGCCGCTGGTGCTGGCCGGAACGGCGGTGTGGGGCTTGCACATGGGGCTCACGCAGGGCTTGCTCTCGGCGCTCGTGGCGGAGACTGCGCCGGCGGATTTGCGCGGCACGGCCTTCGGTCTGTTCAACCTCATGAGCGGCGTCGCGCTGCTCGCTGCCAGCGTGCTCGCGGGCTGGCTGTGGGACGGCTACGGACCGACAGTCACTTTCGTCGCGAGCGCCATCTTTGCAGCGATCGCGTGGATGGGCCTTCTGGCCAGGACCACACGATCACGCTGACGTCGCGCTCGGAGGCATTCGTCTGGGTAGCCGTATCGTCTTGCGAGAGAGAGGCGGAAAAAACGCCTCATTCTCGTGGGATATTATGTAAAGCGCCGCCCGCGGCTTGAGCCAAGGGTCAAAACCTGATAATCCTACACTTTACATAATATCAATTAGGCGCCGTTGAAGAAGTCGCGCTAGGCATCGAGCTGCGCCACGCAATACCGCGCCATCGCTTCCAGCACGCTCTCCTCTTCGCCGGCCGGACTCGCGCACTTTATCTTTACGTCCGGATGCCGCGTTCGCAGCTCTTCGATAAGCGACGGGAGATCGCGGCGGATATGCCCGCCCTGGCCGAGAAATATCGGAACGACGGAAATCGACTTGGCGCCGCCCGCAACGAGGTCCGACGCGGCATGTGCGAGATCGGGCGACATTAGTTCGAGGAATGCGAGCCTCACCTCGCGGCCTGGCGCCGCAACCCGCACGCGAGCCGCCAGCCGCTCGAACGGCTGTGCCCATCCTGGATCCCGCGCGCCGTGCGCGAACAGGATCAGCGCCTTCGAACCCTCTTTAGTCCCGGCCGCTATCATCTAATCGCCAAACATTCCTTTTCTACATAAGGCACGCGCCGCTAGGCTTCGTGCCATGTACCGCTACGACGCCTACGACCATCGCCTCGTCGCCGAGCGCGTTGCGCAATTCCGCGACCAGACGCGCCGCTTTCTCGCCGGCGACCTGACCGAGGACGAGTTTCGGCCGCTGCGGTTGCAAAACGGCCTCTACATCCAGAAGCACGCGCCGATGCTCCGCATCTCGATTCCGTACGGGATGCTTTCCTCGAAGCAACTGCGCAAGCTCGCGCACATCGGGCGCAAGTATGACAGAGGCTACGGACACTTCACGACTCGGCAAAACCTGCAATTCAACTGGCCGCGCCTCGGGGACACACCGGAGATCCTCGCCGAGCTGGCCACCGTCGAGATGCATGCGATTCAGACCTCCGGGAATTGCGTGCGCAACATCACCGCCGATCATTTCGCCGGCATCGCCTCCGACGAGCTGGTCGACCCGCGCCCGTACGCCGAGCTGATCCGCCAGTGGGCAACGCTCAACCCGGAATTCGCCTATCTGCCGCGCAAGTTCAAGATCGCCGTCAACGGCTCGACCGTCGATCGCGCGGCGACGCTCGTGCACGACATCGGCGTGCACGCAGTGCGTAACGAGCAAGACGAGATCGGCTTTCGCATTCTCGTCGGCGGAGGGCTCGGCCGCACGCCGATGATCGGCTACGTCATTCGCGAGTGGCTGGCGCGCGCGGAGATCCTCAACTATCTCGACGCGATCCTGCGCGTGTACAACCGCTTCGGGCGCCGCGACAACCTCTACAAGGCGCGCATCAAGATCCTGGTGAAGGAGCGCACACCAGCCGAATTCACACGCGCCGTGGAGCGCGAATGGGAACGCTCTCGCGGTGGACCGGCGACGGTCCCCGACGAGGAGATCGAGCGCCTGGCCTCGCATTTCGATGCTCCGCCCTACGCGGCATTGCACGGCGACGACACGGGTTTTCGCGCTGCGGTTGCCGACAACCGGTCTTTCGGCAACTGGGTCAAGCGCAACGTGTTTGCGCACAAGGTGCCGGGTTATGCGGCGGTGACCCTCTCGCTCAAGAAGACCGGTGTGCCGCCCGGTGATGTCACTTCCGATCAGATGGACGCGATTGCCGCGCTCGCCGACCGCTACAGCTTCGGCGAGCTGCGCGTCTCGCACGAACAGAATCTCATCTTCGCCGACGTCCGGGAGTCGGAGCTTTTCGCGCTCTGGGGCGAGCTGAAAGCCCTCGGCCTCGCCACCCCGAACATCGGGCTTCTCACCGACATCATCTGCTGCCCGGGCGGAGATTTCTGCTCGCTCGCCAACGCCAAATCGATCCCGATCGCCGAAGCGGTCCAGCGGCGCTTCGACGACCTAGACTACCTGTACGACATCGGCGAGGTCTCGCTCAACATGTCCGGCTGCATGAACGCCTGCGGCCATCATCACATCGGTAACATCGGCGTGCTCGGCGTCGACAAGAACGGCGAAGAGTGGTACCAGGTGTCGATCGGCGGTGCGCAAGGCGAAGGCGCCTCGCTCGGCAAGGTGATCGGCCCTTCATTCGCGGCGCACGAGATGGGCGAAGTGGTTTCGCGGCTGATCGAGGTCTACGTCGAGCGCCGGCACGACGACGAGCATTTCATCGATACCGTCCGCCGGCTCGGTCTCGAGCCGTTCAAGGAGCGCGTCTATGCCGCGGCTCATTAAGAACGGCGCCATCGCCGAGGATCGCTGGACACTGCTGCGGGAAGGCGCCTCTCTCGCCGAGTTGCCCGCGGGCGTTCCGGTCATCGCGCCGCTTGCCCAGTGGAAGGCCGACCGCGCGACGCTCTCGGGACGCGGCGAGGTTGGCGTCTGGCTCAAGCCCGACGACGATCCCGAAGCGCTTGCCGACGACGTCGCGATCCTGCCGTTGATCGCGATCGACTTCCCGAAGTTCACCGACGGGCGCGGCTACTCCATCGCGCAACTGCTGCGCACCAGGCACCGCTTCACCGGAGAGCTGCGCGCGATCGGCGACGTGTTGCGCGATCAGCTCTATTACATGCATCAATGCGGCTTCGACGCCTTCGCGGTGCGCCCCGACAAGAGCATCGAGGATGCGCTGAAGGCGCTTACCGATTTCAGCGACGGCTATCAGGCTACCGTTCGCGAGCCGATACCCTTGTTCCGGCGGCGCGCACCGGCCGGCGTCGTGCGCGAGCACTCCTCCGCCGCCAACGATCCTCATGAGCCGCGGAATCGCTGACGGCCAAGGCCGCGTTGCCGAAGCAGCCGATCTGCTCCAGCAGGTGGCTGCCCGCCATGCACCGGCCGCGCTCGCGAGCAGCTTCGGCGCCGAGGACATGGTGCTCACCGATCTCATCGCGCGGCACGCGCTGCCGATCGCGGTGTTCACGCTCGACACGGGGCGGCTCCACGGCGAGACCTATGCGCTGATCGATCGCGTGCGCGAGCACTATCGCTTGCCGATCGAAGTCCACTATCCCGACGCGCGATCGCTCGAGGATTACGTGCGCGCCCACGGCGTCAACGCGTTCTACCGCAGCGTCGAGCTGCGCCAGCGCTGCTGCGCGATCCGCAAGGCAGAGCCGCTCTCGAGCGCGCTGGTTGGCCGGGGAGCATGGATCACGGGACAGCGGCGCACACAGTCGATCACGCGCAGCGCCCTGGCGATCGAGGAGTTCGACGCGGGGCACGGGTTGCCCAAGTTCAACCCCCTCGCCGAATGGAGCGACGACGAAGTTTGGAGCTATCTGCGCGAGCACGCCGTACCCACGAACTCGCTGCACGCGCACGGCTATCCGAGCATCGGCTGCGCGCCGTGCACGCGCGCGATCGAGCCGGGCGAGGACATCCGCGCCGGCCGCTGGTGGTGGGAACATCCCGAGCATCGCGAGTGCGGCTTGCACCGCCGGCCGCTCGACGTCGCAGTTCGCGTCGTGGAGGTCGCCGCATGAACGTCGCGCCTGATCGACGAGGCGACGAACGACACCGTCGCTGCGGGGATGGTGGCATGACCACCGGCATCGTCTACCTCGTTGGGGCTGGACCCGGTGCGCCCGATCTCTTGACGCTCCGCGCGGCGAGGCTTCTCGAAGCCGCGGACATCGTCTTCTACGACGCGCTCGTCCATCCGGATACGCTGGCGCTCGCCGCGCAGGCCGAGAAGATCGCGGTGGGCAAACGCTGCGGCAAGCACTCGACCGCGCAGAAATTCATCAACAAGCGTCTGGTCGACGCAGCGCAAACTCACTCGATCGTCGTTCGTCTCAAGGGCGGCGACCCAATGCTGTTCGGGCGCGCCCAGGAGGAGATCGCCGCGCTCGAAGCGGCGGGGGTGCGTTACGAGGTCGTTCCGGGTGTCACTGCGGCGCTCGCGGCTGCCGCCGAGCTCGGCACGTCGCTCACGCAGCGACGATTGGCACGCAGCGTCGCCTTTGCCACGCCGCGGGTGGCTGAAGGCGAGCCGTGGAGCGAGTGGGTACGGAGCATCGCTGCGGCCGACGCCGGGGCGATCTACATGGGCGCCGGCCAGGCCGCCGAGATCGCCGCCGCGCTCATCGCCGCGGGCAAGCCGCCCGCCACACCCGTCGCGATCGTCGAGAGCGCCTCGCTCGCGGAGTCCCGGCGGGTCTTTACCACCCTCGCCTCGCTGCCGCGCTTCGCCAGCCAAATTTCGGGTCCGGCGGTCATCCTGATCGGACCACAGTTTCGAGCACGGACCCGGAGCGTGCCGAACAGCACCGTGGAACAAGATTCGCTCGCCGCCTGCGCGCTGCCGCGCTTCCCCTGACTCGACATTGAGCTGGACCAACTCCTTGACAGAGCCGACCGCTAATGTATAGTTTGTTGACCGACTTAATAAACATTAGCCGTGAAATTCTCGAAGAAAAGCGAATACGGGCTGCGCGCGTTGATCGAGCTGACCAGAAACTACGGTCACCCGATCACGCGGCAAGAGATCGGAGAGCGCCAGAACGTGCCGGTGGTCTTTCTCGAGCAGATCCTCCTGCGCCTCAAGCATGCGGGCCTGGTGGCCAGCACCCGCGGCGTCCAGGGAGGCTATGCGCTCATCAAGCCACCGTCGAAGGTCACGCTCGGACACGTCATCCGGATCCTCGACGGGCCGTTGGCTCCGATCGGATGCGTGAGCGTCACCGCTTATCAGAAATGCCTGGACTGTCCTTACGCGACCAAAGCCCACTGCCCCTTGCAGCACGTCATGGGCGGGGTGAGAAACGCGATCGCCGATATCCTGGATAACTATAGCCTCGAAGACTTCACTTCCGGGATGAACGGATCGCGTCGATCCCGGGCACACCGTACGACGGCGCGCCGCTAATTGGAGCATCGAGATGATTTCCATCGATACCGCGGTGGTCGTTCTTGCCGGGATCACGCTGCTAGCGGCCTTTGTCAATGGGGCGCTCGGATACGGGTTCTCCTCGCTCACGGTGCCGGTGGCACTCGTTTTCTACACGAACCGCATCCTGAACCCTGCGCTGGTCGTGATCGAGGTCTTCATCAACTTGTACGTTCTCTTCATCAACCGCCAAAGTGTTCCGGCGGTATGGAAGCGGGTGTTTCCCATTCTCATCGGGCTCGCGCCCGGCGTCGCGATCGGAAGCCTTCTGCTCGCTTCGCTCCACCCCGGATGGATCAAGTTTGTTACCTACGCGGTTCTGCTTCCCCTCATCCTGGTGCAAGCAGCCGGCTTGCGAAAGCCAATTCGGTCGGAACGGCTCATCGGTCTTCCTTTTGGAATGGGGCTTGGCTTCCTGTATTCCGTCACGACTGTCTCCGGCCCTCCGTTGGCGATCCTGTTCAACAATCAAGGCCTCGTCAAAAAAGAGTTTCGGGCGGGCCTCGGATTGATTCGGGTTGCCGAGTCGAGCCTGACCGCGATCGTGTACTACCACCTCGGCCTCTTTGCGGCGGAAAGCCAGAGCGTCCTGTGGACGATCGTTCCCAGCGTTCTGGTTGGAATACCGCTTGGCGCGTACCTCATCCGGCGGCTCGACGCCGAAACGTTCCGGCGCATCTGCATGAGCTTCGATGCCTGGGTGGTGGGATTCGGTCTTTCACGGGTGTTGATTGAGTTGAAATTGATGGAGAGCCCCTGGGCTTACAGTGTCATGGCGCTCGCCGTCCTGGTGGACAGCTATCTCTTGTACGTCTTTTTCAGGGCGCGGAGACCCTCCGCAGGGACCGCAAAAACACTGCGGCCTTCGCTGACAGCGGGCGGCCGGGGTGGGCAGTAACCCCAAACCGGATGCCGCTCGCACCGCCACTCCTGCAATCTGAAGTCCTTTCCCTTGTAGCGGTATCATAGGCAGCGACGGCGCGGGCGTGAGTCGCGAGGGCCGTGTTTCGAGATGCCGCTCCGCTTGTTCGAACTGACCCCTGCTGCGCAGCAAACCTGGCTGCGCGAGCGCCTCGCTCGGCCCGCACCCGAGTCGGCACGCAATCTCTCCGACGGCTTTCGCCTTCCTGGTCGCGAGGGCGATCCGACGCCCGCCGCGGTCCTTGTCCCGCTCGTGCATCGCGATCCGGAGCTCACCGTGCTGTTCACGGAGCGCAGCCAGGATCTCCCGGACCATCCGGGACAGATCAGCTTTCCGGGCGGGCGCATCGAGCCCGGCGACGCGGACGCCGTGGTCGCGGCGCTGCGCGAAGCCCAGGAGGAAGTCGCTCTCGCGCGCGAGCGGGTGACTCTGCTCGGCCGGCTCACCGAGTACGAAACCGTCACCGGATATCGCGTCACACCGGTGGTGGGCTGGGTCGAGCCGCCTTTCGAGCTCAAACCCGATCCCGTCGAAGTCGCCGATGTCTTCGAAGTTCCCCTTGCTTTCCTGCTCGATCCCGCGAATCAGAAGCGCCACTTCCGGATGATCGGCGAGCTGCGACGGGATTATTTTGCGATTCCCTATGGCGATCGCTACATCTGGGGCGCCACGGCGGCGATGCTGATGATCCTCGATCGCACGCTGCGCGCCGACGAGACCTGAAGCGATGCTCGATGCGCCAAGACTCGGTGAAATCGCGGTTTTGCTGCCCGGCGGCGGCGCGCGCGCCGCGTATCAGGTGGGCGCGCTGCGCGCAGTCGCACGGATACTCGGCCGCGATCGCGCCACGCCGTTTCGCATCGTGTGCGGCACGTCGGCCGGCGCCATCAACGCAGCCTCGCTCGCCGTGCACGCGGACAGCTTTCGCCGTGGCGTGGCGCGGCTAACTCGGTGGTGGCGGGCGCTCGAAGTCGACAAGGTCTATCGCGCCAACCTCTCGAGTGTGGCCATGCACGGCATGCGCTGGTTTGCCTCGGTGCTGATCGGCGCAGGGGGCCCCGCGCGCGCGGCGTCGATGCTCGACAATTCGCCGCTGCGCTCGCTGCTCGAAGGTTATCTTGACCTGGATCGCCTTGCGGCCCAGATCGCGAACGGCCGCCTCAGCGCGCTCGCAGTCAACGCGACAAGCTACACCACCGGACATGCGGTGACCTTCTTCCAGGGCTCGCCGTCGCTCGCGCCCTGGCGCCGCACGCGACGCCGCGGCGAGCGTGCGACGATCAGCATCGATCATCTGCTCGCCTCCACCGCCATACCGTTCGTGTTCCCTGCCGCACTGATCGGCGACGACTATTTCGCCGACGGCTCGGTGCGGCAGATCGCGCCGCTTGCGCCAGCCCTCCATCTCGGCGCCCGCCGCATACTCGTCGTCGCCGTGGGCCAATTCAGCGGCCAGCAGCCGACCGCAGAGCAGCGCGTCGCGCCGACCTATCCTTCGTTCGCGCAGGTCGCGGGCCACGCCCTCTCTTCGATCTTCCTCGACAATCTCGGCGCCGATCTGGAGCGGCTGCAGCGGCTGAACCACGTCCTGGGCCTCGTGCCGGTAGAGCGCCAGGCGCGCCATCCCGAGATCGCCCACATCGATGCGCTGGTCCTGAGCCCGAGCCGCGACCTCGGGGCCATGGCCGTCCCCTATGCGAAGAGCCTGCCGCGAGGTGTGCGCTATCTGCTGCACGGACTGGGCAGCACAGCAGGCACCGGCGCGGGGCTGCTCTCGTATCTTCTTTTCGACCGGCACTATACGCAGGCGATCATGAACCTGGGATTCCTGGACGCGATGGCGCGCCGCGACGAGATCGACGCCTTTCTCGCCGCCGATGCGCTGCGCTTCGCGCCGCTCTTTCCACCGGAACTCGCCTGAGGTCCTCCGATGCTGCAACCCCGCCAGCACTTCGTCCGCAGCCTGAGTCCGCATGGTTTCCACCGCGTTTCGTACCGCGAATGGGGACACCCCGCGAGCTCGCGCACGCTCGTCTGCGCACACGGCCTCACCCGCAACGGACGCGATTTCGACTTTCTCGCCGCCGCGCTCGCCGACCGCTTTCGTGTTCTTTGTCCGGACATGCCCGGGCGCGGCGAGAGCGAATGGCTCAGGGATCCCAACGATTATGTGTTCCCGACGTATCTCACCGCGATCACCGCGGTGCTCGCTCACGCCGATGTGGATCAAGTCTCCTGGGTTGGCACGTCGATGGGCGGCTTGCTCGGCATGATCCTCGCGGCTCAACCAGCCACCCCGATCGTCCGACTTGTGGTGAACGACATCGGACCGGCGATCGAGCCTGCCGCCCTCGTGCGCATCGCGGGTTACGTCGGGCTCGATCCTGTTTTCGACACCTTCAAGGCCCTCGAGGCGCATGTGCGCGAAGTCTCGGCAACCTTCGGCGCGCTCACTGACGCACAGTGGGCTGCATTGGCCGACTCGACCGCGCGGCAGACGCCCGATGGTCGCTGGCGGCTCAATTACGATCCCGGCATCGCGGTGCCGTTTCGCTCTGCGGCCGCGCCGGGGAGCGACCTGTGGGCCGTGTGGGACGCGATCCGCTGCCCGACGCTCGTGCTGCGCGGAGCCGAATCGGACCTCCTCTCGTCGCAGACGGCGTCTGCCATGCGCACGCGCGGACCCAAGCCGCGCCTTGTCGAGTTCGCCGCCGTGGGCCATGCGCCCATGCTGCTCATTGGCGAGCAGATCGCTCCAGTCGTAGCCTTTCTCGACGCTGTGTGATGTACAGAGGGTTCCAAAGCACTACGCATCGTCTACAATCGAAGCCTTGCCCGACCGATGCCAATGTCATGGCGCTTGGATTGACCCTGCCGGAACTCGAGTCCCGTCCCGCGCATCCGCCAGAGACGCGGCCGGCGCGTGTCCAGCCTTGGCTTGACGAGACGCTCAAGCGCGACCCGGTCGAGGCCGCGGGAGTGATCGGCGACGCGCTCGCCGCCACCAATCGGGTTGCGGTCTCGGAGGCACGGCGGCTCGAGCTGGCGGAGAAGTACTACAACGCGGCGCTCTCCCTATGGCCTGCCCTAGAGGGCCACTACGCACGTGCGTCGCATCCGCTCTCGGGGAATGCGCTCGGCGCCGCCAAGGCCGCCCTCACGCTCTCGAGCGAGCTCGCCACCGCGTACAAGCACCTGCTTTCGCACGAAGCCGAGAAGCGCATCCTGCTTTCCGGAAACCGGCTGCTCGTGGCGCTGATTCACCGCTGTCTGCAATGCACCGCGCGCGTCCTCGTCAGCAGCTACATGTCCTACGCGCCCGTGCCGCCGCGGACCTGGCACGACGCGCATGCGATCTTCCTGTTCGCGCACCAGCGAAACCTGCAGGCGACGCCGGTCAACAGTGATACGCCGGAGGCCACGCCGGAGCGCATCTACGTGCAGGTGCTGCTGCTGGCGCTCGCCAATCCCTACGGGTTTCTTCCGGGACAGCTCACGCAGGTGCTGAACTATCTGCATGAGCACTCGCACTGGGCACGCCTCACGGACGTGGCTCCCGTGCACCGCTTGGCGAAAGCGGTCGCGATCGTCCCGGTCGGACACGACTTTCCGCCCTTCTCCGCCAACAAGGGCGGAAAAGTCGAGGGCAGCAAGTTGTTCCTGCTCACCTTCGACCTCGCCTTTCAGATCCAGGAACAGCTCCGCGCGCTCGAGGCTGGCGGCCTGCCGCCGGCCGAGGTGGGACGCGATCAGGCGTCGAAGGCAGAGTACGTGGCTCTGCTGCGACGCCTGCTGCGACAATGGGCGATTCCGCCGGCGCGGCAATTCAATCGCTTGTCCTCGCGCGCGCGGGTCGTCATGTGCGCCGGCCTCCCCGGCGTCTGGCAATACAGCCGCGGTGCACACGCCGAGGCCGCGTCGATGCCGCAGGGGCTACCGACGATGAACGCCTGCCAGGTCGTGAACCACACTCCAGCGGGATACGCACTGCGCCAGATCGATACTGCGCACGCTCCACTTCGCATCGGAGATCTCATTGCCCTTCGCGTCGAAGGCCGCAACGCGCTGCAGGTCGCCATGGTGCGCTGGTTCCGGAATACCTTGCGCGGCAGCGGGCTGGAGTTCGGCTGCGAGCTCTTGACCGACAGCCCGCAGGCTGCAGCGGCGCGATCCGAGGAAGCGGGCGGCGGGAGCCTCGTACCCGCCGTGGTCCTGCCCGAGGATGGCGAGGACGGTTCGCCGCCGATGGTGCTTGTTCCGGCAGGGGCCTTCCAGCTCGAGCACGCGGTTTCGCTGACGCGTGGCGATCGCAGCCAGACCGCGGTCCTTACCAAGCTCGTCGAACGCGGCCCCGGTTTCGAGCTGTACGAATTCGTCGTGGTCAGTTAGGGGCTGATAACAGGCCCTAGCCCGGCTCTCCCCTGCCCGGCGCCGCGACGAGCCCCCTGGGCAGCGGAAATGCAATCGTCTCGACGACGCCGTCCAGCTCGCGCACTTCGCCCGCACCGAGTTCCTTCAGGCGTCGGATCACGTCCTGCACGAGGACTTCCGGCGCCGACGCGCCCGCCGTTACGCCGATCACGCGTTTGCCTGTAATCCATTCCGGATCCAGGTCAGCCGCGCTGTCGATCATGTGGGCCGGCGTGCCACGGCGGCTCGCGACTTCGCGCAGGCGGTTTGAGTTCGAGCTGTTGGGACTGCCCACGACTATCACCGCCTCGCAGTGCGGCGCCATCAGTTTCACGCCGTCCTGCCTGTTCTGCGTCGCATAGCAGATGTCGTCGCGCTTCGGGCCGACGATATGCGGAAAGCGCCGCTTGAGCGCGTCGACGATCTCCGCAGCATCGTCGATCGAGAGTGTGGTCTGCGTCACGTAAGCGAGTTTCTCCGGTTCCCGTACGGTCAGCGTCGCAACGTCCTCGACCGACTCGACGAGATACATGCCGCTGTCGGATTGCCCCATCGTGCCTTCGACCTCGGGATGCCCCGCGTGTCCGATCATGATCACTTCGCGGCCCTGCCCGCGCATCTTGGCGAGCTCGACGTGGACCTTCGTTACCAGCGGGCAGGTCGCATCGAAGACCCGGAGGCCTCTTGCCTGCGCTTCAGCCCGCACCGCGCGTGACACACCGTGCGCGCTGAACACGACGGTGCTGCCATGCGGAACGTCGGCGAGCGTCTCCACGAACACGGCGCCCTTGGCGCGCAGCCCATCGACCACGAATTTGTTGTGAACGACCTCGTGGCGCACGTAGATCGGCGCGCCGAACTGCGCGAGCGCCTGCACGACGATCGCGATGGCGCGATCGACCCCGGCGCAGAAGCCGCGCGGGTTAGCGAGAAGGACGTCCATGATGCTCCGGATCATGACCCCGCCGCCGGAAGGCGTCGAGGATGAGCAGTGCGGCGCCGAT
>DATJWL010000214.1:0-2945 GCA_035501215.1 Casimicrobiaceae bacterium
CACCGACGAGTCGAAGCAGGTCGTCGACAAGATCCTCGCCGAGATCGCGGCGCGTCCCGTTCCCGACGTGCTGGTCGTCGGGCACACCGACACCGTCGGCAACGATCAAGCCAACGATGCGCTCGGGCAGCAGCGGGCCGAGGCCGTCCGCGCCGCGCTCATTCGCCTGGGGATTCCGCCCGAGGATGTGCACGCCATCTCGCGCGGAAAGCGCGAGCTCGCGGTGCCGACTCCGGACGGCGTCGCCGAGCCGCGCAACCGGCGCGTGGAGATCATCGTCCGCTGACGCGGAACGCTCGCTCTGCGCCGGGCTAGGCAGTCGCGCGCGGCCCGACCCAGCGCAGCACGAGCACCGTGAGATCGTCGGCGGCCTCGGCGCCCTGCGTGAAGGCCTTCAGCTCGGCGCGCACTGCGTCGAGGAGCGCAGCGGCGTTCGGGCTATTCGCGTTGCGCGTCAAAACCGCCCGCAGGCGCTCGCGCCCGTAGCGGGCGCCGCCTGCGCTGCGCGCATCGATCACGCCGTCGCTGAAGAGGCAGAGCCACTCGCCCGCCTGCATGTGCCGCTTTGCGCTCGAATACGCGAAACCCTCGACGCTGCACAACGGCGGGCCCGCCCCCTCCCCTAGCTCGAGCAGGTCGCGGCGCCCCGGCGCGAGCACCCACGGATTCTCGTGCCCCGCATTGGAGTAGGCGAGCTCTCCCGATTCGAGGTCGAGCACGCCGGCGAAGGCGGTGACGAAGAACATCTCGGGGTTGTCGCGCGAGATCTCGGCGTTCGCAGCGTCCATGACCTCGTTCACGGTCGCGCCGGGATTGCGCACCCGGGCGCTCTTGTAGAGCGCCTTGCTCACCGCCATGAACAGGCTCGCCGAGAGTCCCTTGCCGGCGACGTCGCCGACGAGAAAGAAGAGCCGCCGATCGTCGAGCGGAAAGAAGTCGTAGAGATCGCCGCCCACCTCGCGCGCTGGAGTCATCGACACGGCCAGATCGAGCCGGCGGTCGTCGCGCAGAATGTCGGTGCGCGGAAGGAAGCCTGCCTGGATGCGCTGGGCGGCTTCGAGCTCGCCGGAAACGTAGGCGGCGCGCTCGCGCTGCGCCTGCACGACGCGCTCCAATCGCCGGCGCTGCCGCCCCGCGTCGGCGAGCGTCAGGACGAGCAGCACGCTGAAGAGCACCAGCAGGCCCGCCGCCGGCGCCGCCGCGTCGAAGACGAGTCTTTGCGAGGCGAACGCGGCGAAGCCCGCCAAGACCGGAAGCGCGATGCAGCCCGTCGCCAGCAGCACAGCATTGCGCGGGTCCCAGCGCGGCGTGGCCCAGATCAGCGCGAGCCCGAGCAGCACGAACAGCGTGACTTCCAGCGCAGGCGCCCAGCGCGGGCGCGTCAGCCACGTCTGCTCGCGCAGATTCTCGAGCACCTGCGCGAGCACTTCGCTCCCCGGCATGCGCACCCCGAGCGGAGTGTTCTGGTAGTCGGCCGCAGCGAGGACCGTGTTTCCGATCAGCACGAAGTTGTCCTGGAAGCGCATCGGGTCGAACTTCCCGTCGAGAACGTCGACGGCGGAAACGTAGCGCTGAGGGTCGCGTCTCGAGTAGTAGATGCGCAGCTCGCCGTCGGGCTCCGTGGGAGCGACGAAATCGCCGACGCCGATCGTGCGCACGGACGGTCCGTCGAGCGCGAGCCGGACCACGGGCGCCCCCCGCGCAACCCGAAGCATCTCGATTGCGAGCGACGGCACGAAGCGATCGCCAATTTCGGCCACGAGGGGAAGCCGACGGATGACATCGTCCGACGGCCCCGCGGAGATCAACCCGTGACCCGCGGCGGCGCGATCGAGGATGTCGATGTTGGTGAGCGCGCCGGCATGGTGCGGTATCCCCATCGCGCTCGCCGTTTTTCCATCGTGCCGCTGACGATCGGTCACGAGGATGGGCGGGGACATCGGTTCGTGGTCGCCGCGCTCGAGCATCCCGGCCAGACCGAGAATGACCGGCCCTGCGGCAATGGCGTCCGCCAGCTCGCGGTCGTTCGATGGCAGCGTATCGAGCCGCTCAGCGAGAACCTGATCGCGTTGCCTCGCCTTGGCGAGCAGGTGCTCCGGCGACAAACGGTCCGGCTCGGGCATCACGATGTCGACCCCTATCGCGAGCGGCCGTGCACTCTCGATATCGCGCAGCAACTCGGCGAGCACCGTGCGCGGCCAGGGCCACTGCCCGAGATGGGTGAGGCTCTTCTCGTCGATCTCGACGACGGTGACCGGCGAGTGCACGACGCGCGGCTTGAACACCTGGTAGGTGTCGAACCAGGCCGACTGCAGGCGGAGATTCCAGGGCTCGAACCAGATCAGTGCAGCGAGTGCGGCGAGAAGCGCGAGCCCGAAGGCCGAGATGCGCCTGTGCGAAAGTCGGTTGAGCTGCTCGCCTTGCTCCCCGCTCACAAGGGGATTTCCATGCCGTCGTAAGCGGCGGAGACAAACAGCGGCTGCCCCTTGCGCGACAGCTCCTCGAAGCGCCGCGTCTCGGCCAGGATGCGCGAAAGCGCCTCATCGCCGTGCACGGGCTCGTGGTGGAAGAGGCACAGCTGCCGGACGTGCGCCATATGGCAGAGCTCGACGCCCACGATGTTGCTCGAATGCCCCCAGTCGGCCTTGACCGAGATGGCATCGGTGAGCGAATACATCGCGTCGAAGATGACCAGATCCGCATCGCGGAAGAAATCGACGAAGGTCGCGGTCTCGGAGTCGTCCTCGAGCCGGTGCTCCGAATCCGTCGTGTAGATGACCGTTTTTCCGGCGGAGGCGAAGCGATATCCGTAGGAGTCGCCCGCGTGCCGCTGCAGCATGAGCCTCACGCTCAATCCGGCGATGTCGTACGCACGTTCCGGCTCGAGGTGCACGAACTCGATCTTCGCCGGCAGCGCGGAGAAGTCGACCGGGAACGACGGCGCA
>DATJWL010000215.1:0-4463 GCA_035501215.1 Casimicrobiaceae bacterium
GGGCCGACGAGGTCGTGCCCGACATGCCGGAGTTTCCCGACGATCACAAGCGGGTGCTGGCCGCGACGATCGGAGAGATCCGCTTTATCTGCTTCTACGTCCCGAATGGGCAGTCGGTCGGTTCCGAGAAATATGGATACAAGCTGCGCTGGCTCGCCGCGGCGACCGAGTACCTGCGCCACGAGCTGGCGCGCCATCCGCGTCTTGCCGTCGTCGGCGATTTCAACATCGCCCCGGAGGATCGCGACGTGCACGACCCGGACCTGTGGCGCGAGCAGGTCATGTGTAGCGCGGCAGAGCGCGCCGCGTTCCGTGATTGGCGCTCGCTCGGCCTCAAGGACGCATTCCGCCTCTTCGAGCAACCGGAAAAAACCTTCAGCTGGTGGGACTATCGCCAGCTCGCGTTCCCGAAGAACCACGGCTTGCGGATCGACCACATCATGCTGTCGCCCGCGCTTGCCGCGGCCTGCACAGCGTGCAGCATCGACCGGCAGCAGCGTAAGGGCCAGAAACCCTCGGATCACGCGCCGGTGATCGCCGAGGTCACGGTGTAGGGCAGGATTCGGTTCGGATCCGCTACTATTTGTCGGGGTCGAGCTTCAGCTCCTGGATCTTGCGCGTGAGCGTGTTGCGCCCCCAGCCAAGCCACCGCGCGGCCTCCATGCGATGGCCGCCCGTGTGCTGCAGCGCGCGCAGGATGAGCGTCTTCTCGAATTCCTTCTCGAGCCGTTCGCCCACCGCGCGCTCGCCGCGCGCAAGCGCCTGAGCCAGCGCCCGGTCGAGCACCTGCTGCCAGTTGCCGTCGGCATCCGCTCCGCCTTCCGACGACGAGCGCAATTCGGGGGGCAGATCGCCGACGTCGATGCGTGCACCCGGCGCCATCACGGTCAGCCAGTGACAGATGTTCTCGAGCTGGCGAACGTTGCCTGGAAACGGGAAGGTCGAGAGCGCTCGCAACGCCCCCTCCGAGAGCGTCTTCGGCTCGACGGCGAGCTCGCGCGCGCTCTTGCGCAGGAAATGGCGCGCGAGCAGCGCGATGTCCTCCTCGCGCTCGCGCAACGGCGGCAAGCGCAGCCGCACGACGTCGAGCCGGTGCAGCAAGTCCTCGCGGAAAAGACCCTGCCGCACGCGCTCGTCGAGATTCTGGTGCGTGGCCGCGATGACGCGCACGCTCGACTTGAGCGGCGCGTGGCCACCGACGCGGTAATACTCGCCGTCGGAAAGCACGCGCAACAACCGCACCTGCAAATCCGGCGGCATGTCGCCGATCTCGTCGAGGAAGAGCGTACCTCCTTCCGCTTGCTCGAAGCGACCACGGCGTGCGCTTTGCGCGCCGGTGAAGGCGCCTCGCTCATGTCCGAAAAGCTCCGACTCGAGCAGATCCTTCGGTATCGCCGCCGTGTTGATGGCGACGAAAGGACCGCCGGCGCGCGGACTGTGGCGGTGCAGTGCGCGCGCCACGAGCTCCTTGCCGGTGCCGGACTCGCCGGTGATGAGCACGGTCACGTTCGATTGCGACAGGCGGCCGATGGCGCGGAAGACCTCCTGCATCGCCGGCGCCTGCCCGAGCATGTCGGGCGACTCGCTCGCGGCCGGTGTCGCCGCTGCGGCCGGTGGACTCTCCGCGCTCGCGCGCCGGATGAGAGCGATCGCGTGATCGACGTCGAAGGGCTTCGGCAGGTATTCGAAGGCGCCGCCCTGGAAAGCCGCCACCGCGCTGTCGAGATCGGAGTACGCGGTCATGATGATCACCGGAACTTCCGGGAAGCGCTGCTTGATGTTGGAGAGCAGCGCGAGACCCGATTCGCCCGGCATGCGAATGTCGGAGATCAGCACCTGCGGCCGGCTCTGCTGCAGCGCCTGCAGCATCTCGTTCGCCGAAGCGAAGGTGCGGTAGGCGATGCCTTCGCGAGCGAGCGCCTTCTCGAGGACCCAGCGGATCGAGCGGTCGTCGTCGACGATCCACACGGGCTTCACCGGATCGCCTCGGAAGGATGGATGATCGTCATAGGCGTGCATCTCGGAGTCTCACTCTACGCGCCGACACGACTGAATTCCAGCGGCAGCAGGATTGTGAACGTTGTGTGACCGGGCGCGCTCTCGCATTCGATCGTTCCGTTGTGTTGCGCGATGAAGGTCTGCGCGATGGTGAGTCCGAGCCCGCTGCCGCCCTCGCGTCCGGACACCAGCGGAAAGAAAATCCTGTCGCAAATCGCTTCTGGCACTCCGGGCCCGTTGTCCTCGACCGTTACCGCGAGGGCGAGCTGGTAGCGCCGCTTCACCACGGTGACGCTTCTCGCGACGCGGGTGGTTAGCCGGATCTCGTGCGGCGGCGCCACGCTCTGCAGCGCCTGCGCGGCGTTGCGCACCACGTTGAGCATTGCCTGCGTAAGCTGCTCGGGGTCGGCGTCGAATTCCGGCAGACTGATGTCGAAATCCGATTCGATCGCGACGTCGGCGAATTCCGCCTGCACCACGCTCGCGACACGCGCCAGAATCTCGTGAATGTTGGTGCGGCGAAAGCTCGGCAGGCGATGCGGGGTGAGCAGCCGGTTGACCAGCGTCTGCAATCGGTCGGCTTCTCCGATGATCACTTGCGTGTATTCGATCAACGGCGGCCGATCGAGCTCGCGCTCGAGAAGCTGCGCGGCGCCCCGAATCCCGCCCAGCGGATTCTTGATCTCGTGCGCGAGGCTGCGGATCAGTTCGCGATTCGCCTGCTGCTGCTCGAGCAGGCGTTCCTCGCGCGCGATCTTGAGCTGCTGATCGATGTGGCGAAATTCGAGCAGGAGCGCCGCCGCGTCGCTTTCGATGACCGAGACGGTGCACGAGAGGTGCAGCCGCGGCTTGCCGTTGACGCCCAGCTCCAGCTCCTGCTCGGTGTACGAGGCGCCGGTGGCGAGCGCCTTGTCGATGGCCTGGAATAGCGCCGGCGCATCGGCAAAGAGCGTGCGGGCGCCGTGTCCCACAAGCTGACGTCGTGACAACTCGAAGAGATTCTCCGCAGCGGGATTGGCATAGCGCACCACGAGATCCTCGCCGAGAAGCAGCACGGCCGTGGCGAGCAGCTCGAGCCCGGGATAAGGCCAGACGCTTTCGTCGGGCAGGGAAGACGGTGGGCGGAACATGCTGTCGCCGAAGCGGGGCAGCGACGATACTAGCAAGTTCTGCGCCCGGAGAACTATCGCGTTGCCGCCAGCTCTTTCTTCAGCGCCTCGATGTTCTTCTCGTGCAGAGCGATGGTCTGTCTCAACTTGGTGAGACGGTCGGCGTATTTTTTGGGCACGTCCTTCTCTTCCTGCGTCGGCGGCGGCGCGCCGTTGCCGTACTCCCCCTTCACTTCCGCGAGCAGTTTCTCCTCGACGGCGAGCTCGTCGGTAAGAACCTTACGCCGCACGGCATCCCGACCCTTCTGAGTGGCCGTGTCGACCTTGGGAAAGCCTTGTGGCGGCGGTGCAGCCGATCCACCGCGTGCGCTCGGTGCGGCTTCGTTCACGGCGCCCTCGAGGTTGAAATAATGCATTCCTCCCTGCGTCGTGCATTTGTACAGGTTGGTCCCCTGGACGAGGCTCGGCTTTCCCGTGCATCCCTCGGCCTTCGCCTTCCCCGCGAGCGTGGCAGCGTGCGCCTGCCCGCTCATCGCAAGCGAGCACCAGGCGACGACGACGCATGCGCGCCAGCCGGACCATGAGCACAGCATGATGAATTCGAGTGTAACAAATGATCGGGGCGAGCCGCGCCGGCACGCCCCGGTTCTAACACTCCTGCTGCCGCTCGCGCCGACTACAGGCTGTAATACATCTCGAATTCGATCGGATGCGTGGTCATGCGGAAGCGCGTCACCTCTTCCATCTTGAGCGCGATATAGGCGTCGAGCATGTCGTTCGAGAAGACGCCGCCGCGAGTCAGGAACTCGCGGTCGCGGTCGAGGTTATCGAGCGCTTCATCGAGCGAAGCGCAGGGATGCGGCACCTTGGCCGCCTCCTCGGGCTCGAGATCGTACAGGTTCTTGTCGAGCGGATCGCCGGGATGAACCTTGTTCTGCACGCCGTCGAGTCCGGCCATGAGCATCGCCGAGAAAGCGAGGTAGGGATTGGTCGTCGGGTCGGGGAAGCGCACTTCAACGCGGCGGCCCTTGGGATTGCTCACGTAGGGGATGCGGCAGGCGGCGGAGCGGTTGCGCGCGGAATAGGCGAGGTTGATCGGCGCCTCGAATCCGGGCACCAGGCGCTTGTAGGAATTCGTTCCCGGATTGGTGATTGCGTTGAGCGCCTTGGTGTGCTTGATGATGCCGCCGATGTAGTAGAGCGCGAACTCGGAGAGCCCCGCGTAGCCGTTGCCGGCGAACAGATTCTGCCCGCCCTTCCACACCGATTGATGCACGTGCATGCCCGAACCGTTGTCGCCGACGATCGGCTTCGGCATGAATGTCGCAGTCTTGCCGTAGCTGTGCGCGACCATGT
>DATJWL010000216.1:0-7388 GCA_035501215.1 Casimicrobiaceae bacterium
TGGCCGTCGCGCTCTTGCGCAGGACGTCGGCACATACGGTGGGCGACACCTCCTCGTCGTCCGAGCCCAGGAAGACCCACAGCGGCACGTCGACCTGGTAGCGTTGCGATAACAGCGCCTTCGTTCCGCATCCGGGGTAGAACGCGAGCGCGGCGCGGAAGCGCGGCTTCCCCGGCACTTGTCCCGCCTGTGACTGGCGATACATCGTGTTGAGCGTCGTGCTGCCGCCGTTCGACCAGCCCTGCAGCATGATGCGCGACGGTTGCACGTCGCGGCGCTGCGATATGAACGCGAGCGCACCTTCGGCGTCGAGCGGGCGCACCGTGCGCTCGTTCACCTCGTCGCGGTCGGCGTCGTCGTGCGTGCCGCGGCCGTAGCCATGCGCGCGACCGCGCGGCCCGAAGCTGTCGACATGGAGCGCGACGTAGCCGTGCTGCGTCCAGTACTCGCCCCACATCATGTGGCGCTTGGAGAGCGTCTTAGCGCTGCACGGAGACGCGATGCCGCGGCCCACTTGCGTGCAGCTCCCGTTGACGTTCGACGAGTAGGGGCCGGCGCGTCCGTGCAGCATGACGATAGCCGGATGCGGACCCGGTCCCGCGGGCTCGAACAGGTAGCCGACGAGCTCGGTCTTGCCGTCGGCGCTCGGGAAATACACGGTTTGCGGCGCTTGCGCATAGGCCGCGAGCGTGCACCAGCTCAACAGGAAAGCAACGATGTTCCTCATGGTCCTCTCACTTGGCCATGTCGTTGACGTTGAGGCGCATCCCGGTCGGCAAGGCCGGCGACGGCCGCTCGACGATGTCGCCGGGCCGCATGTCGCCCGCGCACATCCCCGTCCACTTGGCTTCGCGAACGGTGACCGTGTCGCTGCGCCCCCGCAGGGGCGGGTCGTAGTGCGTCTTGACCTCTTCGCGATAGGCCGTGCTGCCCGTGAAGGTCGTCTCGCCGTGCATCGTCAACTGGGTCCTGCCGAGGGTGCAGACCGCGTCGACGGTGTAGCGCCCGCCGCCCACGCTCTTGATTTCGTTCTTCGAGCAGAGCTGGTCGCTCGCGCCGAGCGCGAACTTTTGGAGCGCGGCGTCGGTCGCGGCGTCGGTGCAGAGTTCCTCGACGCGGGGCGGCGTCCCGGGCTTGTCCGACGTGATGGTGACCTGCCACTGGCCGGCCTTGCGTTGAGGGTAGTCGGCGGCGAGCGCGGGGATCGATAGGAGCGCCGGTACGAGCGCGATGCAGAGCAGGCTTCGATCCATGCGAGGTTCCTTCAGTGCGGCATCGCGACCTGGTTGCTCGCGTAGAGACGCTTCACGAGTTCGAGCACCGCGGCCTCGAGGCAGGCACGTAGCGCCTGGTTCACGCTCTCCTTGTGCGAATTCTGCACGTTGACGTCGGGCACGAGCGGGCTCACCTGCCGCCCCCGCATGGCGGCGACCGCGCCGACCAGCGCCGCAGTGCCGCTTATTCCGGAGCTCGTGTCGTTGAGCACTTTGCTCACGTCGATCGAGTCGAGGATGTCGCCTGTGTTGGCGTCGACGATGCGCACGTCGATGGCGATGCTGTCCCTGTTCGCGCCCTTTCCGAGTTGAAGACCACCGATGTTGACCGACGCCTGGTGCGTGTCTTCCGACGCGTTCGCCTCCGACACGATTCCCTCGAAGATGTACTGCGCGCCGCGCAGCTGATTCTTGGCGATGTCGCCGGTTGTCTGCCCGGCGGCGTTCAGCTGCTTCTCGCTCACGACGTCCTGCTGGAGCCGCTGCCGCTCGACGACGCGGAATTGCCCGGACTTGATGAGCGCGGTAGTGAACATGTCGGTGGCGGAACCCGCGTTCACCTCCGGCACGCCGCTCCTGAACTCGAAGATCGTGACCGTTACGCGCTGGTCGTACGGCCTCGGCGGCAGCGCGGCGAGCGCCTGCGACATCGGCGAATGGTCGACGACAGGGTCGCTCGTCGTTTGGGCGTCGACCGTGGCGGCGAGCAGCAACCCGGCGAATGCAAAAGCGCAAAGGGGATGTGGCATGGAAGCTCCTTTGTGCATCAGCGAACGGTCACTCGGATAAGGAAGTCGAGCTTGGCCTTGATGTTCTCCTGCTCGCAACGCAGCTGCTCGATGCGCATTTGCAGGTCGTTCGTGTAGTGGGCCACGGCGGTGATGTGCCCGCCGAGTGCATTCAAGATCTGTCCGTGATCCTCCGTGCCGTCCGTGTACCACTTCGTGGGCCGGGGATCGAAAGGTTCTGGCGCCTGCGTAACCGCGGCCTTGCAGTCGCGGTCGCGCGGCGGCTGGAGCGCGGCTGCGGCCGCGGCCGGGCTGTTGACCGCGTTGCGAACGACCGCGCTCGGCGGCTGCTTGGGCATAGAACTCGCACCACCAGGAGAGTTCCACGAAGGCGTCTGCGCAACGACCGACGACATGCCGCAAGCCGCGATCATGAGGATCACGGTTCGCGGGCTCATTGCCGCTGCCCCTGCGAGCCGAGCGACGAGGGCGCTGCGCCCGGATGCGGTTGCAACGTCGTCGCGGCCGCGGACGACGCGGGGCGCATGCTGCTGCCCGTCGCCGCGGGCGCGCCCCAACTAGGCGTCTGCGCAGGTTGGACCGCGTTCTGGACGCCGCTGACGCGCGCCTCCGGATCGGAAGGATTGATTTCCTGGTGCGCAAGCCCCGCGGCATTCGCCTTCATCGCACCGGCGCCCGGGTTGGACGCGATCGACATCGATGCAACGAGGTTGCGGTCCGCGATGGCGCCCGCAGTTGCAACGGGGCTTGTCCAGTTCGCGGGCTTGAGCTGGATGTACTGCGCAACGCCGCCGAAGCTGCCGTTCTGGGCCACCACCGGCGGCATGAACTCGACGCTGTTGGGAATGCCCACGGCGAGGCCGTTGAGCGCATACGTGCACTGACTGCCCTGCACGGGCTGCCCGTTGAAGGCGACGTTGAGCCTCTGGATCGGCGCCTTGCCGTAGTTGAACGGATCGACGTTGAGCACCGGCCGCGGGCCCAACTGCACTTCGACGTCGATGCGATCGTTGGCCACGAGTTGGCCGCACGACGATGGCGTCTTGCCCGCCCTGGTTACGGTCGAGTCGAACTGCACGGTGCCCGACATGGTGCCCCTGAGCGGCGGCAGGGGAATCGCCTGTGGTGCGAACAGCCCGACCAACACCTGGCCGCCTTGCTGCGACTTCACCCACACGCCCGTTCGCAGGTAGCGCGTCACGCCGGAGGCCGCGACCGCGTCGTTCACCGGTTTGAGGTAGTTATTGGCCATGCCCTTCAGGTCGTACGTCTTGACCGCCCCGAAGGCGAAGCCGCCGTGCGCCGGATCGGCCGCGAGATTGTGCGTGGACAGTACTTGATCGAGCAGCGCGTTGAAGCTCTTGCCGTAGAGCGCGTTGCTCAGGAAGTCGGTGATGCCGACGAGGATGTCGCCAGTGAAATTGTGCGAGTCGACGTTCGGCTTCTGCGCGATCACCTGCACGTTCGTCACTTGCAGATAAGGCTGCCCCGGCCCGCCGACGGCGAGACCCAGGGTCACGTCAAGGTCGATCTGGGCGGACAGGTGTGGATCGAGGTCACGCGGCGCGCCGAAGCCGTTCGCGTCGGGTGTGGTGGAACGGAAGTCGAGCGTCGTGCCCGGGATATGCAGGTGAAGGGAAAACGAATTGGGAATGACGGGGGCAGGGCGCGGGCCGGCGCCGTTCTGTCCCGCGATGACGACGCCCTGGTCGGACCCCGCGAGACTGAGTTGGCTCAGCGGATTCACCGTGAACGTAACGCTATAGAGCGTCACGCCCTTGGCGATGAGGTTCGGCTTGCTGAGCAGCGCGGGGACGCTCGACGGGTTGTTCGGGTCGGTTAAGAATTGGCGCGTCTGATCCCACAGCGCATTGATCGGTCCGCTGATGCCCGTCGGCTTGTCGAGGACGTTCGTCGGCGTGTCCTGGTCGGGCTTCATCGGATTCCATTCCTGGAGGTACACGCGATAGCCGACGGGGTCGGCGAGCACCACCTTGAGATCGGCGACGTTGGAGGTGCGCGTCGCGGCCGACGTTCCTCCCCCGGGGCGTCTCAGGCTGTTGGCCGGGCTCGCGCTCGTGGACTGCGCGGCGGCGGATGCGGCAAGCGCGAATGCGCACGAGCCGGCGAAACTTGCCAGTGCGAAGCGATTCATGGTTTGTCTCCCTTCGACTTCGTTGGGGTTCGTTGGGCGCCGCGGCGTCGTGGCGCCCGGGGTGGATGACGCAGGAGCTCGAGGAGCTCCGCGAGCGAGCGAAACGACTTGACGCGCCGCGAACTCGGCTCTTCCACGACGCCGGCGATGCCGTCGACCTCGCGGCGATAGATGCGCACGATGTAGCTTTCGAGGCTCACGGGCCGATCACCTGTCGCATGGGCCGGTCGTCGGCATCGTCATCAGCGGGCGACTGCCGTGCCCCAGTTCGGCTCCGGCGGCAGCGGCTGCGGATTGATCGAGCTGTGACCGCCCCAATCCGGCTTGGGCGGCAGCGGCTGCGGATTGATGGCATTCATCTCGCCCGGCTTCGTGGCCGAGGGCGTCCCCTTGGGGGGCGGCGGCTGCGGCTTGAGCGCTTGCTGGGCCGCCATGCTCGAGGAAATGCCTGTCTGGCCGCTACCGCTGTGGATGGTCGGCCCTGCACCCCTCATCGTGAGCGTGAAGGCGACCGGCGAGCGCGGCGCGCCGCGCGGGTCGACGGTGAGGTAATGCCCCGACATCACGCCGTTGTCGGTGAGCTCGCCATCGAGCGCGGGAAGGTGCGTCACCGTTTGCGTCGATACGAAGCGATTGCCGCTGATCGACCCGGTGTAGGTGAAGCCCGCGAAGCTCACCGAGATGGTCTGCGCCTGCGCGGCGACGGTGGCATCGAACTGCTGCCCGCCGTACGCCATGACGTACGCGCCGGAAGGAAGCTCGAAGTACCTCGATGCCAGGCGGCTCGCCCCGGCGCCGGGCGACTTCGAAAGCGAGCTCGCGGGAACCTGGGCGCTCGTCGAAGCTGCGACCAGCGTCAATGTCAATGCGAGGACGAGATGCAGCCGCTTCGTTCTCATGTGGCATTCCCCTCCTTATCGAACATGGCCCGACTGTAGGCGCGAAGAAAGGCCGCCAGCGCACTCACGGCTTACCAATGGCTTACCGATTCGCTTTTCCGTCGCCGGTCAGCTGTCGCAGGGGCCGGTCAGCGGCATCGTCATCAGCGGGCGCTGGCCGTACGGGCCGGACAGGATCCAGGTGATCTGGTAACCGAGCGAAGCTCCTGGCGCGATATGCCATTTGATTCTCGCCGTGACCTGCCCTGAATCGGGCAGCGCCTCGACCACGATGCCGCGGTCCGCAGTGTCGTAAGGGGGGCTGCCAGGTGGATCGGAGATGGACCAGACGTTGACGCGCTGGACGGCGGCTACGAACCAGCCCGGTCCGAGGGCGGCGCCCGTGCCCAAGACATCCTCGCCGTCCATCTTCGCCGCGACTTCGCCCACATGCACCGGGTGCATCGATGCCGGGCCGGCCACACCGGTGTTCTTGATCGCGTCGGACGACGAGCGCGTCGAAGGCGCGTTTTGCTTGGTCCCCCAGTTCGGCTCCGGCGGCAACGGCTGCGGATTGAGCGAGTTGCGCTCGCCGGGGCGATTACCCCAATTGGGCTCCGGCTTGGGAGGCAGAGGCTGCGGGTTGAGCGAGTTCGCATCACCTGGCTTGATCACGGCGGTCGCGGGCGGTGGCGACGCGGGCGGATTGAGCGTCTGCTGCGCCGCCGTGCCTGCGGGAATGCCCTTCTGGCCGCTGCTGCTGCTGATCGTCGGTCCCGCGCCTTTAAGGGTCAGCGCGAAGTCGGCGGGCGGCCGCGGCGCGCCGCGCGAATCGGTCGTGAGATAGCGTCCGGACATCACGCCATCGGCGGTGAGATTTCCGTCGATGGCGGGATGCCCCATCACCAATTGCGTCGACCCGAAGTGATTGGTGTTCGCGGCGATGGATCCGGTGTATGTGAGCCCGCCGAAGCTCACGGTGATGCTTTGCGCCTGTGCCGTGACGGTGGCGTCGAACTGTTGGCCGCCGTAGGCCATCACGTAGGCGCCCGCGGGCAGGCGGTAGAACTGCGGTCCTGCGCGCGTCGGCGCGGTACCCGGCGACTTCGACAGCGAACTCGCGGGCATGCCCTGACCGCAGGCGATCGCGGCCACTGCGGACATCGCCATCGCCACTGCGATCTTCACGATTCGCATCGCTCGCTCCATTGGTTGGACGCGGTCAGCCGCAACCCGGCGGCACGGGCCCTACGCGCACGAGCGCAATCGACCCCGACTTGCCGGCGCTCGTGCCGCCCGTGAAATTGAAGTCGAGCTTCGCGCTGGTGCAACTGGCGAAGCTCAGCGCTCCGCTCCCGACGGCAACGGTTGCCGGCGCGGGAAACGTCTGCGCGTCGAACAGCCCGCCGGTGGTTTCGTAGAGCTGGACGGGGATCGAGCGCGCACCCGCTGCGAAGCTGCCCTGGGCGGTGAACCAGCGCTGCCCCGATGCCGCGCCTGAAGGCGTGTACGTGTACCACGCCGCGAACACCGCGCCCGCGTTGGGATTGACTTCCACCGTCAAGCCTTGGCCCGACGTCGTGGGGTCGAACCAGTTGCCGGAAAGCGCGAAGTCCGCGTTGGTGGGGCGTGACGCCGTCGTCGAGCACGTGACGTTCGGGGTGAGCCGCGTTAGCGGAATGACGCCCGCGCGGCCCGAATCGTCAGTGAAGGAATAGATCAGGATTCCGCTCGTGCAGGAATCGAACGCCAGGAAGGCGAACCCGACCGGCTTACCCGTCGTGATCGGAGGCGCGTTGAAATTGCCGCCGGCGTTCTCGTAGATGGTCATCCCCTTCGAAAGATCGTCCGATCCGCTGAACGTGTACCAGCGCTGGCGCTCGACGCCGCCGGCGAGCGCGTCGAAGGTGAACCAGCTCACTTGCGCGAGTCCGTTCCCCGCGCTCGGAAAATCAGGAAAGATCTCGACTTCGAAGCCCTGCCCCGCGGTGGCCGGCTCATACCACGATCCAGTGAGCCCGTGCTGATTGAAGTCCGGCGCCTGGTTGCCCGCGAACAGGACGAGGCGCAGATTGTCCGCGTACCCGTCGTTGTACCCGCCGGCTACGTGAATCATGCTCAGCTTGACCACCGCGTAGCGTGCGCCGGCAGGCACAACACCGTACCCGCCTGCGCCCCACAACCCCGTCTTGGTGTGGTCGTTCGAGAGGTAGTCGCCGATGTTGGTTTCCATCCCGATCGGGTTGTGCGCGGCATCCTGGAAGCCGACTTGGAGGTACGCCGCGTCGTGATCGTCTGCGAATCCGCCGAAGTCGCCCGATACGACGAAGGC